>JANPHT010000509.1:0-15770 GCA_031424595.1 Planctomycetota bacterium
ATTTAGAGCTTTCACTCTTCAATATGAGGTCGGATCCAGGCGAGCGAATGAGCGTGGCTGACCAACACCCGGATGTTGTGTCCAGGCTGTCCAAACTCGCAGCCGGCATTCGCCGTGAAATTGGTGACGAGTTGACTTAGACTCAGGGCACAGAAATTCGACCTGCCGGGGAGACCCAAAAGTTCTGAACGAAGTCCTGGCAGGTAATTTGCTGTACCTTACCTCGGTGGCGCGTTCGTGATTCATGTCTGACAGGCACTTCGGCCACCAGCATTGGACGTGGGTGGATTTCCTGTCATCATTCCTGTTGATTGCTCGATGTCCTGTCGTGCTGCGACCGTTTCATACAGAGGGAAAGCTCAAGTGAAAGACCTCGTTTGGATTTCAATTGTCCAGATATTGATGTTGTTAATGCCGGAAAACTCAGTGGCCGCCAGTGAAATCTCCTGGCATGCTTCGGGTAAGAACGGAGCTGTCGCCGCAGGGCATGCGGATTCGGTCGCCGCGGGCATTTTGATTCTGAACAATGGCGGACGAGCGGCTGATGCCGCGGCCGCCACGATCCTCGCGCTGGCTGTCACGGACTACGGATCGTTTGCGATCGGCGGCGAAGTGCCTGTTTTGGTCTATGACGTCAGCACAAAGCAGGTCAAATCGCTGAGCGGCGTTGGAGGTGCTCCGCTTGATCCGGCTGCGATTGAGTGGTTCTACAAGAATGGTATTCCGGCTAAGGGTAGTATGAAGGCCGCCCCTGTTCCTGGAGCAGTCGATCTCGTGGTTACACTGCTGACGATGTACGGGACGATCTCGTTTGAACAGGCAGTTTCTCCGACACTGGCGTTGCTCGACAAGGGCAAGGAAGTATGGCATCCACATCTGGCGGTGACTCTACGAAAACTTGTCGAAGCGGAACGATCGGCCGAGGGAACTCGCGAAGACAAACTGGCGGCAGCTCGCGATCGCTTTTACACGGGAGATATCGCCGATGAACTGGAAGCCTGGTATATCGCAACCGGTGCGTTCCTTCGCAAGCCGGACCTGGCAGCCCAGCGGACGCTGGTAGAGGATCCCGTGTCGGTGAACTATCGCGGTTACACTGTTTACAAGTGTGGACCGTGGACTCAGGGGCCCGTGCTGTGTCAGAATCTGCGATTGCTGGAAGGGTTTGACCTGCATTCCATGGGACACCTTTCAGCCGAGTACATTCATGTGATGACAGAGGCCATGAAGCTTGGCTACGCAGATCGCGACGAATACTACACGGACCCCCGATTCGCTGTCGTCCCGATGAGCGAACTGCTGTCGGACGAATACACAACGCTCCGGCGTCCGCTAATTGACCGGCAACATGCTTCGATGGATCGCCGACCCGGTGATCCGCTGAAGATGTACGCTTTGCGATCGGACGGAATTCCCGCCAACGAAACGGAAAAGATCCCCAAACAGGATACAACCACCTGTGTTGTCGCGGATCGCTGGGGCAACGTGATTGCTGCGACCCCCAGCTGCAATATGCTGACCAATACTCCAGGACCATCGGGAGTCAATACTGGCAATCGAGTTCGCAGCATGAACACATCGCTGACGCATCCCAACCGAGTCGCTCCGGGAAAGCGACCTCGTATCACGCTGACACCGACGCTGGTGATGAAGGATGAAAAGCCGGTGATTGCGATCAGCGTAGCCGGAGGAGACATTCAGGATCAGACAACGCTGAACGTGTTACTCAATCACATCGACTTCGCAATGGAGCCGAAAGATGCCGTCACTGCTCCTCGATTTCAAATGAATCATCATCAGGATTCTTTCAATCCTGATCCAGACCGCAATGCGGCGTTTGTTGGTCGCGGGGAGCTTAAAGTGAATGAAGAGATCCCGGAGTCTGTTCGAAAAGATCTGTCGGACCTAGGCCACATTGTCGGAACAGTTCCATCGCCCATCGCGCACCCAGTGATGATCTTCATTGATCAGAAGACGGGGCTCATGCATGTGGCCGGAGACCCAAAAGCGAACCGCCACGCCGCTGCGATCGACTGACAGAGTTTTGCGTTGTTGAGCTGATTTATGCCAACGAAACGCAGAGTCATCGGCGCCAGTGCATGCTTCGTTGAAATGTCGTTCCGCAAACTTTGTGCGGCGCTGCGCCAATGTTTGGCTTCATGCGCAGTCGTGGCAGTCGGCACACGTCAGGGACTTCCCCTTGCTTACTCCTGGCGACCGATTGCAGCCGAATGAAACGCTGGATCGCCGGCATCCATAGGCATTTGGGCATTCCACGCGAAGACCGCTTCTGTCAGTCGAGTGCCGACTTCGGGATACTCATTCACCAGATTATGGGATTCCGATGCATCCTTTTCCAGATCATACAACTGCGGCGAACTTCGATCATAATTGATCAGAAGCTTCCATCTTCCATCACGAACGGCGAGGTCCGGATTGTCTTCGTCGTTCGAACCGGGACGATCCGGAGGTCGTCGCCAGAATATGGGAGCCCCGCGACTCTGCGATAATTTCCCCAGCAAAGTCTCGGCGAGGTTCTCGCCGTCACAGATCGCATTTGGTTCAATCGCCGCTCCCGCCAGTGCGGTCAGCGATCGACTCAGATCCAGAGCGCAGATTACCGACTCTTCGTTGACGGTTCCAGTACCGTCTCTGGAGATCATTCCTGGGCCCCATACGATCAGTGGCGAGCGAATTCCGCCTTCGTAGAGCCATGTCTTGCTGCCTCGAAACGGATTCGATTGACCGGCACCTTCTTCATGCCCATTGTCCGAGGCCAGGACGATAAGCGTGTTGATTCTAAGAGTGTCGCTCTGCTGGATGTGTTCAAATAACACGCGAAGTTGCTGATCCATCGCCTGCAGGACGGCATAGTAGAGTGCTCGTTTGCTCTGATCTGTAGCATTTCGCAAAGCCTTCGGAGGAAAGTATGGCGAATGCACATCATCGGGCCAGAGGTTAATGTAAAAGGGCTTGTTGTCCTTCTCAGCTTGCTCGATAAATCGAATTGCCTCGCCGACAAACTCACTGGTAACTGCTGACCGAGTCGCCCACCGAACAGGACCGTGCCCTAACAGCCCCGAACCCAGATCATGGCGTCGAGGAGGCTTGCCGTCGAAAGCGTCGTTCAGTGGAAGCACTCGCGGGCCAAGCCCCTCAAAGTTTGTCAGACTGGCGTCAAACCCATACTCTGAAATCAACGGCGCGTCACCGACATTCCGCTGCCCTCCCATATGCCATTTTCCAAAATGTCCGGTTGCATATCCAACCTTTTTCAGACGATCGGCAATCGTCGGTGTCTCAGAATCGAGCCACTGCGCCACTCCGCGCTCGGTGTTGCGTTTTGCGTCATCAAGGTATGACGTTATCTTCAGCCGATGTGGATACTGGCCGGTGGTCAAAGCCGTTCGCGACGGCGAACAAATCGGCGAGTTTACGTAAAAGCTTCGAAACTGAATTCCCTCTTTGGCCAGTCGATCGATATTTGGCGTTGGCGCCATGGTTCCGCCAAAACACCCGAGATCGCTGTAACCCATATCGTCGATAAGAATCATGACAATGTTGGGATGATCGCTCGCCAGAATGTGTGCCTGCGACGCGACTGTCATCGCAAACAGAATTATCCACATCCCGAAACGCAGCCATTGAGGATTGCCTATGTGATTAGTTGCCCACTCAGCATTGCGCATTAGTTGCCTCCATTGCTCGACACAAAACACTGTTGTAGACTGTCCCACCTTGCTGGATTCGCCTGACGTGTTTCCCCCGTACAGCAGAACTTTAACTTCAAGACAGTCAGCGACGCCCGGGACGCTCAAGCCACTTGTAGGCCAGCTTCGCGTTTAATGAACAAAACTTTGGAATTGTAATGGCACCTTTTTCAGACGCATATTCCATCACAATTCGCTGAAGTGTTTCATAGTCCGCAGAATTTTCAGAGACTGGCCAGTTGCTTCCATAAATGACCCGATCATCGCCGAACGCAGTCCACACCACGTCGATGTAAGGTCGATAGTAGTTCAGATCATGTGGTGCTTTCCTGCCATCTCGCGAAGCGCCCTCCACCAAAGCCGAGACCTTACAGAACACATTGGAATGCTTCGCCGCCGCCTGAATACCCTCCTGCCATTCATGGGGAGGCGCGTCGGGTGTGATGCGTACGTTGCCGATGTGGTTGAGTACCATGCGTAACTTTGGAATCTGATTGGCAAGGGTGGCTATAACGGCTGGCGTCTCCGGTCCGCCATTCACATCCAAGGCCAGATCGTGATCGGCCAGCAAATGCAGATCTGCAAAGTCCTTGCGTTCGGACAGCCCTGCAACAAGTTTCGACGAGATGCGGATTCCTCGAAACAATGGGTTTGCAGCAAACCGTTTCACATGACCACCGAAGTCGCCTGAACCCGGAGTCAGATTGCCAACAATGCCCACGATAAAAGGATCATCTTTCGCCAGGTTCAGCAGCCAGGCATTGTCCTCAAGCCACGGACTGGCTTCCACAATCACGGTTCCAGTGACTCTTCGAAACTGTCTTAATTCTCGCAGGTGCTTCGGCAGAACAGTTCGGTAAAGTGATGTTCCCTTGCCCGGCCATGGCACACCTTCGGGACGAGTCGGATTATAAAAGTGTGTGTGGCAGTCGATAACGTCCTGTTCCTCATTGGGATCACCTCCCTGAAGGCTGCCAGCTTTGATTCCGGCAAATCCGCCAACGCTTCCGGCCACGAAAGTCCTTCGGGTTATTCTTCGCGTCATGGACGATACTTCATCTGCAAAACTAATGTGCCCGGAGCCGCTTAAGAATGCACGTCAACTCTTCGGCGGTCGCCGCGTTCCTGAGGATACCCGAGTGCGTCGCTTTTACAAAGTACTCGGTCAGCACATCGGGCCTTCGAGCACTGACGAGTGCGACAACACCGTCTCCCAGATAACCGTCGGGTGAGCGATACCCGGTGCCGACAATGGAATGGGTCTCAACCTGGTTTGCGTATCGGAGATGATTTGACGCAATGATGACGCTGTTGCCAGGAGTCAGGTGATCGAGGCTGGTTGGTGGGTGAGGAGTGGGGTTTCGAAATAATCCCGGGTTCCCTCGTATCAGTCGATTGTACTCCACTCTGACCTGATCGGGCACATCGATCAACCACTGTCCTAGTCGACCCAGTGGTTGTTGCGTCCAGTTCGATCCCTGATGTGGCGTTGCGATGTAGACGACCTTCTTAACAAACGGCACCGGCTGAAAGACGAACGCTGACACAGTTTCATCCGGAACCGGTCCGGAATTCAGAGCTTCATTGAGAGGTATGTCAGAAATCGCGTGCCACAAGTATTCATCGCTGTAACTAGCCTGAAGTTTTGCCAGCAGGCCACCCATGCTGTGGCCAACCAGCACCGTCTGATCGATTGCCGAATCACTAGCGGCCGGATCGACTATCGAGCGGACCGTCAATAACTCCTGTCGAAGGTCGGCCGCCGTTCGAAGGTACGACAAGCCAGTGGGATACTGATAAACCCAGATCTGATATCGCGACGAAATGAGGGGGTCAGAATTCAATGCGGCGACCATCTCGTTCCAGGTCAATGCATCCGAGGCCAGCCCGTGAATGAGTACTAAAGGAATTCGGCCCGGTTGATAGGGCTGGAGCAGATACAAACCTGACGAATTGAACTGCGACGGATTCGAGAAAGCAGTCCAGTATTCTCGTCCCGGCGGCAATGCTCGCCCGTCCAATGTGCGCGCGGACTGAAACAAGGGCGGCAGCGACGGATGAACACAACCGCTGGCACTCAGAAACAGCAGGATTGCCAGCAAATACTGGCGCCGTTGATGCGTCCGTGCGAAAACCTGAAGCCCCCTTCAGTCAGAACTCTGCGTCGACTCCGCCGACACGGAAGTACAGGACGGAATTCTATTCGAGGTCCGTCCTTTCCGGAAAGCACAGTTTTTGCCACTCGTTCCATGGGTTCCATGGCTTGAACCGTGGAACGACAATGAAGGCTGGGCACAAAATTACTCGGACACAACCTCAGCGGCGTTCCAGAAGGCGAATTCGTTGGACCAGTCGTTTGCCTTGTTGAACAGATCGATCGTCACAGGCTGACCTGAGAGATCTGTTATATCGACGGTCAGATCTTTCCATTCGACGCCAGACTTTGTTCGCTTGACAATGGACTGATGCCGGATCTCGCCGTTGACATGAACAGTCAGCTGCCAGTCGCCTTGTTCATGGGAGGCGACGCTGAGACGAAGTTTTACCTTTGAGGCAGCCGGCAAAGTTGTTGTTGCCGTCAACTTGCACGGCTCCGATCGAGACACTGGATGCGTTCGCAGGGCAGGGCGGCCGTGATAATCGGCAAGGATTTCGATGCCGCCTTCTCCGACGCTGATTGTGGAATAACCCGGCAGCAATTGTTCGATCAACGCGGGAAATTCGTCGGGCTTTGAGGAATCGCCGGGAACGATGCGCGAGCCCACAAGCAGTTTTGCATTCGGATCTTCCGGCGGCTTATCAAGTGAGATGAATGCGAACAGGTCATGCATTTCCTGAGGCTGCAGCTGCTTTTCAATTCCCTCGGGCATCAGCGAAAGCTTGCTCGGCACAACTTCGTCGATATCCGCTCGAGCGATGATTTCCTGCTTGTCGCCCTGAACCTTCAGCACGACGCGCTGAGAACTGTCTTCGACCGGCAGGCCGGAAATCGCCTTTCCGTCTTTCGTGACGACCGTCAAACCCTGATAGGCCGTACCGATCACAAGACTGGGATCGAACACATTCGACAACAACTGTTCAAAAGACGCACGACCGTTGCGAGTAATATCCGGGCCGACGTCGGCCCCTTCGCCGTAAATCTTGTGACACTGTCCGCACAGCTTCTTATAGACAACGCGGCCGGCAACCGGATCGCCTTCGCTGGTTCGCAGTTCGTTCCGCATGTGAGCGATCAGTTCAATCCTTGCGGGGTCGCGTTCGGTGCGAACGATGCCCCAGTGTTTGGCAACGTAGGCGGAAAGTCGAGGACTCTTCAGGCTGAGCATCTTGTAAGCCTGATTCGCGTTGATCAGATTTGCAGGAATCGACTTCTCCTTAACCAATCCAAGCAACTCCATCGCAGACTCCTCGCGATCCGTCAGCGCTTCGACTGCTGCCGGCTGGACGTCGGGTGCAAGTTGGGGCAAATGGTGAATCAGAATCTCTGTTGACTTCTTTGAGCCGACTCGACCAATCGCCTGTACAGCCTGTCGAACAACGCTGGATGACCGTGACGAATACAGCAGAGACTCGGCAAAAATCAGGCCGCTCGCATCTTCTGCAGTCACCAGAGCATTGATCATTCGCAGCTTGATGGATTCATCATTGGCCTGAGAGGACAGCTGCGATGCCGCATTGACAGCGTTCTTCATTTTGAGTGATGTGGCCAGTTCAACAGCAGAAATCGTCGATGCCCGAGTCAGCTTATTCCTGATCGCCGCGCTGAGCGATTCTTCAAGGTCCTTCTCGATACTGGCAAGTGACTCACCAGTGATTTCGCCCGATCGAATGCGAGCGGTGAGCAACTGAAGGCAGCGGTCTGCCGCCTCGTCGGTAGCTTCGCCAGCAAGTAGAAGCTTGACCATTTCGGCGACAGCCAAAGTATCCGGCTTTGGTGTGGAAAGGATGCGGTCGGCTGCCCGCGGAAGCAGATCGATGATGGGCTGCGGGTACGATCCCGACTTGTTCGGATCTTCCGCCTTCTGGATTTCTGCAACGAATTCCGCTGTCTGTTTCTCAAGCAACGGATGCAGATTTTGCCAGACAATGCGAGGCAGCAGCGGATCATCTCCCGCCTGAGCCAGCACAGCGACCAGCGTCGGAATCGTGGGAATCAAAGGCTGCTTCGTGGCCGCAATGGCAACCTGGAGCCTCACTTGTGGAGACGGATCATTGCGAAGTTCGAAAACGAGTCTGCGAGTTTCTTCAGATAATGAGGCAGTATCCCCCGCTGCTCGAACGGCCCAGGCCTGAAAAACTGCGTCACTATTCGAAAGCAGCGTGTGCAGCACGTCGTCTTCAATCGCGTCTGCTGCCATCAAAACGCCCAGTACCGGCAGGCAATGCTCCCTACCGCTGAAGGGCAGGACCACTTCGAGAGAAAGGTGTTTCTGAATTTGATCCAGAGCGCCTGCAGCGATGGCGCGGCCAGCTGTTTGCAGCATACGCTCAGTCAACAATCGCTGCGCGATGTCGCGCTGATAGCCGTTCGCCGAGTCAAGTCGTGCCAGCAGCTCATCATCACTCAGCTTCGCCATGTCTTCCGGCTTCGCACGCGGTGTGTCTTTGTATCGCAGTCGATAGAGTCGCCCCTTCAAGCGATCAATGCCCGCGGGATCTCGATTGGCATCCTGATAGCAGTGATAGCGGTCGTACCAATCGAGAATGTAGAGGCATCCATCGGGACCAGTTTTCTGAACCACCGGCATGAACCACGCATCGTTAGCAGACAACAGGTCTTCTTCCGGAGATGCCTTGTACGTCGATTTGAATCGTTCGATGCTGTCAGTGTTGATGCAACTCCCATGGATGTTGCCCATGTAGAGTTTTTTGCGATACTGATCGGGATACGCATCGCTGTCGTACCAGTGAATGCCGCAGTAGGCTGCCTTCTGATGCTTATGACTGACGATGCTTTCAATCTTCCACGTAAACGGTGGATAGGGGCCGCCCTGGCGATGGTAGTAGCCAGTCTCCGTCAAATGCCACAGATGGTCGATCACACACGCGCTGATGAAGGCTTCCCCCTCATCGTTGAACGCAATGCCCCACGGATTGCTGGTGCCTTCGCAGAAGACCTGAAACTCGCAAGTCTTCGGATGAATGCGAAACATCGCACATGTAAAGTCCCATGGTTTTTGACCGTCTTTGAAGTTTGGATTCTTCGGACCATACACCACGTGAGCCGGATTGAAGACGCCGTTCAATCCATACAGCCAACCGTCCGGGCCCCAGGTCAGAGAATTCGGCAGTTCATGAGTGTCATCACGTCCAAAGCCAGTGACGACAACTTCCGACGTATCGGCTTTGCCATCGCCATCTGTGTCCTGCACGAACAGGATATCCGGAGCATTCGCCAACCAGACTCCGCCATGTCCCACTGCGATGCCGCTGGGGATGTTCAGGCCATCCATGAAGATAGTGAACTTGTCCGCCTTGCCGTCGGCGTCAGTGTCTTCGAGGATCTTGACGCGATCCTTTCCCGGCCCGGGTTCGCGACGCGGATACTCGAGCGATTCCGTGATCCAGAAGCGACCTCGTTCATCCACCGTCATCGCCACCGGATTCACGATATCCGGCTCTGACGCGACCAGTTCCACGGTGAAGCCTTCCGGCACGGTCATCTTTGCCATCGCTTCCGCAGGACTCAGAGCTGGTCCCGGCGGTTTGTCCTGAGCGTGCGGGACGCGTTCATCCTGAGCAGAGCAGGGAAACCATGCAATCAACGTCAAAAAAATTGCCGCGTGGGGAAACACAAATCGCATGAACTGTGACTCCTGAGTTTGCGAATAACCCGCAGACATCGTCCGAGAAGCTGTATCGTGACAAGAACCATTCGCTGTGGCAAACTTAGCCGACTACGACAGCCGCCACACGCGACGCAGGATCCACTCAAATGCCAGCAACGCCACCATCAGAAACATCAACCAGCCGCGATCCCAAAGCGTTCGCAGTTGTTCATCGACAACGACCGGCTGGCTTTGGTCAGGCAAAAGAGATGGAAGTATGGCGAGGTCCGAAAGGCTGAGATACCGACCCTGAGTATCCCGGGTGAGATTCGTCAGCAGTTCGGCGTTTTGTGTGGGATTTTGCGATTCCAGATTTGGCAGGACGACATCGATCGTTGTCTGCAGCACGTCGGATGATTCCGGCACGGGTACAGAAATTCGATACGCTCCGGATCGTGGCGGGCGGAAACTATTGACGTACTGCCCGGCCCCACGACCGTCGGCATTGAGGCGATCAGGGATGCTGATAGTTCGTCCTTCACTGTCAACAATCGTTAATGGGACGGATTCCATCACGAGTGGCTGAAGGCGAGCGTCGTATAACTGGGCTCGAATGCTGACTGGCTGTCCCGGAGCGACTTCCGTTCGATCGAGTAATAATAAGCCTCGAGCGGTGCCTCGATTGCGCCGGCCTTGACCGACTTCGCGAATGAGGCTCGTCCAGAATCGCTGATGACCTTCGGATGAGATTTCACGCAGACGCCACGTTTCGGCCGAGCCAATAAAAATGGTTCTCCCAGTGCCGTAAAACTGCGACGCCAGAAACGGTGGCTGCCCGAGTTCCGTCCTTGCTCGCGGATTGCCGTATTCCAATAGCACGACCGCACCGTCCCGCACTCCGCGAACTGGATAGGATCGATAAATTCCTTTGAAAGTTGTCCACAAGTCAACACTTGAATTTCCCGTTGCATCCGCAATCTTCAGGAATTCAGTGGCACGGCCTTCCTGGGTCAACGCGACGGGCCATGGTTCGTCCGCTCGCTGTGTCAGCTGCATATCGGGCAGCATGCGATTCAACAGTACCGGATAAAGCACGCTGATATCGCGGAAGGCCTCAGGATCCTGGGCGAGTTTCGGAGTGAAGATCTCTCCAGCAACAACGACAAGTCCGCCAGAATGATCGGAGACCCAGCGATTCAGAAACGTCTGTTGTTCAGCGGAGAGTTTGCTCCAGTCCGGATCGAACGCGACGATCACATCATAGGCAAAAAGCTCAGTTTCTGTGGCTGGAAATTTCGTCAGCAGTGTCTTTGCTTCCTGAGAGACCATTCCGGAATTCTCGTCTGTGACCGACTGCAACCAGACGTCAGACTCCACGCCGCTGTGGCGAAACAAGGCATTGCGGACAAATTGATAATCTCGCATCGGCCCACTGGAAACCACCAACACCTTCATTCGCCGATCCGTGACTTCGATCGTCCGGCGACGTTCGTTGTCCTCCAGTGTCATCTCTGTCGCGCTGGTAGTCGATTCGATGCGAACGATAAAGTCGTATTTGCCGGGCACTGTCAGTTGTTGATTGAAGCGAATCGTTGATGGAATCGCATCATCAGTGAAGTCGATTGTTTGCTCAGCAATCTGACGACGATCCTTGCCGTCGCCATCCGCCGATTGCTGGAACAGACTTACCGTTCCCTGTTGGCCGGCCGCGCCGGTTCCCTGAACCATAAGGTTGATGTCAAACGGATCCCCCTGATGCACGTCCGTTGGTGACTGCATGCCGGCAATCCACAAATTCATCTGAGGCTTCTGGCTGCCGATGCCGACAGTGAGTAACTTTGTTCCCGTTCGCTCTGCGCGAACTCGAGCTGGTTCGACATCCAGGCCAGCGTTGGCACGTCCATCGGACAGAACCACAATTCCACTCAAAGTTCGGCCGGATAGCTGCCCGATCATCTGATAAAGCGACTCGCCCAGACGCGTTTCGATGCCGCGAGGCTGCAAAATCGTCTTCCATCGAGCGATGGCAACAGGATCGGAGATAGCTCCGGGGTTACCCTGCCCAGGTTCGTCCAGCGAAAGTGTGGCTGTTGCCGATGTGTCAGACGATTTCTTCTCGGTATCGACAAACCGGATGGCCTCATCACTGACAACCGCCCATGGACCAGCGAGTTGCGAATCGAATGTATAAATCGTGACTGAGTGAGTCTTGCTGAGTGCCGTCAGAATGCCCGATGAAACCAATGCATCCACCGCTGCCTCCGCTCGAGTTGCCACAGGAGTTTGATCGGTTGCCGTTCGAACAACGCCAGCCTTGCTTCCTGATGCTGCAGTTCCTTCCACTGCATCGGCCGCCGGCCATGCCATCGATAGCGAGGTGTCCAGCAAAATACCAACGCGTGATTTCTCCACACGACTGAGTTGAGTTCTCTTTTGTGGATTCAGCACAATCACCAGAACCAATCCTAACAGAATCAGCCTGGGCACGAGGAGCGTGACTCGCGATCCGTGTTTCAGGAACCGTGAATCTCTCAGTGATGTTCGAACCGTTAACGCAATCAGCGCTGTGAGTCCGCCAAAAAGTAATAGGATGCCAGCTGTTGATTCTGGCAGATCGAATTCAGTCGTTTGAAATGACTGCGTATCGATCTGTGTGCCCGCCTGTGTCGCTGGAGCTGAAGTCGTGGCTTTTTTGTCCTGATAGCTTGTGAACCGGACAGCTCCAAGGCTGGCTTCCGGCGAACGTATTGTGAGATCCGCAGTTGGCAAGTCGTGCTGACTCTCGTTATTTTCCTGTCCCGTTGGCGAGCTGTCGATCGCGGTGTGATCGTGTGCCGTCGGATGAATGACCCTCGAATTTGGAATCTCCAACCTCAAATTTGAAGCATTCGCCTGAAAACGAAAAGCCAAAAGCTGAAAACCCTGCTCATTCATCGCCCCACCTCCGGATGGTAACTCAAGCGAAGAGCCAGCAGTTGTTCGGCCATCAGAGCCGCGATCAGCAACGCCAGCAACGCCCAACGGACTTCGCGTCCGGCTGCGGATCCTCCGAGGGCCTGAGCGGCATCGGCTTCAATGACTCGCACGTGACCAAGGTCGGCCTGTTGGATCAGTTGCTCCGCATCCGCCACGGCCAGCGCGCTTTCGGTGGTTGGAACGTTCAGGGCGATGGAGATGTCAGACCAAGTGCCCTCAGTGTCAAAGCGTCGGACCTTGTAAACCCCGGGGCGCTCAGCCTGAGGAATCATTACGCCGATCTTCTCATCGTCCACTTTCCTTGCAGGTGCTTTCGGTGCATCCGGTGATGCGGAGTCCGTTGATGCCTTGTCGCCATTCGATCCATCATCAGCAGCAGCCGGTTTAGTATTTTCAACCTTGACGGGCACCGCCTGCAATCTCACGAATGTCTCGGCTACTGGTTCATCGTCGCCGGCAGCCTCGGGCAGGAATACTTCGACATTCTCGGTGAACTGGCTGACCGGCCACTCCATTCGCAGTGGTTCATTCAGCTCCCGCAATTCAACGGAATCCGTCATTCGCTGCAGATGCTGGTGAATCAACAGGTGCATTACGACGTACCCCGGAGCTGCAGGGGCCACTGGCCAGTTACTCCATCGGCGGCCGGCTCCGGTCAAAAAGGTCAATACTTTGCCATTGCCAGGCATGTGCTCAAACGCGACCGGCTGACCGTTCGTCAGCCGAATCAACGTATGCACGCCATCCGCACGCTCGACGTCATCTGACCTCCAGTCGTCCGTTACCTGCATCCATCGCGAGATTTGTACAGTGTCCGGGAAAGGGCTATCCGGCGAGTTGTAAACCAGAAAGACAGGATGTTGCGCAAACACGGGGTTCACAAACGAACTCACATCGGCCGGTGCATTCGGGCCGTTGTTCGTCGATACTTCGTGCAAAGTCCCCAGTGGTACGGGGAACAATTTCAGAGAGGCGTCTCGCAGAGTTTCAGAATACCAGCGAATATTCGCCTGATCGCCAGGAAACCATGCGATACCACCGCCGCTGCGAACATAATCGGCCAACAACACCGTTGCGTCCGCCGGCAGATCTCGCACATTCAACAGATAGATGCAGTCATATTTCTTTAGATTCGATGACGTGATTACTTGCGAAGAGCGGATCTCACTGGTCAGACCGGTGAGATCCGGATCTGCACTCAGTGCGGCGGCAACGAAGGATGCATCTTCCTGCTGGCCTTCGTCGTCGATGATCAGTACGGTTCGGCGTTCGGTCACATCGACTGCGAGAAACCTGCGATTATCTTCTCGCAATGCGTCCTCATCCATCCGAACTTCAACCTGATGGCGGCCCTCCGAATCGAACGCGAGGTCGTGCGATACCTGTAGTTCGGCAGCCGGTTCCAGGTCAGGAATCAGCACTTTTCCAGGCAACGGATTGCCATCGATCAGAACGGTGCCTCGCAGTCCGGCGACCTTAGACGAGCCATGATTCTTCAAAGTCAACGTGACTCGCCATGGAACACCCTGAGCCACCGCGAGCGTTGCTGCCGACAGTTGCTGCAACGCGACGTTGGGTCGTGGATCTTTAACGACTTTGATAAGATCGACTGATGCCTTGATTGCTTTCAGCGACTCCAGCGCGGAGGCAACTTCAGGACGGCTGTTCCAATCAGAAGCTCGCAGGTCAGTGATAACATGCACCTGCGGTGCAGCGCCGCCGTCGGCAGCGAGAATCTCCCTGGCTGCGTTAATAGCGTCGATCGGTGAGGCGGCTCGCCACGAACAAGTGAGGTTGCGAATGCGAGGCAGCAATTCCTGCACGAGGGCACCGTCAAGGACTCGATCGGATACGATGGGCCGACTCGGATCGGTCATCGATAGAATAGTAACCCGCGCTGCACCCGGCTGACGACTTCCTTCGGCCAGCATGTTTTCCAGCGTCGTCAGCGATTCTCGAAAAACCGTCGTATCTCCTTCACGGTCTCTCATGGATAACGAATCATCCAGTAGAACGACATGATGCATACTGCCACCTCGCAGCATCAGCAGACGGCTCGGATCCAGCACCAGCCTTGCGATCAACAACGCGATCAGGGCGACGGCGAGGATTCTCAATAGCAGCAGCAGCAGTTGTTCGAGAATAATCCGACGACGATTGAGTTCTTCGCTTTCCAGCAGAAACTCCATCGCGGCAAATCGAACTTTCTTATACCTCAGCCGACTGAGAATATGAATCAGAATCGGCACCACCACCAGCGCAGCCCCCGGCAGCACGTAGGCTGGGTTGAGGAAAAACTGGGAGAGCCAGGGCATAGTGAAGGTTTTCGGTTTTAAGTTTTCAGTGAAGGGGATGAGGAAGGAGGAATGACTCGTCTGGAATGACCAAAATGACTGCACTGCGATTCACCGGTCATGGGTGCATAATCATTGGTCATTTTTTCCTTCTCTGTGTCAGCACATGGGCCAACGCGGCATCCAGATTGTCACTTGTACGAATGAGTTTGTAATCCACCGCACTACCGGCGCAGCGTTTGCGGATGGCTTCGAGAAAACGGTCCAGAGCCTGCATGTAACCAATTCGCAGCGCCGCTGGGTCACAGGTGAGCTTGCCGCCGTCCTCAAGACCTTCAAAACGCAAAGTCCCGGAATATCGGAATTCCAGTTCTTCATCATCCATGATGTGCATCGCAATGACCTCATGGCCTCGCTGTCGCAGCATCGTGAGTCCCTTGAACAATTCTTCGCGAGGACAAAACAAATCGGAAATCAGGATGACAATACTCCGCCGAGCCAATGATTCATTGACGCGTCGCAGAACTCCATAAATGTCAGTTTTTCCGCCGGCGGTCTGAGTTTCCAGACCGGACAGAATTGCCTGAAGATGATTGTTGCGACTGCTGGCCGGGATTTGGCTGCGAATGGTGCTGTCGAATACGCTGACACCCACGGAATCATGCTGCTTCAGCGCCAGCATGGCGAATGCGGCCGCGACAGTCTGGGCGTAATCAAACTTCGAAATCGTCGCCGATTTGAATTGCATGGATTCACTACCGTCGACTACCAGCATGATGCGAACGTTCGTGTCTTCCTCGAACTGCTTCAGGTAATAGCGATCCGAACGCGACCACAACTTCCAGTCGATTCGGCGCAGGTCATCACCCGCCACGTATTCCCGGTGCTGCAGGAACTCGAGCGACTGACCAAAGTAGGGACTGCGATGCAACCCCGACACGAATCCTTCGACGACTCGGCGTGCCCGCAACTCCAGACGCGAGATTCTCGCGATCTCTTCAGGCCGCAAAAATCTTTCCAAG
>JANPHT010000510.1:0-11727 GCA_031424595.1 Planctomycetota bacterium
CGATGGCACTCTGTACAGAAAACTCACCCATGAACTCCCTCCGGAGTCCACACGAACAGTCTCCACCTATCTCACGTCGCTGCAACCCCTTGTGTTCGCCGCTTTCTTCTTTTAATCATAAAAACAGGCGATTCCGGAAAAATCCGTTTTTCTGACTGCTCAAATGTCTACTTATTGTCAGTTCTCGGTCCGGTGGACTCCTCATAGGTCTGGCGAGAATTCGAGCGTCTCGGCGGGTCCAGATAATGATATCCAGTATTGGGGTTCGTTCGATCAAAGGCAAATGCGTCTCGGTTCCTGAGAAAGTGCTTCAGGTAAGAAATTGGAATCGCGAAGCCAAGACCTTCTCCAAACGTCAACTTCATATTGATCACCCCAACCACTTGCCCCTTTTCGTTGAACAACGGACCGCCGCTGTTCCCCGGATTAATCTGAGCGGTGGTTTGAATATAAACGATCCCGTCCATGTTTCGATTTTTTGAAGCTACAATTCCCTCTGAAACTGAACGCTCAAGCCCGAGCGGGCTTCCGATTGCGAAGACCGTGTCTCCTTCGCGATGGCTATCGTCATCAGCGATATACACCGGCTGAAACTTCAGATCCTTTTGGGCAGGAATTTCAAGCAGGGCGAGATCGAAGTAAGGATTCAATGCCAGAATCTTCACATCTCGAATTGCTCGACGCTCAAAGTCACCATTCTGCCCCTGGTGAAAGATCGTAACGGCGACACGAGTTTGCCCTTCGACCACATGGTAATTTGTGACACAGTAGCCACGATCATTAATAATAAATCCTGAACCCAGCCCTTCAGGATTCTGAATCAGCACAACGCCCTCACCAAATTTCCCCACCAGTTCCTTGACAGTGCGTTCCGGTAAGTCGGCACTCATAAAGGCACCGTCTTCCTTTTTGGGGGCCTCGTCCCTGGCCGGCTCGGCGGAAATCCTTTCCTGGATCTGATCGACAGGAACCCGAATCACGTCCACACCGACATCCACAAAGACCGTGTCCTTTTGAACCTTCAGAACCTCTCCCTCGATTCGCTGCCCCGACTTCATGACGATCACGTCAGCCACCGCGCTGGAATTCATCGCTGCAATTGCTGTGAAGACAGCCAGCATTACGTTGTTGCAAGTGCTCAAGTATTGTCTCCCCGGTCCCGTAGGTTGCTGAGCTTGGAATTCATCGCTGCGAAATTCGCGGCTTACGGATCGCAATAAACCGTCCGCCATACACAAGCTTTACGGTTTGATCACCTGGAGTCAACCTTTCCCATTGATCGAAACAGATCTTTTCTATTGGCCTGCGTTGACGAACATCGCTGGCTTGGGGGCTTTGGAATCTTCTGAACGATGCTTTCCCCTGTTGCCCTGAAAGGACACTTTTCAGACTCTGTTGGGCGAAATCGGAGCCTGTACGAATACACAGAAGTCGCCAAGTGCGACGACTGGAAAGCGTGCAAGCCACGAATGATGGTGTCAGGCTCTTCCAGCAGTCTTCTGAATCCGCGCTACGAAACCGCTCAGCGTTTGGCCGGGGAGGGCGGGAAATCGCACTCGACGTTCGCAACAATCGCCCGAGTCGAATACCGTTCAGTCAGTCCTTTTTTGGAGCTTCGAAGGGCAAGGCGCTCAGGCCGACACCGGTGTAGTAAAAGCCACGAGCGGCCATCTTGCGTCGATCGTAAAGATTACGACCATCGAAGATCACCGGCGCCTTCATTTTCAGCTTGATGTAGTCAAAGTCCGGATTTCGAAACTCGTTCCACTCTGTCACGATGGCAATTGCATCGGCCCCATCGCAGGCATCGTAATGATGCAGGCAATACACCACGGAATCGCCAAATTCCTTTCTGACGTTCTCCAGAGCGACAGGGTCGTGGACTCGGACCTTAACTCCGGCTTCAAGGAGGCTGCGGATCAGAACCAGTGACGGTGCTTCGCGGATGTCATCCGTGCGAGGCTTGAAAGAAAGCCCCCAAACGGCAATCGTGCGATCCTTCAGGCTGCCGTTGAAAAACGCGGAAATTTTGCGAAACAGGACATGTTTTTGCTGGTCATTCGTTTCGTCGACGGTCCTCAGAATACGAGGCTCGACACCATACTCCGCTGCCAAAGCAGCAAGGGCTCGAACATCCTTGGGAAAGCACGAACCTCCGTAGCCTACTCCTGGAAACAGAAATGAGAACCCAATGCGCGCATCATGGCCAATTCCTTTGCGGACTTCATTGATGTCGGCTCCCACTTGCTCACAGATATTGGCCATTTCGTTGATGAAGCTGATCTTCGTCGCCAGCATGCAGTTGGCGGCATACTTGATCATTTCGGCGCTCTCGATGCCAACAATGATGAAGGGTTTTTCGGTCCGCAAAAATGGCTTGTAAACTTCCTGCAGGACGTCTGAAGCTTCTGCATCGTCTACGCCGACCACCACTCGGTCCGGTTTTGTGAAGTCATCAATCGCTGCACCTTCCTTCAGGAACTCAGGATTGGACGCAATGTGGAATCTGGTATCCGTCTTCGTACGAATCCATTCGGCGACTTTGCGATTCGTTCCTACCGGTACGGTGCTTTTGCAGATGACGATCGCGTCTGGCTTCAAAAATGGAGCCATGTGCTCGGCCGCGGCGCGAACGTACTTTAAATCGGCCGCACCGCTTTCGTCCTGCGGTGTGCCAACGCAGATGAAAACACACTTGGCCTTGCTGATGGCGTCTTCATAATTCGTCGTGAACTTCAAACGTCCGGAAGCCGTATTTCGCTTGACCAATTCTTCCAGACCGGGCTCATAGATCGGCACTCCGCCTCGGTTGAGCAGTTCGACTTTTCGAGCATCGACGTCGAGACACGTGACATCATTGCCGCTTTCTGCGAAACATGTTCCGGTGACCAGACCCACATATCCCGTGCCAATCATCGTGATCTTCATACGAGCACCTGCACTATTTCAGAAAGCGAAAAATCGAATCGATCGTGTGTTGCGTCAGTCTTCGAGCTTATGAGATTCAGCGAGTCCCTGCGTTCGATGTTCTCGCTCCAACGCCTCCAGCAACAGTTCCAAACGGTCTACACTTTCTGCCACACCCTGGGATTCAGGCCGTGGAGTGACTGCCGGCAGACGAAGCCTGTTCACCACATTCTCTGCCAAATAGACCGGCCGGCTTCGCACCTGATCGTAAATGCGAATCACATACTCACCAAGGATCGAGATCCCAAGAGCATTCAGTGCTCCAAAGAACGATGCGGTAATGATCATGGAGGCCCAGCCTGGCACGGCCAGCCCCGTCATGGTTTTGTGCCAGAGTACAAAACTAATCGAAGCTGCACATACGACAGCGGAAATGGCTGCTATCACATAAAAGAACTTGAGCGGGAATCCCGAGAAGGAAAAGATGGCTGTCTTGGCTAATCGAAACAGTCCCGCCATGGAAACGCGAGGCTGGTCATCATGGCGCGCCGCCCGTTCCACTGGAATTCCCGTCTGATTAAATCCAGCCCAGCTTCGAAGTCCCGGAAAGAATCGTTCCCTCTCCGGAAGCTGCAGAAGTGCATCCACCACTTTTCGATCCATCAATCCGAAGTTTCCGGCATCAGGCGGAATCGGGCTGTCAGCAATGGAATTCAACACACGATAAAAGCTGTAGAAAAGAAAGCGCTTTCCAGCATTCTCTTTGCGATTGAATCGTTGAGCGTAGACCACGTCATAGCCACGTTCCCATTGTTCCAGAAACCTGGGGATGGCTCCGGGATCGTCCTGAAGATCAGAATCCATGACGATCACAATGTCTCCAGAGGCGTGTTCAAGTCCTGCGTGAACGGCTGGCTGATGACCAAAGTTCCGCGAGAGATGAACCACGGTAATCCGTTCATCCTGCGCCGCGAGTGTGTTCAGATTTTCCCGAGATCCGTCGGATGACCCATCGTTGACGTAGACAATTTCAAACTGCAACAATTCTTCATCCATGACGCTGACGATTTGTCGAGTCAGTTCGTTCAGGATGGCAGTTTCATTGAAGACCGGCAGCACCAGCGAGACAACGACGGAATGTCGATTTCGCTGATTTGACGAAAACGGCATGATCATTTCTGCAACACTCCTGCCAGCGACAAGCCCGTGGGAACTCCCAGATGTTTCAGACACCATCGCTCAGCAGCAGCGGCCGTCAACAGAGCTCGATTGGTAAAGGACGACACCTGAGGAAAATCCGGCTGCGTTCTCCTGGGAAATAACTTTTCCCAGCCTCGAACCGCGACGGCCGCTGGCATTGTGAAGCTGTTCCAATAGTTCAGCCAGGACACTCGAAAGCCTGAGTCGTCAGCGTGCTGTCGGAACTGGTGAACCGTGTATCGACGATAATGACCAAGTTGCTCATCCCAGCGACTGAACAGCCAGGGATGAGCCGGCACAGTGATAATCACAGCGCCACCGTCTTCCAGTGCATCGTACGCATGCCGAAGCACAAGTGCGGGATCTTCGACATGTTCCAGAACATCCAGCAGCACTACCGCCCGCAGTGATTTCTTGTCGATGGGCCAGGGTTTTCCAAGGTCGTGTACTCGCACATCCTCAATTCCTCGATTCCGCACATGCTGGACGGACTCGGGCATAAGGTCAAAGCCCGTCACTTCATAACCGATTTCGTTGAATTCCACGAGGTTTCGTCCTGAACCGATTCCACCCTCTACGAGGCGGCCCGGTGGCGGACAGTATTTCTGCAGGAGTTGCATGACCAATTGTCGTTTGGCGACGTGCCACCAATAGTTGTCCTCAAGTGAGACAAGTTCCTGCAGATGAGTAGGGTCCATGGGGCGGCCTGTGTGTGTTGGCTGACAGCGTAGGCGAGTCGCAGTGCCGTGGCTGAGTTCCAGAGAGCAATGCGTTGAACGGAGAAACTCCACCAGTGGAACTTAGCACACAGAATGGCATGGTGAATTTCTGCAACATCCAGGGATTCGCTTCACTCCGGACCGATGCGAAGCTGTGCCGGTTGTGCAGAGTGGTCCGACTTTCCGGAGGGCCGACAAGACTTCCTCAGTATGTGCAAACGCTGCCGCCGGACTCACTGATCGGATATCACTGAAACCCAGGAACTCCTGTGGACTCGATGCCATGACTCAAAGTCACGCAGCGTAAAGCGGTCAAACGCGATAGCCTTGCGAAGGTGATCCCGATCTTTAATACTCCGGGATCGACTGTCGAAGCAACTTTCAGGAAAGCGTGCAACATGCGAATAGCGTCGCAAGTGATCCTTTTGGGACTGGGATTCCTGGTCTCCATCGTAGTGACTCCTCTTGACGGAGCCGAGCCTCTGCAAGGCACGGCGGAGCGAGTCAAAATCGTCATGTCGCATTCGCAGCCAAGTTTCGAACTGGCCAATGGACAAGTTGAACTTACCGTAACGGAAATTGGCGGTCACATGGCACCCGTGAGATTTTTTGCCGGTTCAGAGAGTCCGGTCGAGCCTTACTACATCAGTCCCTGGCAGGACGAACCAAAGACCGAGATGCCGGCGCCAGTGCTGAATTCGCTTCGCGGCGACTTTTTTTGCATGCCGTTCGGAGGAAATTCGGATGCCGTCCACGGAGAAATTCATCCTCCCCATGGCGAGATTGCCGGAGCGAAATGGCGAGCCGTAGGAGTTCGCGACGTTGACGATGTGACGACCCTGACCATGGAGTTTGAGACTCAGATTCGCAAAGGCAAAGTGACCAAAGAACTGTCCCTGGTGAAAGGCCACAGCGTTGTGTATTCGAAGCACATCATTGAAGGCTTCGCGGGCCGAGTGCCTCTGGGGCATCACGCAACCCTGGCAATGCCTGAGAAGCAAGGCAGCGTCCATCTCGCCAGCAGTAAGATCAGGTTCGGGATGACCTGTCCGGGAGTCTTCAGCGACCCAGGGAAACGCGAGTATCAAGCTCTTCTTTCCGGTGCCCGGTGGAATGACCTGACTCAGGTGCCCGTGCTGGCAAGAAATGGTACTGATGCCGATCTGAGCAACCTTCCGGGGCCATACGGTTATGCCGATCTGATTCAACTGGTCAACGATCCCTCCGGCGATGATCCGGCATGGATGACAGCCACGTTTCCTGATGCCGGCTACGTTTGGTTTTCGCTCAAGGATCCGAATGTGCTTGCCAGCACGGTCTTCTGGATGGAGCACCATGGTCGCCATGGGCATCCGTGGAACGGAAGGAACAACTGCCTTGGCCTCGAAGACGTGACCAGTCATTTTGCCGACGGGCTGGCACCATCAATGGCGGAGAATGTGCTTTCGAGGCAGGGTGTGCCGACGAACGTTGAACTCCAGGCTGATCGCCCCACAGTCGTGAACTACATTCAGGGTGTTGCTCGCATTTCCAACGGATTTGACCGAGTCAAATCGATCGAATTTGGTGCCAGGGAGATCACTCTGGTATCACCGGATGGGAAGAAGGTCACAGTCTCAGTCAACCATCAGTTTTTAAGAACCGGCACGCACTGAACCCAGTTCACTGTCGGACGAGGATTTTCGCAGGGAGGGACCTCTGAGCAACCCAAGTGAAGTGACTCACCCAGTCATTGAGTTTTTCCGTTGGAGGAATTCGTCACGATTTCCCGCGACAGACCATCTTCAAACCGTACAAATACTGCGTCCACGGAAGACAATCGCACTCGCCAACCACAATACAACCGCCACCGTGATCAGCACAGTCACGTCGGACCACGGAAACATTCCCGTTTGAATAATAATTGCAGGTCGGTAGTACTCCATGACAGATAACCACGGGGAAATGCTCTTTGCCCAATCCTGAAACTGAGCGAGAAAATTTAACAGAAACGATGCCAGAAGAACGGTAAACACGACACCGATTGCTCTGCCACGTCGATCGCTAAGAGTCGAGATCAGGAACGAGAAGCTTCCGACAGCCAGATAAACGGCTCCGAGATTGGACATGACCATAAGAGTATCAGTTGCCGACAAACGCATTCCTGGCTGAACACTCAGCGATGCCAGCAGGTGTCCGCCATATCCGAACAACAGAATCACAATTCCGGACAGCAGCCATCCGATGGTTTCGGATAAAAAAATGATCAATCGGGACACTGGCCAACAGAGAAGAAAATCGGCAGTTCCCCTATCGATTTCGCCTGCCGGCATTCGGGAGCAATACATGACTTCATGAGCCCACAAAAGGGTCAAAACAGTTGGATGAACCCAAAGAAACGCCTGGGAAAGCTGTGCCGACACCTGATCCCCGGGATCAACGCCCAACAGTGCGGTCAACAACGGCTTAACCATCGGCATCTTGTCGAACATCTGGTGGATGTTACCAAGCACCTTTGGCAACAATGCCGTAAGCAGACCCATGACCGCGCAGAGTCCAAGACTCAGCCACAAAACCGGCCAGCGAACCTCCATCCAGATTTTTTGCAACAAGCCCGACACTATTTCGACTCCATCGTGTGTTCGTAGTATTTCCGAAACAGTACTTCAAGCGACGGAGGTCCGATCATGACATCGGCGAAGTTCTGAGCAGAAGCCCAGTTCACGAATGACGATGACGACCCCATCATCTCGAGCACGCAGACGCGATCCTTCATCGAAGGAGCAAGCTGCAACAAAGCCTGACTCGATATCGTCTCCTTGTTCCTGCCTGGCGAGTACTTGACGGTTACTGTATGAGGCCACGAAATCGATTCGACCTGCTGATCATCACGCAGCGTCAGAACAATCTGCCGCGGAGCTTTCGCCTTCAGCGCCGCGAGACTGGAATCCTCCACGATGCAACCATCACGCACGATAGCAATGTGATCACACAATGTTTCCACTTCGCTAAGCGTATGGCTGGAAAACATCACAGTGTGCCCCAGACTGGCAAACTCTCGCAGACAGGTCATCAGAGTATCCTGCATCAGCGGATCGAGACCAGACGTGGGTTCATCGAGAATCAGAACTTTCGGCGACGTGGCCAGTGCCAGCACGAGGGCTGCTTTTTGACGATTACCTCGTGACATTTTTCGCACAACGAGATCTGGTTCCAGTCGAAATCTTTCGGCCAACTCCAGGCCTTCAGATTGCAAGTCACGACCGTGAACACGCGACAGCATCCCCAGTGCTCGTCTGGTCGTCAGCCACGAATAAAGCCTCACATCCCCGGCGACATATCCCACATCACGGCGGATCGATGCGCCGTCTTTCCAGCAATCCTTGCCAAGAATTCTTGCAGACCCGCTCCCCGCAGCAAGCAATCCCATCAGAATTCGGATGGCCGTTGATTTTCCCGCACCATTTGGACCCAGGAACCCGAAAATCTCGCCAGCTGCAATCTTCAGATTGACATTCGATATTCCCCGTCTGGTTCCGTAACTTCGACAGAGGTTAACAGTCTCAATCACCGACATGAACCTGCCCCACGACCACATTTCCACTCAGAGATTCCACCGGAAAGTCCAGTTATAGGCACATCACCTTCTCTGGTCGACCTCGGGAGTAAAAGAAGTCCTCGATTGGCTCCAGGCAAGATTCATCCAGTGCCGCGGTGACTCCGAAAAGCACCGGAATCAGAATACTTCTGGTAAGCAAGGTCTCGCTTTTTCTGTCAATAGTTTTCAGGGATTACATCACCTCAAATCCTGATCGCTGGGGTCTGGAAAGCAATTTGTCTGCCTCAGGGTCATCAATGAACTGTTCAATCGTTGGATTCCACTTCAGCGGGCGTCCCAGCTTCATCGAGATATTTGACAGGTGACAGACGGAAACGCTGCGATGCTGACTCTCCACATCTGAAATGGGAGTGCGGCGAGTTTCCACGCAATCAAAGAAATTACCCATGTGATTTACGATGGCGTCCAGCTTGCCGGATCGCTCGGGACGAGTCAGATTATCAAAGTCGTAGACGTTAAACTGTTCGCGAGGAAAGGCCGACTTCTTTAAGTCTTCAACCGGTTTTCCCGACAGAGTTCCGCGGTTTACAAAGACTCGTCCTTCCGTTCCGGTAAACAGAATCCCATTGCGGCCCGTATCGCTGATCGTCATCAACACACCGTTTTGGTACCGGACCGTCGCTTCAAAATCCAGCGGCACGTTATAGCCATCGACGACATTCGGGTATCTTGCTTTTCCTGAAATCTCAACCGGCT
The DNA here is from genome assembly GCA_031424595.1 of Planctomycetota bacterium. Taxonomy (GTDB): domain Bacteria; phylum Planctomycetota; class Planctomycetia; order Planctomycetales; family Planctomycetaceae; genus SXXK01. The sequence goes on from JANPHT010000510.1 coordinate 9,121, forward strand.
GAGAATTTATAGCCCAATTTGCAATATCAATGTGGTGAGCACCCCAGTCTGTCATTTGGCCACCCGAATACTCATGCCACCAACGAAAAGTGTAATGTGAGCGTTCTGCAATGTACGGTACCTCCGGCGTCTGCCCCTGCCAAAGATTCCAGTTGAAGTGTTTTGGAGCCGCAACGCGTTCAAATGGCCCTCCGGCTTCATTCTTGCCGAGTATCACTTCGACGTTCTGCAGAGTTCCGATTCTCCCGGAACGAACTAATTCGACGGCTTGACGAAAACGATGATCGCTTCGCTGCCAGGATCCCACCTGGACCACCTGCTTTGAGGACGATGCGACGTCGCGAATCCGCTTGCCTTAATCGATCGTCAAAGTGAGCGGCTTTTCGCAATAAACATCTTTACCGGCTCGGCAAGCGTCCATCAGCATTTTTGCGTGCCAATGATCCGGAGTTCCAATCAGCACGACATCGACGTCTTTCGATGCCAGCAGATCTACGTAGCTCTCAAACAGTTTCGGAGTACTGCCAAACGAAGCGCGAGCCTGTTCACGAACGTGACGATCAACATCGCAAACGGCCACGACATCACCGTATTCACGAGCTTTCTCTGTAATCACGGTGCCCTGATAACGCAGACCGATGGCTCCAATCCCCGGGCGTTCCACGGAATGCCGCGACATTGTTGTGGAGGTTCTGGCAAACGTCACCGGAGGAACAAATCCCAGTGCGGCAAAAGCCGCTGCCGCCTTAAGAGTCTGGCGACGAGACGTTGTCTGAGGCACCATAAATCACCCATGAATGTCAGGCTCTCGCGAGCAGTTAATCGGCCGATCAGGAGAGACGCCAGCAGTTTGACACTTCTGTTTTCAGTACTCACTTGTTCCAGCCGCAGCCCAAGGCGGGCGCGACTGTCAACTAACAGAAATGCGATCCTTTGATGTTGACGTAGGCCGCGTAGAGCGACTGACTGCCAGTCATAAACAGTCGATTGCGTTTTGTGCCGCCGAAGCAAACATTGCTGCAGATCTCAGGCAGATGAATCTGGGCAATACGAGCCCCGTCGTCACCGGCGAAAACGTGAACTCCGTCGTAACCCTGGCCAACCCAACCGGCACTGGCCCAGATATTGCCTGCCACGTCACAGCGGATGCCGTCGGCAAATCCAGCTTTCGTTTCGCCATCCGGCATCACGAGATTCATCGATGCAAACACTTTACCGTTCGCCATCGACTTCTCATCGACCACATCCCAGACTTTGATATTTTTGGGAGCATCCGGGTAATGTGACGCCCCCGTATCGGCGACGTAAACTTTCTTATAGTCTGGCGAGAAGCATAGTCCATTCGGCTTGAAGATTTCGTCGGTCATCCTGATCACCTTACCGGTACTGGCTTCTATACGGTAGACTGCCTCCTTCTGAAAAGGTTGCACCGTTCCAGTGCTCGCAAGTGTGCCTTCGTAATCCATCAACGCACCGTAACCCGGGTCCGTGAACCAGATATCTCCATTCGGATGCACAACTCCGTCGTTGGGAGCGTTGAGTGATTTGCCGTTGAACTTATCTGCCAGAACGGTTCGAGTTCCATCGACTTCATAACGAGCGACGCTGCGTGTCAGATGTTCGAACGAGATTTGTCTCCCCTGAACATCAAACGTGTTTCCGTTGCTGTTATTGGCTTGATTCCTGAATACCGTCACATGACCGTCTTCTTCCAGCCATCGGCGCTGAATATTGTTCGGAATGTCACTCCAGATGAGGTACCGACCGACGCCGTTCCAGGCCGGCCCTTCCGCCCATAACATCTCTTTGCTGTGAAAGAGTCGCTGCACCGGCGTATTTCCCAACATCAACTTCTTACCACGATCATCCAATGACACCAGCCGGTGATCGGGATATCGTGCCGGCGGCGCATCCGGGGAATACTCATCTGCCGATGCCAACTTTGCTGCCGTTAGCGTCGCCGCACTGGCCACCAGAAACATGCGACGCGGAAGTGACCCGGCGGCGGCAACGATTGGATCAGGCTGAAGAGCGGCGTGGTTGTTCATGGGCGGACTCCTGACAAACGTTTAACGGTGGGTTAATGGCCTGGGGCGCGATCACCCCGAGTGAGCAATTGTTGCGAATTGTTTCGCAGTCTCCCAGCCTGAGGCGTGTTTTCGGTGCTGACTTGTCTGGAAAGCAGTCAAATTTGCGACTATCGCGGTCAGGTGACATTCCGGCAAAGTACGCATCGTCACGTCAAACATGACGATTCGAAAAATCTCATTCTCCCGGCGAGGCGATCGGTGCTGCCGCTTGAGACTGTCCGTCCAGAGCCGTAATATGCCGACATTCATCATCCAGGAGATAGTTCAAAAGTTGTACGCACAGAAAGCTTGCGATGGCAGATCCAACAGTTAACGGTCAGGTTCATCTGATTGAGCCCACAAAAACATTCGGTCAGAAGGGCTTCCGAAAGCGCACTGTTGTGCTCGAACAAATGAACGGGCGCTTCACGAACTACATTCCGCTGGAATTCATTTCTGATGCGTGCGACTCTGTTGATAAGCTGAAAGTCGGTGACAAGGTCAAGGTGACCTACCGGTTGACGGGACGCAAGTGGCA
>JANPHT010000511.1:0-4087 GCA_031424595.1 Planctomycetota bacterium
ACTCAACTGCTGGCCCGGAACAGGCACAACGACTGGCAGCGGCTCAGGAACGTCAACGGACGGCGACGGAACGCCTGTATGCGATCCGGGATGAGATTCGGGATTCTGACCGCGTACCGCCCGACCAGGAGATTGTAAGGCTGGCGCTGCAGGACTTTGATCCCGTCTGGAACGCCCTCGCTCCTCGCGAGCAGGCACGCGTCCTGAATCTCCTGGTGCAGCGAGTGGACTACAACGGAGAATCCGGCAACGTAGAGATCACGTTCGAGCCGGATGGGTTTGATATTTTCCTGGAACAGTTTTCTGAAAGGCTGGCAGTGGCATGAAGACAGGACTCACAGTATCGGCCCGTGTGCGGTTTGAGCCGCGTCGAAAAGGAAAGCGGTGTCTTGTTCGACCGCCGGAGACCGAGGCCGCAGCGGGGCCGTGTGGGCGTCTGCCACGTATCACCAGGTTGATGGCACTGGCGATCCACTTCGACGGGTTGATTCAGTCGGGGGTTGTGTCGAACTATTCGGAGCTGGCTCGGCTGGGGAATGTGACGAGGGCGCGGATGACGCAGATCATGAATTTGTTGATGTTGGCACCAGGAATTCAGGAGGAGATTCTGTTTTTGCCGCGGGTTGAGGGCGGGCGAGGTCAGGTGTGTTTGAGGGATTTGCAGCGGGTGGTGGCGGTGGTGGGGTGGGATGGGCAGCGTATAGAGATGCAGGCAACCGGGGAGCTGAGCGAAAAGAAGACTCGTCGTGGCTGACCCGCGCAGCGTTCGGTTTGGAGCCAATGACGTGGTAAGCATCTGGGGAAGCGATCGTTGCCAAGGGCTGACGTGTTAGAACCAACCCTCGAACCATTCTGAAAGTGCTGTTTCACGTCCGAAATAATCCCTACGGGCGTCAAATCAGCTTGCTTTCACTGATTTGCCCTTGTTTTATACGTTATTCGCATCGCGAGGGGGTTCAAAGAAACGTGCAAAAACGACCGAAGCGAGTATGGCTACTTCCGGCGAAAGAGTACTGTGAGTTACCAATTCAATACGGATCGCGATTGGCCATGTGTGAAAATCTACCAAGTCACGGTGTCTTGTTATGGAAGGATTGAGTAGAGTTGCGGATCGGAAAGTACCGCCGTTTTTTCCAACTTCGTAAATTCGGAATCTCTGAGTCGTAATCAATGACCTGCCCCATTTCGTTAGAGGAGGAAGATCTCGAGCAATTGGCCTGCATCCGCGATTTGGGTCCGGTTGCGATGCGTCGACTCGTGTTGCACTTACAAGAACTTCCGGTCGAGCCAAGAAGATTGGATGCGCTGGATACCATTGTAGATGAAGTTCTGAACGGATCTCCGTGTGGGCTGCAATTGCTGAAAGCTGCTGTCACGGTGTACGGCTGGGTTCGGCAAGGCGGGTACTCGCTCGCCCACGTGCTTAGCGGCCTACATATCTCTTTGACGGATTCATCCGATTGGTCAGCCGATGAGCTGCATGCATGGCACGAGGTGGCCACCACATTTGACGAATTTGTGGGGCTGTCGATTGTGCGACTCTCCGTCGCCGCCGAAGAGATGTTCTTGGAGAATGACAATGTGCTTCTGCGATCCCGTTTGATTACAGACATCCGCCCGATCTTCTCGGAATCTGTGGATCAAATTGAAGGTTGCATTGTCTCGCATCAACTTCGCTTAGTCTTTCGGACTTCAGGTGATACAAAGGAAATGACGTTCACATTGGAGTCCAACGACGTCGATTCGTTGATTACGCAGCTTGAGAGGGGAGAAAAAAAAGCTGCAGTCGCAAAAAACGCAATGTCTTCCGGCATAAAAATACCCGCTCAGATTGTCGGTGAGGAATAGAGTGGCAAGTACAACAGTTTTACGAAAGCGGAAGAGTATCAATCGCCCATTGCATAACTCCACGTACGGGAGCGTCAAACTCTCAAGTGGTGATACGAGACGTTTTCGCTTTGTGAAACAATCTGATTTCACGTCAGCACCAAAGCGTGTTTTGCGAAATCTACAAGATAGAAATGAAAAGTTTCAATCGGCGTGTGGATTCGTATTGTGGGCGAATTACTTGCTGGCAGAACGTGGAAAGCGAGACTCCGCAATTGATCTCCTCTTCGACGATTTTGACGGGTTGATGAGGAACGGTGAGATTAGGCGAATCAGGAGGATTCTCGTTTCGCTGAAGTACACCGAGCTCGACACGGATATTCTACTTGCAATCCTGACGGCAACACTTCCAGTGAGAAGCCTTCTTCCAGAAAGGCACTCAGCTTTTCTAGAGATCCAGCGAGTAATATGTGAACGAAACGAAATGGAAGACGGACTACTTGACGGCTTGGAGTAGGGAAAGCGACTTCCAATGATGGAGCGAAGTAGGGGGAACACGTCCACTTTGAATACAATTCAGGGCGTTGCGATAGCCATTCAAAGAGTTCGCGCTGACCAGCGCCACACGGGAATTTTTCACAAATCTACTGAAAATGGCAGCCTCAATCTGATGGATCTCTGCTGGCACAAGGTCCTAAGAAATGCAGCGCCGAATCGCAGCATAGATGTCATCTGGATTACTCCCCCGCTACCACAACGCCGGTTGAGACTCGTTGCCGATACCTGCCGTCAAATTTGGCGAGCTAATGGAAGAGGTTCGATTCCATACGGCTTTGGAAAACCCACCGATTGTTTTGATGACAACACTCACGAGTTCTTGATCGGGCCAAGTCATCTTGGATTAACGTGTGCCAGTTTTGTATTGGCCGTTTTTGCTCGCTGTGGAACTCACCTTATCCGGTACGAGGAGTGGCCTGTCGAACGTGATGGTGATACCGAATGGCAAAGCAGGATCGTTGGTGACCTGCGTGAGCAATATACAGACACTGAGAACGTCAGCCATATTGAGCGAGTTGAAGGGGAGATTGGCGTGGTCAGATTTCGGCCCGAGGAAGTTGCTGGTGCCGCATGCGCCCCGTCACTTCCAGCAACGTTTGCTGAATCGGACCGCTACGCCCAAGAAATAGTGGCGCAACTGAATTCGGGCAGCAATGTTTAGAGTCGCAGTGCATCACCCACTCATAGATTCAAACAGAATCAGGAAGTTCGGAGAGTGGATCTTATTACCGGGTGCCGCAGGCTGGCTTCGCAGGAGCGGTGCGGCAACTCGAAAATGCTTATAAAGTTCGAGCTGCGGTAAATCAGATTTCACGCCCCGCCCTGATACAGGTACTTCTGAAACCCAGCAAACACTCGGCCGATTTCATCAGGCTTCCCGAGATCGGCGATGGCGTCGGACAGGGAGTCGTGATACTTCAACCGCAGCAGAGGAGTGAGTTTCTTCTGATCGAGTTCCTCCACGCCTTCGCTGACGTAGTGAGCCAAGACGAAGTCAAGGAACGCTCGCTGTTTGTCATTGAATTCGGAGTTAATGTGAACCTTGGCGTTCGCTGCCCGGACTTCGCGGGTGACCGTGGGGAGTGCGTAGGCGATATGGGCGAGAACATCGAAAAGGTCGCTTTTGTCGGCGTCGATGATGCGTTGCATTTCCGCCAGTTGATCGTGGCCGAAGCCTTCGGTGGCGAGGGCTTCGAGGAGTTTGGCTCGCGTGTCGGGGGCGCTCCAGAGGGTGCGGAGTTCGGTTTCATCGTGGAAGAATGCCGGGAGTTTGCCGAACAGCATTTCCATGAACTGCTGCGAGGACATGGGCGTGCCGTCGGGATGCCAGAAACTGGTCATCATCATGTGCTGGATGCTTCGGGCTTTGCCATCGGCGAGTTTGACTTTGATTTTTCGCTTCTTCTCGCAGACGCACTTCAACTGGCTGCAGACTTCGCAGGGCTCTCTCGGGCATTCGCAGGGGCGTTCGCCGCAGTCGGGGCAGGGTTCAGGTTCAGGGCGCTCGCAGACGCAGGGACGCTGGCCGCAGGAGGGGCAGGCTTCGGGGTCTTGGGGTTCTCCGTCCCATTCGGGATCGCTGAAATGGTGGTGAGCCTTCACGAAGTCGTAGATGGTGAAATAGTCTTTGCCGTCGTAAAGTCGCGTGCCACGACCGATGATCTGTTTGAATTCAATCATCGAATTGATTGGCCGCAGCAGG
>JANPHT010000512.1:0-1811 GCA_031424595.1 Planctomycetota bacterium
GTCTCTCAGAAGTTGGTGGAGCTCAATCCGGGTTTCGATGGGAAGTTCGGACACTCCAGGATCGAGAACGGCGACTTGATCGAACTGCAATTTGTGAGTCACGCGGTCACCAACATCTCGCCTGTCCGAGCCTTGCCAAAGTTGGCGGCGCTCTCCTGCGACGGCATTGGCGGTCGCGGAATACTCCGCGATTTGTCCCCGCTCAAGGGGCTGAAGCTGACGCGATTGGAACTTCAAGGAACACAGGTTTCCGATCTATCACCGCTGCGGGGTATGCCGCTTTCGGGGCTGGCTGTCTACGACACACGGGTGTCCGACCTCTCGCCGTTGGCTGATTGCATGGAGCTGACAAATCTGAGTGTCCAACAGACCGCAGTCACCGCTGCGGGAGTCGCCGCATTACAGAAGGCGTTGCCCAATTGCCGCATTGTCTGGGACGAACCTGCCAAGCCCGCAGACGCTCCGCCGCCCGCCAAAGCCCCGTTCGACGCCAAGCAAGCTCGCGCGCATCAAGAGGCGTGGGCGAAGCATCTCGGCACGACGGTCGAGACGATCAACAGCGTCGGCGCGAAGATGATCCTCATCCCGCCCGGTGAATTCCTGATGGGCAGCAATGATGAACAGAACGCAGTGGGACGCCGGTTAGGCGAAGGACACAATCCCAAGTCCGTTGAATTCTATCTTCAGCGACTTCCCGAAGAGATGCCGCAGCATCGAGTCCTCCTCACCAGACCGTACCTCATTGGTGCCACCGAGGTTACGATCGGGCAGTTCCGCAAGTTCGTCGCTGCGACAAAGTACATCACCGAGGCCGAGCAATTTGGTTCGGGCAATTCAGGGGAGCTGACGCTGAGCAACAAGGTTCCAGTGAGCGACCGGGGACTAAACTGGATGTCCCCCGGTCTGTCCGTGACCGATGAGTCCCCGGTCTCCCAAATCAGTTGGAACGACGTGGTCGCGTACTGCCAGTGGCTGTCCGATCAGGAATCTTTCAAGTACCGGCTGCCTACCGAAGCCGAGTGGGAAAACGCATGCCGGGCGGGAACGATTTCACAGTTCTCGTTTGGTGACGATGTGACACTGCTCAACCAGCACGCCTGGTATCTTAATAACGCCAGCAACAAAATTCCGTCGGTGGCGATGAAACTGCCAAACCCGTTTGGCTTGTACGATATGCATGGGAGCATGCGGGAGTGGTGCCAGGATGAGTACGACGGCAAGTGGTACGAGAAGAGCAAGTCAAACGACCCCATGTGCTCCGTTTCCGGCCCCCATCGCGTGGTCCGTGGCGGCACCTGGGCAGACAACGAGTCCTACTGCCGCTCGGCGTTTCGCAACCTCAACACGGCGGTGTCACGTTACTGGATCAACGGCTTTCGCGTCGTGCGAGAACTCGCCGCTCCGGCAACCACTTCGCCGAATGTGGGTCCCAACGTCCCATCGCCGCTCGACAAGCTTGATCCGGCCGCGATTCCGGTGGCGGAGCGATTTGAGTACCAGCCGAAAGAACTCGTCGGCGTGATCGGCTCGCACGCACGGCGGCATTGGAATCAGGGCGTCGCGGCGGCGATCAGTCCCGATGGCAAACTGGCTGCTACGATCAGTGCCGGCGACGGACTGGACGGGAACCTCGTCGTCTGGGACATGGCGACGCAAACGGCCAGGTGGCGAATGACCGTGCCCTGCGGGGATGGTTACGATGGTACGGATTCCGCCGACGGCAACCAAGCAGTGAACGCGAACGGAGAAGGCTTTGTTCGCTTCTGGGATCTGTCGGGCGACAAACCTGTCGAGCGTTCCCCGCAGGATCC
>JANPHT010000513.1:0-5071 GCA_031424595.1 Planctomycetota bacterium
CATGTTGAAGCCAGACTCCAGTGACTGGCAGGGAATCGAGCAAAGTCTCCTGCTCCTTGGCCAGCTTTATTCGACGAAGTTTTCGACTCCATCCTTTGCCCTGCTGGATTATCCTCGCGACGAAGTCGGTGTCGCTGCAGCCTGGTTAATTCAGTTGTTCCCGGATGAATCCATCCGAGATCAGGTCCGCGACTATATTCTGCATCTGGAAGAGCAAGTTGCGGGGGGCAAAGTCCCCGTGGGCGATTTCTTCCTGAGAGAAACCATGCTGCTGAATTATGCCGGTCTGCTTCGAATCAAAGATCTGCAGCCACTGTACGAAAAACAGTTTTCCAAGTCTGCCGCCGGCACCCATGAGAAACGAGCGGCGGCCCTATGGGCTCTGGCACTGCTCTTTGAACGGAATCCAGTTCCTGAACTCGCCGCGAAATACGAAGAAAGGATTAAGGATCGTAATTCTATGCCTCCGGAGTCGTTCCCCGTTCGCAGGATGGCTGTCTTGTCGTTAGGCCTTCTGCGTGCTGAGGCATCGAGCAAGGTCGTCTTTGAATCCTACGAAATCGATTCGGAGGAATCCTCCTTCATCGCGAGCACTGCCCGCTGGGTACTGCCTCTGCTTGGCCAGCCCATGCCACCGGACTTCGCACCCGTTGTCATGGGAGTTGGTGGATGGCGACTGAATCCGTCCGGTGGCAGGTAGCGCTCGGGAAGTCGGGACACTTTGTGCCCCGACGGTCTCGGTCGAATGACACTCGGAAACCCACGTTCGGCAAAGCGCTAGTGCCCTTTGGTTTGCTGCCGAGTAATCGCAGCTGAACTCACGAACGAAGTGATGCGCGCCACTTCCACTGTTTCAACGCAGACGGTGATGTGATGCAAAGGCATAACACTTCCCCGCAAGTATTCAAGCACCTTTTCACAGACTTCAAACGGCAGAATCACCTCAATTCGAATCTGCTCAATGGGGGTCACAACATCGCTGTCGACATGGCGACGTCCAACACCAAAGCAAGGCGTTTCGGTATACCCGGTTGCCCCCTTGAGGACAATCTCTTTCGTTAACTTCGAAGCAAGATCGGGGTCCGTGATCATTGTCAGCCGACGAACCGGAGTCAAACCGCGAACTCGGGCGGAATGAACATTTGACGACAGCGATCGCAGTTCATCGAGCCCCTTCAGTTCCAGCACCAGACCCGCCTGTTCAAAGTCGTGGGTCAACTCTTCGAGTTTCTCCATGACACTGGCATCCACCAAAGTCGCACCGGAGAGATCGACGATTAAGTTTCGTTTTTGGACGAGTCCAATGTCTTCGATTTGGCGTTTAAAGGGGATCCAATTGCTGAAAATCGCAGATTCACGGGCCACAATGCGGCTTGTATTTTCGTTCACATCTTCGACTTCCAGATACGCTTTGAAGAAGGATCTCAACGGCACTCCGTTAGCTACGTGGAGGAACATCTTCAGGACGATTCCGGCAGCAACTCCAATTAAGAGATCTGTCGCCAGCACGACAACCAATGTCACCACGAAAATCAGCAACTGTTCCTTGCCGATCCGGTAGACGTTGCGAAACTCATTTGGGTGCGCCAGGCGAGTTCCCGTGTAGACCAGCATTGCGGCCAGGGCCGCCAGGGGAATGCGATGCAGAATTGTCGGGATCAGCCCAACGCATAACAGCAGAAAAACCCCGTGCCACATGTTAGCAAATCGAGTTCTGGCTCCGTTGTCGATGTTGGACTTGCTGCGAACGATTTCGGAGATCATTGGCAGTCCACCCACCATGGCCGCTGCCAGATTTGCAACGCCGACGGCCAGGACGTCGCGATTCATGTTGGTCTTGCGTTTCCATGGGTCCAGGAGGTCAACAGCCTTGGCACTGAGCAGCGATTCCAGGCTGCCAATGATGAAGAACATTCCAATCCATTTCCACGCCTTGAATTGATTCAGAACACTGAAGTCTGGTGTCACCATCTGGTCGAACATTCCGAAAATCCTGTTCGGCATCGCAACAAGATATTGCTCTCCAAGTTTGTATTCCGTGTGGAATATCTGATACTCGTGAGCCGACGTCAGATTTAAACTCATCCCCAGCGGAACGGCCACTATCAGAACGATCAAGTGGGCAGGAATTGGTTTGAAGGCGGATACGCGGCTGCGGATAAGCGGCCACAGAAACATGATCAATAGACTGACTAGTCCAATCAAGGCAATGGCCGGATTTGCGTGCATCACGAAATCAGGAATTTGACGTAGCAGCGAAAGCGGTCCACCTTTTGCTTCGGTGATTCCAAGAGCAATCGGAATCTGTTTCGAAATGATGATGACACCAATGGCGGCCAGCATTCCGTGCACGACGGTCCCGGGAAAGAACTCTCCAAGAATTCCCGCCCTGAAAAGCCCAAATAGAATCTGCAGCACAGCAGCAACGACACCCACCGCTAACGCCGCCTTATAGGCTGCAGTGTCCACTTCGGAAAAACCGCCCGACATTCCATTGCCGCCAAAATCTTCCACGCAACCCAGAACGATGACGATCAGTCCGGCTGCTGGTCCCTTAATTGTCATCTCGGAGTTGCTGATGCTGGTGGCAATGACCGCGCCAGCAATCGCAGTAAAGATCCCTGCCAATGGGGGAAATCCGGATGCCAGTGAGATCCCGACGCACAACGGAAGTGCAATCAGGAACACGAGCAAACCAGACACCATGTCACTCTTTAAGTACCGAATAAACCCGTCGGCATTACCGCGAGGGATTTTGTTTTCAACGCTCATTTTTTTCTCCTGACCGCGCAAGGTCTTAGTTAATGATTGAATCCACGGACACCGACTCGAAGTCTGGAAGGCTTAAGAAGATAGACGGCCTGCCAGAAAGCTGATTTTGTCGGTACTTTGAAAGTTCTCTCGCCGCTGTCACCCTTTGTAGGAGTGGCCTGGCAACGGTTCTGGATCGCCTCGCGCCCTTTTCCATCCGGACACAGATTTCAAAGTGAAGGTTGACCTTGCACGGACCGGCATGAATGACCGATTTGTCGCGTGCCTGTCACCGTTTGCCGCAGGAAGGGCCTCATTTTCAGCCTCGTCCTCAACGCCGTTGGGTTCAATTGTTGAAGGAGTAACGACGTCCTGTGGATGGCGTAAATTCATCAACGCCTCTGCGGCGTGATGCCGCGAAGCCACTCCCGGCTGCGGCCAAAGCCCACCACCCAGAACCAGAATTGTCAGCACCAGCACTGCAAATCGCTCAGAGGCTCGAGACTTCAACTGAACCGAAGTCTGAAAACGGCGACCAGTGAAAATTCGAAAATAGGCTCGCATGATCGCGATGCTGTTCAGTGCTGAGGCAATAACAACAGCCAGCCCAACCATCGGATAGACGTCCACCGCCCCTTCCACCAGCAGCTCCATTCCCACAAAGCCAATCGTGCCAGGAAAGCCAATCGAAGCGAGTCCCGTCAACAGGAACAAACCGGCGAGCGTGGGCGTCTGCTCATACATCCCCTGATAACGATCCAGCCTGATGCGACCAATTCGTGCTTCCATGGAACGCAGCGTGAGTCCGAATCCGCCGAGCGAAACTCCGACCGATATCCAGACGCACAAAGCCCCGGTCATGCCGATCGTGGAAACAAGTTCCAGCCCCGACAAAACCAGCGACGAATGGCTGAGAAACAGATAGCAATAGAACCTTCGGGCATCGACCTGAATCGTCGCCATGCCGGCGGCATATACCGCAGTCGTCAGGGACAACACGGCAATACTCTGCATCGCCCACGACGGTGCCACGGGAAAAACCAGATGCATGACGGCATAAGCCCCCGTCATTGGCGCCAGAAACAGAATGGCTGTCCCCAGACTTGCCTGTTCAAACAGATCCGTCATCCACGGATGAAGCGGGCAGACTCCGGCTCGTAATAAGACCGCCACCGTCAGCAGACTTGCGGACAACAATGAGGCCTTTGGCTGACCGGACGAAAAATCGACAAGACTCCAGCCCAGCACCAGCAGGATAATGAACAATCCCATATGCAGCGAAAAAATCCGCGTGCAGGCGCCACGTCGGCGAAGCTCAATCCACGGCGGGATCACCGCAAGCGACATCAGCAGAATGATCATCCATGGACTGTGGCAACTGAGCGTGCCCAGCACGATGGCTTCCGAGACCAGGGTCAATCCGAATGAGAATCGTCCCAGTTTCGTGCGAAGAGTCGACAGCATGGTCATCAGATATAACAAAGCCGACAACGGAAGCAGCGGTGCGCTTAACTCATCAATGACGAAAAGATCTCGATGAAAAATCCATTGAATCACATCCCAATGGTCGTGCGCCTCAAACGTTCCCAGCGTGGCGAAGTCCAGCCACTCGCCAGTCGCGCAGAAGAGTGTCAATCCTCCGCAGAAAACCGCGATCCGTTGAGCCTTAACCGGATCGTTTAACAGCCCGCACGCAATCGCGCCCAGGAGTGGCAACAGAATGGAGCATTCAAGCCACGGAAAATGGAGTTCTGGAATCATAGGTTTCAGACGACAAGAATAATTGGGCTGTCAATTTGTAAACCGCAGGGTTCTGGAGGCGGGCGTGGTCAGTATTGCTTTCGCTCTGTCAATGAAGTCACATGGCATCGGCTCCGTTGGCTCCGTTAGCTCCATCGCCATCGCGATTGCCATTGCCATCGCGATTGCGATTGCCACCGCCATTGCCATCGCCATCGCCATTGTCGGGATTCGACTTCGAACGCCCACCCAGCCAATTTGTCCAGCGGCGTTCCATTCGGTCTGACCAGGAGAAGACCGCCACAAACGGACGCACGACCCATTCGTCCAGCATCGCATCCAGATTGCCGCGATCAAATGCAAAGCGATAGAGTCGTGATTGCAATGTGGCTGACATATTCCTCGATGGTGACGCATTCTCTGGCACAAAGCTGCCGCCGCGAAATATCCGTGGTACGACGCCACACGCGTCGGCATTTACGGCACCTCTGCCGGCGGACAAAACACACTCGGCGCGATGCTCTTCCACCCCGAGTTTTACAAAGCCGCGTTTTCGGCTGCGGGTTGCCACGACAATCGC
>JANPHT010000514.1:0-5162 GCA_031424595.1 Planctomycetota bacterium
TGAATCGCTCGAATAGAATTCAACAGAAGCTATTTCTCAGGGCTTGCCGTTATGTTCGTGTCTTCAAAATCCGCAAAACAACCGCGAGCCTTCACATTGATCGAGCTGCTGGTTGTGATTGCGATTATTGCCATTCTGATTGCGTTGCTACTTCCCGCCGTCCAGCAAGCTCGCGAAGCGGCACGGCGAACAACCTGCAAAAACAACATGAAACAGCTTTCCCTGGCTTTGCACAACTACGAATCGACGCACGGAGCATTTCCGATCGGAGTGCTGGGCACATCCGGCAGCACGGCCGCGGCAAATGTCTTGACGACATGGGAAGCCATGATTCTGCCGTTTCTGGAGCAGGCTCCTCTTTACAGTCAATACAACTTCGCCCTGCGTTTCGATCATGCTGCAAATGCAGTTGCCGTGAAGTCCATACTGCCGATGTACATTTGCCCGTCACAGCCGCAGTCAACGCTGGTCAATAATCTGTATGGCCCCAGCCACTATGCAGGCAATGCGGGAACAGTTCCCGGGGCGAACGACGGGCTGCTCTATCCACTTTCCAACGTTCGTATGAGAGATTTGACCGACGGAACATCGAACACCATTGCTTCTGGAGAGATCGCTTTTGAATTTAGCGGATGGGCTCGCGGTGCGATTAATGCCGGCGGTGGCGGAGGCGGCGGTACGGGCCAGGGATTTGCTCGCGGAGTTCTGCGCTGGTGGACTTCAGCACCAGCCTGTGCGAAAGCGGGATTCAATCCTCCCGTCACAAATTGCTCGGGAAGCGTCGAGCGACAGTTTCAGTTCTCCAGCGCCCATGTTGGCGGATGCCATTTCTCTCTGGGCGATGGCAGTGGACGTCTTCTCAGCGAGAGCATGGATGTCAACGTTTACAAATCACTGATCACTCGCAGCGGTGGCGAAACGCTCGGTGAGTTTTAACTTGTCTGCGTTGAAGTGTTGGTGTGGTGGCAGCCACTTCAACATCGATGTGACTGCGGCGAAATCTGAACTTGCGAATGCCGAATGATTAAGATTTTAAGCAACAACATCACTTTTTCGCCGTTGATGGCTATCTCCTCACCTTCTACCCGGCAACACAAACGTCCGCAGCGCCCGTCCGCCACTTGCCTTCTCTCCCAGCAGACTGGTGCCCTGAATCGAAGCCCCAACCGCGCATCCGACCAATCCATCGAGCCAGTGATTGTCGGATTGTTCCGGCCGCATCTTCCATTCATCTACAGTCCTCCCGCGGCCTGAAGTCTGAACCCGATACTCGGCCGTGAGATGCTCGGCAAACAGCCGGTGCCGTGAAGGAGCCTCGCCAAACAAAGTCAGGCTGCCTTGATCCCCGGTCGGAACCGCAAGCCTGGCCTGCACAAAGCTCTTCCAGAAGTTGCTGTCGAACACGACATGCCGCACGGGACGATCGTTTGTCGTGGCTGGAATGCGCCAGTTCCAGCCGACGCGGTCACCACTCTTCTTGTCATAGTCGTTCAGAGCTTTACTGCCTGCACCAATGAATCGTCCATGACTGGGTGTCATCACGGACGGATGCGCACATTGTCTGCAGAAGCGATACACGACTTCGGTGGAGTGCCCCCAGTTGGCATCGACCAAACAACGTTCGATAAACAGGGGCGTGCCTGAATCTTTCGCCCAGGCGCGGCCAAGCAGTTGTTCCGTCAGCTGTTCCAGCCCCGCGTAGATGGCTCCCTCCAGACCGGTGCCTGCAGCCATCGTACTGAGCGTCTGTGTGGCATCACGGAGCGTAAAGTACGGACGCTGTGGGTCTGGCCATGCGCCATAATCGATCACGCAACCAGTGAAGTCCTCTTCCCAGGCACAGACCACATAGAACAACAGGTTCTGATGCACGTCGATGAAGGCCGTGAGTCGCGTTGCGCCTTGCGGCACAATGGCTCGCGGGATCCGGTTGATCTTCCCGGTAATGTGATCGGCGCTCAGCAGGTCGCTGCCCGGTCCAGCTGCGAGGATCGGCTCATTCTGGTACTCGGCCATGAATGCAGCTTCGTCCTGCAGCCGGAGGTTCATCGCATGCTGGATCGCTGAGAGTTCGTCATGGTTGAATCTCTCAGGCCAGGCAATGACCGCTCCCTCGTCCATCGCCTCACGATTGTGATCGTAAAATTCGGTCGCCTGCGTCAGGCCCAGTTCGTTCCGTAGACTGTCCGCACGAATCTGAGCGTACTGCTGCCACAGCTTTTCGTTGCTGGGGAAGGCATAGACCATCTTGGTACGCTCGCCTTGCCATTGCGGATGTTTGTCCCGGCTCAGGATTCGGTCCGCGATATCATCCGGGCGGATCACTGTGCATGGCATGATGCCTGATATTTTCCGACCTGGTCCAGCCAGCCCCAGAATAGCACCCGCGAGGATTTTTTCCCGTTCAGCACACTGCGATGCTGACCGGGCTGACTCGTCCGTTTGCGGATCATCAAGAATGACCAGTGACGGACGCACTGGCCTTCCGTCGGCCCGTTTGAACTTCATGCCTCGAATGCGTCCTGTGATCCCTGCCACCTTAATGATCGCTCCAGACGCCATCGAGGATTCGATGGTGGGCAGCACGATCTCTTTCTCCGTCCACGAGATATGAGTCCGTTCGCCCAGGCAGAGCTGGCCAGCACATCGATTGGCGATTCCATCCAATGACTGAATGGGAAACACAGCTTCAGGAAAATCCTCCAGCAGCAGTTCGTTGCCATCGAGTTCTGTCTTGATGCTGTCCAGCATTTCTGCGGCATGCACTTCGCTGGCACCGATGAGAGCGACGAATTGACGATGCCCAAAGAGTATCGCCCACAGGCAGGCAAATTCCGCAATCGTTGTTTTTCCAGAGCCGCGAGGCATGGCCAGTGCAAAGAGTCCGCCATGCATGACGGCTACTTCAATTCGGGCAATAATCTTTAAATGGTCAGGCGACCATGCCAGATGAAACGTTTGCGGAAAGTAGGTCTCACAGAAGTATTGGAAACTCTCGGCCGCCTGCTGCTTTCGTTCCGGGTTGACCACCTCCGGAATCTCCCCGATGTCACGTCCTGCCTTCGCAATCGCCGCACTGCGAGCACGCGATCTTTCCTTCAGAGCCAGGTATTCGTCGGCTGAGGAAGTAGCACGGGGCTTATGGACTTCCTCGACGAGCCACGCCACGTATCGCAGCAGATCGATCCGATTGTCTTCACCGAGTCGGTAACCCGCTCGATTGCGATGCCGGTACAGCTGACGCTCATTAATTACTGTGCCCAATGACGTCGAATTCAGTAACCGGCAGAGTTCTCCGGGTCTGAGATTGCGAGGATCAATCGCCATGCGAGTCTCCCTCTGCAAGCTGCCGAATTAACCACGCTGCATACGCGACCAGATTCAACGTTCCATCACCGTTTGTGGGCGCACCAGCGGCCATGTCAGAGACAATTGTCGACTCAGCCACCAGTTTGCCGCCCACTTTCGACAACAGCCGTGCGGCGTCCTCAGGCGACAGTTTCTGCGGATCCAGGCGTGGTGTGGGAGCAATCATGAAACCGCCCTGAAAAACATGTTGAAATCAATGCGAAATCGCTGCGAATCGAGTGGATGACGTCCCCGAACATGAGGTAACTGTGTGGTCGTTGAACGATTGGTTTCCCAAACACAAAGGACACGCAGATGAACGCGACAAACGACATTGGAAACGACCTGGTGATCACGAAAACGGAAGCCCGCCAACTGAACGCCCCGGGCACCTGGGTCAGCGGAACGATCGCCGGCCATACCTTCCAGGTGCTGGTCTTCGAAAACCACGCCGAGACCGAAGAGAACGAACTTGGAACGAGCCGGATCAGCAAACTTTGGTTGCGACGCCAGACCGACCGCCAGGTGGTCGCCAACTTCGAACGGGGCTGGGACCTGCAGCCAACGACCGACGAAGCCCGCGAGATTGTCGACTTCCTCGCCGCCGGGATCGCGGAACACACCTTCGGTAAATAACCACACGCCACGAACGGGAGAACACAGATGACCTTGAACGAGATGATTGAACGCCTGGAAGAGTACCGAGAAGAACTGGGAGGCGACGGCGAGGTCCGCCTGATGACGCAGCAGAACTGGCCTTTCGAGAACACGATCACCGGACTGGCGTCCGGCGCAGAGATCAACGAATCGGATGACGACGATGACGCCTGCGTTGAAGACGACGGAGTGGTCTACATTGTCGAAGGGACGCAACTGAAATACGGATCGAAACGGGCATGGGAAGCCGCCCGCTAACGCCGAAACGCCTGCGGGCGTCGCCCGGCGGTGGTTCGCCGGGCCTGATGATGGCAGCCATCCATTGATAACGATTCTGGAGACGAAGAGATGAAAGCGAACGACGTAAAGATTGGCAGCGAGTACATGGCGAAGATCGGCAAAGAGAAGGTGCCGGTACGGATTGTCGCAGAGAAAGCTTCCGGCGGCTGGTCGGCAGTCAACACGGCCACCGGAAAGAAGGTGTTCATCAGCATGGCCAGACTCCTGCAGGAGAATCAAGCTGCTACCGAAACCACGGTCACGACCACAGGTACCCTGACGGTCATCGAGGTCCCGCCAGCCACGGTTGAGACCATTGGCAGCACCACAGAGAAGCCCGCCCGAAGCCGCAAGACAAAGGTCCCGAAAGAGCCCGCCGCCGAAACCACGGCGAAGGGGTTGAGCCAGCTCGACGCGGCGGTCAAGGTACTCGGGGAAGCGACCGAACCCCTGACGACTAAAGAGATGGTCGAGGTGATGGTGGCAAAGAACCTTTGGACCAGCCCGGGTGGCAAGACGCCCCACGCGACTTTGTACTCGGCCATCCTCCGGGAACTGCAGAACAAAGGCGACGCCTCGCGGTTTGTAAAAACCGATCGCGGCCATTTTCAGCTGCGTAGCGCGTAACGCATACCGACGACCTCCACGACCTGCGTCAACGGGACGCAGGTCTTTCCTTCCTCCCAACGATATGAGACACGAGATGGCCGGTACAACGACCGCAGACGATTGGATTGAAGAGGCCAAATCCGCAGAGCGAGGGGAGGCCTGGCCCCAGGCGGTAGCGCTGTGGACCAAAGCGGCGACCTTATGTGATGACGAAGAGGAACAGCGATGTCTCGCCGGAATCACCCGGTGCGAACGCGAGGTTGCGGTCG
>JANPHT010000515.1:0-27416 GCA_031424595.1 Planctomycetota bacterium
GCAATTGTTTGTCGGCGACTAACGCAGTTGAAATGTTGCCACAGTCGATCTGAGAACGAATCGACTTGGTGTACCGACGCAGGAATTCGCGACTTTCCACTCGACTTGGCTGTCCGATTATTCCAATAGTAACGTCTGTGCGGATTGTTACGGTCGCAGGACAGACATATTTGAAGAGCTTCGCACAGTTTCGTTCACTCCTTTTCGGAGAGGTTTACCATGAGTGTTTCCATTTTGACAGGCAGGCATTTGTCCTGGCTCGCCTGTTCTTTGCTGGTGCTGAATGGGCCAGCAAATCGCGTTTGTATGGCTGATGACTTGCCAACAACGGTCAGCTCTGAGTTATCAGACCTGGCGAAAGCCTTTCGAGGCCTGGACCAGAGCTTTCAGTATCGCGGCATGTCCAGCAGACTGGCTTCAACAACCGGTTCAGCCTTTGTTGATTGGGAGGCGAAAGGCGTTCCTTTGGAGGAACGTCGTCCCGTTTCCGCTCCCGAGCCTGTTCATGTGGGATGCGCAGGATCAGGCTGTGATTGCAGGGACGGGGAGTGCGGTTGCGGGCATCCTCGAGTGCCGCAGTCAAAATGTTCCGGATGTTCAGCGGAATGCCATATTCCTTTGCATGGATCTGGATCCGGTTGCGTTGCAACCATAGGCGTTCCAGTGCATCCACGCTGCAACGACTGTACGATGACGATTGGCATCCCGTTGCATCCGCATGCATTTTCTCGGCAGAACAGTGGTTGCGAACAGGGTGGTTGCGAACAGCGTAGGCCAGCTTGTGGTAGCTGTCGATCGCAGGAAGTCTGTGGCACATGCGATGAAATTGTCCCGTGCCATGATTGCTTCATTGTGGAGCAATACCGAGATGGCCGGCTGACACGAAATCGCGTTCCGTGCGGTCGCTGCACGGTAGGTGTACGGCACGATTGAAGTTGAGTTGACTATGATTGAGCTGACAGTTCAATCCGGAATCGCTCGAAGCTGTCGTGTTTCTGTGCCGCGACAGCTTCTTTGCGTTTCGTGGAACAACTCTGAGCTACTTTGTCAGTTCAGCGACTTTCCTGGCAGCGGCTTCCGCAGCCGTCGATTTTATTTCAGCAACGCTCACTGGTACAAATCCACGACGCTTACTCTCGTCGGCCGCTTCCATGAATGCGTACAGATCGGTCGTCTCTTCCGCACTGACAGGTGGCTCGGATGATCGGAAAAATTTTACGATCTCCACAACCAACGGCTTATATCCGTCATACTGACCCGCAGACGCAATACCCTTCGTTCCGAAGGCCGTTCCCCCATATCCGGAACTGCCGCTGCGAATGCCTCGAAATGTCCCAATGCGTCCCTTGTTCCATGTGCCAGTGACAAGATCAAAGTCCGGCGTCTGTGTACGTACGACGGTTTCTACGCCTGGCCCCATGATCGTAAACAGCGTTTCGCAGCCGTGAATCCCATACCAGAACAGATCCGGATGAGTTGGCTCAAGCGAACAGGGCGAATAGGTGTCACAACCAGTCACCTCACCGATGGAACCGCCTCGGATGGCCTGCGCACCGTTGGCAAATCGCAGAGACGACGAACTGAAGATTGGCGTCTTGTAATGCTTCGCGAGCTCAAAAATCGTGATTGTGTCGATCAACGATCCGGCAATGGGTTTATCAATAAACACCGGCTTTTTAGCCTTTAGAACGGGGATTACTTGTTCGAGATGAGGTCGACCGTCGTTGGTTTCCAGCAAAACCGCATCCACTTGGGCGATCATGGCGTCCAGATCATCGATGATCTCCACCCCCATCGCCTTGATCTTTTCCGTATACTCAGGAACACGCTTAACGCTGCTTTCGATATCCGGGCTGCCTTTGGGGTACACAAGTACGACTTTGCATCCAGCCAGTTGAGGGTCAGAATCGCCCTTGTTCAGCAGATCGGCGAACGCCAGGCAGTGAGAAGTATCGAGCCCAATCATCCCGATACGAATGGACCGGGCAGGCTCATCACCCAATGATGTTGAGATTCCAACTATCGCAAGTGTCACTATCATGACGCAGGGCGCTAGAACTGGTTGCATCGCAAGGTCTCCAGAGATCAAGGACAATTTGGTTGGACAAACGTGGCAGGATTGAATTGGCAGGAACTCTGGAGGTTACACAATCGAAGTTGTCTTGCGCACTGTTGCGACGTTTTTTGTTGGAACACTGTGCTTAGATGCAGACCAGACAGCAAAGTTGACGAAGCCTGGCAGAGCAACACGTCCATTCGTTGGCTGGTACTCCGCCTGCCGATGCTAATCAGATTCTGGTGATGCTTCAGCCGCATTGCTGCGAGCGACCTCCTTCGCAGATTTCGAGTCGGACTTCGATAATGGAGCATCGGGATCAAAATCATTGGGAAGATTGCCTTCCAGTTTGAACTCTTCAATCAGTTCCTTACGTCGTTTTGCAACGGCCCGATCAAATTCACTCAACACATCCAACGCTCGATCTCGGGATGTCACAAGACCGATGATCAGATACTGAGTGATCGCCATCAAGTAACACACCCAGCCAACCAGCCAGCGTTCACGATGACGAGCCAGCACATCGGCTTCTCGCTTAAGATCCGGCAACAAGGTCTGCAGTGCGTCAACAGTCATTGCGCTTTGGATTGGACAGGAAGCAGCGCATTGCTGGCAATAGGCCCAGCTTGTGATTGCTTCCTGACGGAAGATTTCTTTGTGGTGATCGACTATGGATGGAAGCTGCGAGCCAATAATCGCGCACATCATGGCGAGCACTGGCGAAGAGCGGTTCAGGTGGCGACAGACGAATCCTTTCAGAAACTTCCATTTCTTCTGCCACAATTGCACGAGGATTTTCTTGCCCTTTTCCATTTTGGGCGGACCTGGATGCAGGACAGCGAATAACTCCTGATCCGGCATTGCTTCGATGACACTGATGGCCAGCATCAAACGCAGTCCCATGGTCAGCCAATCGGCTCGGTCGAGCCAGTCGACCCTTTGCATCCAGCCAAACAGCAGATGTTCCATGTTGGCGGTCGCAGCGAGAAGCAGCAAAGCACCTCGGAACCATTCCTCAAGGTCTTTCTCCAATTCTTTATCAAGATCCTGCAGCCGAAAGACTCTTCGCATGATGAAGCGAAAAATGGGAATCGCAATCAGTCCAACGAACACCCGCGAAATCGGGCGCAGGACGCTGCGAAAGAGCGGCAGATCCATAATGATGCGAAACAGACTGCCCAATGCTGGATCTTTCCGAACTCTCTTCCGTGGAGTTGCTGACTAAGGCTCAAAACGCTCGCCATTCGACTTAACGATCGAAGACTGTATCCTTTGCAACTCACACTCTCTACTGTGACTTCGTAACTTGCCGTCGTATTGATTCAGTAACAGCCGATATCAGATCTCTGTCCAGGGAATTGTTCATGTTTGGAATGGCTGGTGAAACACCATTTGACGTTCGTTTTAACTTGTTCGGAATTCCGGTTCGAATTCATCCCGCTTTCTGGATTTCCTCGGCCATGATGCGATGGGATCCCGAACGGCTGGATCTGGTCATGTTGGGTGTTTTGTGTGTGTTTGTGTCCATACTCATTCACGAACTTGGCCACGCTGTCGTATTGCGTTATTACGGCTGGCCGTCAGAGATTGTGCTTTATTTCATGGGGGGATACGCCACCGCCACTCCACTTTCGACTTGGCGTCAGATCTGGTCTCTCGCAGCAGGTCCCCTTGCAGGAATGACGTTTTCAGCGTTGGTCTACGTTTTGTTGATTCTGAACATTCAGTATCAGCCTCACTTGCTGCAGCAGTTTCCGGTACTTCAATATGTGTACAAAACACTGCTGTTCAGCGGCCTCATATGGAATTTAATCAATCTGATACCAGCCCTTCCGCTGGATGGCGGTCAGATTATGGCGTCGCTCATAGGACACTATGGAGTTCGGGGCCGCAACGCGACAGAATTGATTCTGAAGATTTCGATTGGCTCTGCTGGTGCTGTGGCTTTGTGGTGTGCATATTGTTCGAGCACATTTTCGCCTGTCGTGCCAACCGGGATTTATTCCTTCTTGCCTCCCCTGCACTTTATAATTCTGGCCAGTCTCCAGCCGGACCCAAAGTACATGATGATACTTTTTGGAGTCTTGTGTGCTCAAAGCGTCATCAGTTATAACCAGTTCAAATCGTGGCGGTGATTGTGGTGGAGAGTTGTTTGCAGAGAAGGCGGAATCTCCACTCCAGCGGTGCTGGCAATTCAATTGCGGCGAATTCAAAATGGATGACTCGCCGATGTCCGGGCTTGTTCATTGGTGACTAAGCATGCAAAAGGAGTGGATTCATCAGTATTGCTCCACCCAATGGGACTTCACACGTCACTTCTGCAGCGTTTGCCGACAATTCTTCTATGCGAACAGATGTCATCTGATCGGCTCGATGAGTCCCGGGAAGCACTTTCAAGGGCCCGTTGTCAGCAAAACACTCCCCAATTCGCACCATCGGTTTTGTCAAACAGTGTCGAACGCACCATAAAAGCGTTCGCCCCCAGGATGTCGAAGACTATTTCTGAGACCGCGTGATTTAAAACAAGGTCGGCAACTTCAGGCACAACATCCACAAGGTTTCGGAGGGCGTAAACACCGCTGGCGTTGGCTACAGATTCTTCGGCATCCGTTCGCTTTCGAGCGATTTCTGTGGTTTGGATGAGGCGTTCGACGGTCTCCCTCGAAAGGCACTGTGGCACAATGACAAAGCCATCGTGTTGATATTGTTCCACGAAAGTCATACACGCATTATTCATAAATCGGACAGAAGGTGTTGAACGCGGACTCGCAAAAGTCGCCCGGATCGTTAAACCGCCGCCCGCGATCGAGGCCACTGATTGCATCCATGTCAGCCTGCGAGAGTTCGAAATCAAAGATGTTCAGATTTTCGGCCATACGTTCCAGCGTGGATGTCTTGGGAATCACTGAGGTTCCTCGCTGAATGCCCCAGCGAAGCAGAACCTGAGCCGCGGACTTTCCTCTATCAAGGCTGATGCATTGCACGATTGGATTGTCTAATAGTGATTCCGACTGACTCGCCATACCAAGACTATAATAACTGGCGGCACCCAGCGGCGAAAATGCGGTGAACGCGATTTGCTCCTGCTGACAGTATCGAAGCAGCCTTGACTGAACTAAAAATGGATGTGATTCGACCTGAAGAACTGTTGGCCGAATTCTCGCGCAGGAAAGCAAATCCCGCAGCAGACTCGTTCCAAAATTGCAAATGCCGATGTGTTTTACGAGTCCGTCATCGACCAGCTTTTCCATAGCCCGCCAAGTCTCACTGATGGGGACTCGCACTTCTTCCATCCGCGGATGCTCTGCCGACGGATCAGCGAACCAGCCAGGCGGATAGCGATGATCGAACGGCACAAATGTCTGAGCAATTGGAAAGTGTATCAGGTAAAGATCCAGTTGCTTGAGCTTCAGGTCACTCAACGATCTTTCGCACGCCATTCGCACATGCTCAGCCTGATGGTATGTATTCCAGAGCTTTGAGGTGATCCACAGGTCGTTTCGTTGACAGAGCCCATCGGAGATGGCCTGCTGAACGCCCTGCCCGACTTCCGATTCATTGCCGTAGTCGCAGGCACAGTCCAGATGTCGGAATCCAGCCTGAATGGCCTGGCGAGCGACGTCGGCCGCGAAGGGACGATCCACTTTCCAGAATCCGAAACCGACTGAGGGAAGTTGTGCCCCTGTGCTGAGAGTAATTGAAGTTGACATTGGTGGTCCTGGAGGTTGGGCCTATCTGGCCCGCCCGTTATTATGGTTTTGGCGTTAATTGGAAGAACTGGCTCGGCCCGGATGAGTCCAGGCTATGGAACAGACACATCGCGTTCTGGCGAAAGTGATGTTTTCTGAGTGAACTTGTGCCCGAGAGATTCTGATGCTTGCTGTCTCAGCGTCAAATGCGCGAATATCGCCCCCCCAGCCGCTCCAAGCAAGTGAGCATCCCAGGCCACTTGCTTGCCGGCGGTAGGGAGCAAGCCCCAGAACAATGAACCTCCGTATAGAACGCCGACGAGCACCGCAGTGCCAGCCGAACCCACTTTCCTTTCATGTATTCCCGCAGTGATGAGATAGGCGGTGAGTCCATAGACGAGTCCGCTCGCGCCGACCACAGGACTGGATAAGCCGATAAGCCAGGTAAAAACTCCGGCGATGACGATGATACAGATCAGGATCTGACGGGCGTTCTCACGAGTCACTGCCAACATGAATAACAAAACCGCGAGCGGCACCGTATTTCCCAGCAGATGCTCAAGCCCCTCGTGCAGGAATGGCATGGTGAAGATGCCAATGAGTCCCGATACCGTTCGGGGCTTCAGCCCATAATTCTGCACCAAGTTCCATTTTGTGAGCGAAAGCGGCAGATTGATCAGAAAGATCAGCCAGACAAATCCCACGAATGCCAAAACGCTGAACAGGTTTCTGCGGATTTCGAGTTTCATAAGTCACTTCAAAAATGCATTGATGTCCACTCAATGGTAGTCGTTCCATGGATGGTGCACGGCTCAATATCTGCGGCGAGTGAAGACGAAATTGATTTACCCAACAGAACGTCAGGTCGTATTCAGCGGATTACAAACTTTCCAGAAGCATTGTCAGTTGGCGAACTTGCTTGTCAGAAAGCGGCAATTCTTGGTTGTGATGCGAAGACTTTAACACGTCAGCCAGCGATGTGGCTCTGCCATCATGAAAATAGGGGGCGCGCTGACTGACGCCTCGTAGCGACGGAGGATTGAACGACGTTTCGCCCATTTCATCGTGAATTCCCACGTCAAACGCGTCAGAGGAGGTTAGCGCGTCTCCGGAATGGCAGTTTCGGCAACCAAGGGAATCAAAATCATGCCATGCAGACTCTCGCAGTGCTTCGGAGAATTGCTCTCGACGAGCGGAATAAAGCGATGGAGCAGGCGTCAGTGCTTTCAAAAAGGCGGTCAATCGATCAATCGGCAATTCGTGCGATGGGATTTGTGTCTGCATAGAGATAATCAGCGACGTCTTGATTTGCTCATCCAAACTAGACTTACTGCCGTTCCAGGCCCAGGGTCCGGACAAAGCAGTTCCCAGCAAGGAAGCAACCTTCTTGGGAGCTCCGCGGTCTGCATCGCCGAAGGTGTCCGCTCGCAAGCCATTTGTGTGCCCGTCGGTGTGGCAGGAATGACAACTGAACCAGCCGTCGAGTGAGACGGAAGCGTCATAAAATGTTTGCTCGCCCTGCTCCGCAAGAGTCAGCTCACGAACTTCTCCCAGCGAAATCGTTGATTCTACGACTGGTGCTTCACTGGCGAGTGACACCACTGTAATCGAATCGTCAAATCGATTGGCAATAAACGCGTGTTGCTGCGTCTTGTCGAGGCAAATCGCTTCCGGCCGACGTCCCGTTTTCAGACGTTCAAATGGCAAATGACTGGCAGTTCGAAACGCGACCTGATTGACACCGGAAACCAACACGAGAGTGGTATCGTTCTTGGTGACAGTAATCGCACCGGGGTCGCCTGAACCAATCGATGGTGTGCCCAGCGGATATCGCTGCTGTGATGCGTAGGACGTGCCGCTGTATTCCGGTTCCTCAGGAGCCGCATCGCTGGCATCTCCGGATTCCGAAAGCAATTCCCAAAGCGGAATCGAATGCAAGCCGTTCTGCATCAGCACACCCCAGAAAACTCTTTCATACGTCGTAAATGTTGATGCATCAAGAGTCTGGCAGGCGACCAGCAACTTCCCGTCTTTATGGTTCAGGCCGAGTCCTCGAATATTATGGCCATAGACATCATGCTGTTTGAGAATGCCTCCTGATCGCGCGTCGATGATCAAAAGATGACCGCCAAAGGAATCTGCCACCACTAGTTTTCCATCAGGCAGAAACATCATCATTCGAGGAGCGAACGGCAGGTCGATATTCTGGCGAGCACTAAGGCCGCCCTGCTCACCATCGAGCAAAGTCACTGTTCGTGACCACAATGAAGAGACCGCGACCACCGATTCGTCTTCGGCAACCGCTATATCGACCGGATATTGCGGCACATCAATGGAGAGAATTGTTTCCAGGTTGCTGGATGATGGGTGTTCGGTCACCGAGATCAGGCGATGCGAATGATCGTCGAGTAAGAGCAGACTCCCACTCCATGAGGCGAGGCCACTAAGCGATTCAGCCACTTTCCATTCAGCGATGACTTGTCTTGACGCTGGATCGACTTTGCTCACAGAACCTGTCCGCGAATTTGCAACGAATACGTGATCCTGTTGCCACACCAGATCGACAGGAACCCTATACGATGCCTGCGTGTTGTCTGCACTTTGCAGCAAGTCTCCAGCACTTGTTGGCCGAGCAAACGCGTTCAGAAATAGTATGAGACACAGGAAAGTCAAAGTGTGAGGCTGTTGTTTTCGTCGCATAGAGACAGCTTAAACTCAGTGAAGACGGCATAGAGGCAATGACTGTTGGCCTTTGGGCGGGCTTCCAGAGTAACTCAATCCGAACCGATAGCACAGCGCGAAAACTTGAGAAATGCTGGTCTGAAAAAATGACAACCGGGAAATCGGGATTTGTTGATCGCTGAATCCTCGCCCATCGATTGATCCGCTAGACTGTGGAAATGATATCAGGAGAATCACAGCAGCCACAGAGCACGGGAAATCCGTTTTCGATGATGTCGCCATCCGAGAGAATTCAACAGAATTTACTTTCGATCAATTACGACATTCACAGCGCCTGCTCGCGAGCGGGACGTGAGTATTCGGCGGTAAAACTTGTGGCGGTGACAAAGTATGCGGAATGGCCATGGGTTGAGGCTCTCAGTAAATTCCAACGGGCGTTTGGAGAAAATCGCCCTCAGCAGCTTTCTGAACGTCAGCCACTTCTGCCACATGTCGAGTGGCACTTGATTGGCCAATTACAACGGAACAAAGTTCGACTGGCGCTGGAACATGCCGCGTTGATTCATTCGGTAGGGTCTTTGAAGTTGTTGAAACGCATCTATGAAGTGGCTACAGAGTTGCGGATACGGCCTCGAGTTTTACTGCAGATGAACATGTCAGTGGAAATATCGAAGTCTGGATTTGCGGTCCAGGAATTGGTTTCTGCCTGGCCGGAAATTGTCCGAATGGGGGATTCCGTCCACATTGATGGATTGATGACCATGGCAGCGGAAGCGGCTCATCCCGAAGACGCGCGTCCTGCGTTTCGATCACTTCGTATCCTGCGAGATCACTTGATCACTCGCGACGATTCTCGTAATGCCGGGTTAATGCTTCCTGAGCTGTCGATGGGGATGAGCGGCGATTTTGTGCCGGCGATTGAAGAAGGAGCCACGCTGGTGCGAATCGGCAGTCGAGTGTTTATGGGACTGCAACCGATCTGAGGCAGCTGGGATTTCGGTCTTTGGGGGCTGTTGTGTTGGGGTCAATCAGAAGGCACTCGGCCTGAAGTGGCACCCCTGGCTGGCAGGAAATAGTCTCACAGAGCCTGCGTAATCAGAGTCGTATGCGATGGAAGGCTTCTATTGTGTTGCGGCACGCAAGAATGTCGCTCAGCGACAAATCGACGTGCAGAGAATGCCTGAGCTTTCTGAATCCCGTCGTGACATAAACCCCGGTCAGGCATTAGCATTCGTCCGAGCCCCTGAATCCAGCGAAGTAACTGAACTGCAACAAAACACTTATCAATAAACCAATTCACTCATGCAAGATCTTGTTCGACAGGAAATCTTTCAGGCCTGCCAGACGGTTATCGTCAAGATCGGAACTAATGTTCTGACCACCGAAAACGATCGACTTGATTTGGTGCGTATTCAGTGCATCGCCAACCAGATTCATCGGATTCAGGAGACGGGGCGTCGCGTCGTACTTGTCTCGAGCGGAGCTGTGGGCGCTGGTATCGGAATCCTTGGGCTGAATCGTCGGCCTGATTCACTGCCCGAGCTGCAGGCTGCTGCCGCAATTGGACAGCCACATCTGATGCGAACATGGGATGATGCGTTATCTCGCACCGGACATGGAACTGCCCAGTTGCTATTAACCGGAAACGACTTTCGTAATCGGCAGCGATATCTGAATGTTCGCAACACGATCCGAACACTGTTTGACTACAACGTGGTTCCCATCGTGAACGAAAATGATACGGTCAGCATTAAAGAGATCGCTGTTGGTGACAACGACCAATTGGCATCAATGCTGGCCACTTTGCTTCCCGAACCTCTGCTGGTGATACTTTCAGGAATCGCCGGACTCTACGACGGTCCTCCATCGAATCCCGCCAGTAAAGTTGTGTCACTGGTTGAAAAGCCTGATGAATCTTTGCTCAAGCTTGTCGCAGCCGAACAGAGCACTCGTGGGCGCGGCGGAATGGGTTCAAAACTGAGAGCAATTCTGGCCGCCACCAATATGGGGGAAACAGTCATCCTCGCCAGCGGTCGCGGCGATACAGTGCTGGATGACATTCGCCATGGAATATCGACAGGCACATTATTCCTCGCCAAAGGCGAAGCTGTGCCAGCGTGGAAACGCTGGATTGGTTTTGGCGCTCCTCCCGCCGGAGTACTTGTGCGGGACGAAGGAGCTACCAAAGCAGTGCGGGAATCCGGACGATCGCTGCTGGCGGTGGGTATCACTGATGTTCAGGGCGATTTCGAGTCGGGATCTCTGGTTGGCCTTCGAGCAAAAGATGGAACCGATATCGCGCGAGGATTGGCTAACTATTCTGCGGACGAGATTCGGCGGATCCAGGGGCGTCGATCAGACCAGATTGCATTGACTTTGGGTCACGTTCCGTACGGCGAAGTGGTCCACCGTGATAACCTCGCCCTGATCACATGAGAAGCCTGCCAGGGCAGTGTTGCAGAGCGAATAATGCGGACGGTGACCTACTGGGTTTTCTGGCGGTTGCCTGTCGGATTTCACTTCTGGAACTGGCGGTTGTCTATTCCTTCGTCAGTGTACAGCTTTGTCGCAGCGTCAGGCCTGAGCAGAATCTAACAAGGCCCCACGACACGTTGGCCGCAGGAACTGAGACTGTCGCAGTGGCGGATGATGTCGTATCAACGACTGTGACTGTGGCTCCAGTTCCTAATCCGACCAGATTCATTTGCCGCAATCCTTCAGCCTGTGCCTGAGCGACGGTTCCGCCAGGGATGATCAGTTTTCGGGCCGCTTCATAGGATGCGTTTCCCGCTGTTTGTCTGGCAAAGTTCAGGGCTGTCATCTCCAGACCGCCCAGAAACAACAGGAAAATCAATGGGGCAACGATCGCAAACTCAACCGTCAGAGCGCCGCGACGTTCGCTTTCTGTTTGAGCTTGAGGATGAAGTTGCTGGAGTCGTTTCATAGAAGTGCCCGGTCGAGTATTCCAGGGTTGATCAGTCCGTCAGAACAATCGGAAGTTGTTTTGCCAGATCACGAAATGCCTGCTGCAGTTGAGCGGCATTGTTGGTGGCGTAGTACTGTCCACCGGTGGTGCTGGCGACGGATGTCAGTTTGGCGTCCGTGCCTGTCAGCATGCTGACGCAGTGAATGGTAATTCCTGCAGCAGCAGCATCCTGTGCAGCCAGCAAGGGATCTCGTCCGGCATTCCACTGACCGTCGGTAAGCAAAATGATTACCTTGTTCGAGAGCGCGCGTCCGTTGGCTCCAGTGAGCACCGCAACCGCCTGGTCGAGTCCTGCGGACAGATTTGTGCCGCCGCCCCTTGGTGTTGACGACAGGGTCGTCAGTGTGCTTTCGATCGATGTGCGGTTGCTGCTCCAGACAAAACTACCTGCTGCGGGAAGATTAAAGTCGGTGTTTGCGGTTGAATAGGTCGTATTAGGATAGTAAGGCAGAGTCATCGAATTGCTCCACGTCACCAAAGCCGTGCGAGGCGGATACTGAAACAGCCCGGCTTCATCAAGGAACGTAGTCACAGCACTTCTCATATTTGCCCAGCGGCTGGCCGTAGGATGTGGGGGCGAGCAATAATTGCGGTAGAACGTATCCGGATAATAGCTGGATGAGTAGCGGAGCGGATTTGAACTCGGATAGGCCCATTCTGTACCGGTCATGTCAAACATCATGGAACCTGAGCGGTCAATACACAGACAAACCTCGACCTCCTGTTGGCCAGCAGTCGCTTGCGATGATGTGGAAAACGGCGCATGTCCCAGCGCAGGAGCAAAGAACATCGGAATCGCCGAGGTGACGCCACCACTTCCAACCTTCGCGTTGACGCGAACTGAATTGTAGGGTGTGCTGTTCGCAACAAATGTCCAGGTCCCATTGTTCTGACCTGTAACCCTGCCAAGAGTCACGTCGTTGGTGGAAATTGAATAAGCACGCCCACCAACCTTGTTCAAACCAGCGTACTGCACTGCCGCCGCTTTCGCGGCATTGCCATCCTGAGTTCTGGCAAGGGCTTCTGCGCCAGCCTTCGCGGCGGCGTCTGTTGCGGTACGTAACTCTGTGCGAATCAGTTGCATGTAGGCAATGTCAACAGACATGGCTGCGATGAGCAGGAATGCGAATAGCATAGCAGCGATAAGGACATGTGCCGCTCCATGTCGCTGTTGAACGGAACGAGCCTGAAGGCGAAAAGACATTTTCATGAGTAACCCTTTCTTCACCGTGCAAAACAACCGGACTCACAATGCCGCTGCTTGTTCAGTGAGTGTTTTCACAGCCGAACCATTACGACGGTTGACGTCATTGATTTACCCGACATGAACTGCAAGGGACCATATGAGAGATTAGTCGCGGGCGCTGACAATGTTATTGTGACTTGTGTCCCACGTGGCGTGGCTGTGGTTACAGTCGGCGTGAACGTCAGAGTGTAGGTATCGACCTTGCGGATCGTCAGCACTTCCTGGCAACGCGTTCGAGCCAATGCTTCGTTGGTTCCCGGTCTGGTAATAACCTTGGCAGCTTCGTAGGCCGCCATATTCAGTGACTGACGCAGAAAAACGGCGTTGGCCATTTCCATGGAGCCAAAGACCAGCGTGATCAGCAATGGCAGGGTCACCGCCATTTCGACCGTGGCCGTTCCACATCGTGACTGCAATCGCTGAACCAACGACTTGGGGGGAGATGTTCTTTGTAACTGAGGAATAGGATTCTTCACGGGGAACCGCTCGGCCTCGGGACAGATAATGTCAAACCACCCACTGATGTGTAGATCAGATTCGCTCTGACGATGGCAGAAGTGTTCTGCGGCGAGCCGTGAAATTCTCCATTGCCAATGAAACTAACGATTCTCAATTCCCTGCGGGTTGTTCATTTTCAAGCGGCATGTTGAATAAGGCCAACATTTTAGCATTTTTTCAGGGCGTTGTTGCCTGTCTGCATCATCCATGCGATCCACAACGCCAGGCAGGCGCGAAAAAAGCCCGACATCAAAGGATGTCGGGCTTTGTAATCCGGAAGGATAATACGCTGGCTGATATCTACTGCTCTTCAGTTGCCCAAAGGTGAGGTGTCAGAGCATTTGGCGCGGACACAAGTTCCCCGTCTTTGAAGTATGTAGCAATTTCGCGTTTTGCGGCGTCCGGACCGTCGCTTCCGTGGATGAGATTCATTTGACGGCTAGCCCCCAGGTCACCTCGAATTGTTCCAGGTGCTGATTCTCGTGCGTTTGTCTTGCCCATCAGAGTTCGCATCACCGTGATGGCTTCCGGTCCCTCTACGACCATGGCGACAACAGGACCGGACGTAATGAATGCTTCAAGATCTTTATAAAACGACTTGGCAACGTGCTCCGCGTAATGCTGCTTGCTTAGTTCAGGAGTAACCTGCAGCATTTTCATGCCGATGATGCTCAGGCCCTTGTCTTCAATTCGTGAAACAATGCGACCAATCAGCCGTCGCTGAACACCGTCAGGTTTGACAAGAATCAGAGTTCGTTCGAGTGCCATTGGGAGAAAACCTCTGGGTGCAAAAGAAATCAAAATCGTGGGATGAGTCGGCAGGACAAACTAAACATTTTCATTTCGTCAACTGTCATTCGGGTATTACGCAGGTGTTCCCTGCATCAGTTCCAGAAACTCAGAAAACAAATAGTGGCTGTCATGCGGCCCGGCTGCAGCTTCCGGATGGTATTGAACACCAAAGGCCGGATGGACTTTATGTCGGATGCCTTCCACTGTCTGATCATTAAGGTTGATGTGAGTCACTTCGACATCATTCGGTAAAGTGGCTGCATCGACCGCGAATCCGTGATTCTGTGATGTAATTTCTACTTTTCCGGTTCGGCGGTTCAGGACAGGCTGGTTGGCACCACGATGTCCAAATCGCAGCTTGTAAGTTTTGCCACCAAATGCCAGTCCAAGAAGTTGCAGTCCCAGGCAGATCCCAAAAATCGGCTTCTTCCCGAGAAGCCCCTGAATGGTTTCGATCGCGTATGTCAGCGGTTCCGGATCTCCTGGACCATTCGATAAAAACACGCCGTCCGGATTCAGTGCCAGAATCTCTTCGGCTGTGGCTGCGCCGGGAACGATTGTGACTTTGCAGCCGACATCTTTGAGGTAACGAGCGATGTTCCACTTCATCCCGTAGTCAATGGCCACGACATGAGGTCCATCAGTCCGCTCGGCGCTGGAAACGTAATCGGAGGGGCGCCCCAGTTCACTGAGCGGTGTATCCCAGTGACAGGCCTCTTTGGGCATGACATCCTGAACCAAATCCTGTCCGACCAGACCCGGAGCTTCCTGCACTTTTCTAAGCAATGACGCATCGTCAAGATCCACGGTCGACAGAACGCCCTTCATCGCTCCCTGCGTCCGAATCTGGCGGACCAATGAACGCGTATCGATTCCCTGTAGTCCGATGATGTGATTTCGCTTTAAGTACGAATCGAGTGATTCGGTCGAGCGGTAATTGCTTGGGATATCGCAAAGCTCCTTGACGATAAAACCCTTGAGGAAAAGCCCGTTACTTTCAACATCATCTTTATTGATACCATAGTTTCCGATCAACGGATACGTCATGGTGACTATCTGCCCGTTGTACGACGGATCCGTAAGGATTTCCTGATAGCCAGTCATGCTCGTGTTGAACACGACTTCACCATGGACTTCCCCATCGGCTCCGAAAGCCGTTCCCGTGAAGATCTTCCCGTTCGCCAGCGCCAGCTTTGCCGGGCGACTTACCATGTCACGATTCTCCCAAGGTCCGCGCGTAGAATGACCCCAATTGAAAACACCGTTCTTTTCGAGAATTTATCAGGACAATCGGGCGCAGAAAAGCAGTCAGGGCTTCCGTGGCTGAGTTTCGCGAAAATCAGAGCCAAATCCCTGATTTGTCCACTCTCCCGTCATTAATTGGATTTCATTATCATCCGCAGTTCAACGTCATGTTTCCGGGCGGATGCAGCCCACTCGCATGACAATGTCCGGCGGCCGAATCAACCTTGTTTGCCACTGAATGGCGTCCGATGTCGCTTAGCAGCGTGACCCGTTTTGCTCCTAGCCCTACGGGATACATGCATCCTGGGCACGCCTATTCGGCCTTATTCGCATACGAATCGGCTCAGCGAACCAACGGCCGGTTCCTGCTCCGGATAGAGGACATTGATTTCACTCGTTGCAAAACTGAGTACGAAACCGCTCTGCTGGAGGATCTTGGGTGGCTCGGGATCAATTGGGAAACGCCAGTCCGACGCCAGTCCGAGCATCTCCCCGAATACATGGCAGTGGCAGAATCGCTGAAGCAGCGAGATTTGTTGTATCCCTGTTTTTGTACTCGAAAGGACATCCTTCGAGAGATCGAGCTCGCAGGCGGTGCGCCGCATGGGCCAGAGGGACCTCTTTACCCTGGAATCTGCCGCTCGCTCTCCAATGATGAACGACAGGCTCGCATTATTGCCGGCGAATCATTTGCCATGCGACTGGATCTTCAAAAGGCAGTTGGAATAGCAGGAGATGATCTGGAATGGCTGGATCTTGAGCAGGGGCCGCAGAAGGCGCAGCCAGAATTGCTGGGCGACGTTGTTCTCGTCCGAAAAGACATCGGTTGCAGTTATCACCTCGCAGTCGTCTGGGACGATGCCTTGCAGGGCGTGACTCGAATCACTCGTGGAAGGGACTTATTTGAAGCCACTCATCTACAGCGATTGCTGCAAGCCGTGCTGGGACTGACCACGCCCGAGTACCATCATCATCAACTCGTCTGCGACTCGTCCGGAAAGCGCCTTGCGAAGCGTGATGAAGTGGAATCATTACGATCGCTTCGGGAGCGAGGCGTAACTCCTGCAGAAGTTCGTGAGCGAATCTCTCTCAGATGACCGCACGTCGATTTCAATGAGGCCGTTTACAACTTACAGCAACTCGCGAATTCCCTCAGCTTTGTCCACAAGTGCAACCGGACGGCCCGAGTAGTCAAGGAAATGTGCTGTGGGGTCGATGTCGAGAACACGATACACCGTTGCCAGAAGATCATGCGGAGCCACTTCGCGTTCGACGGGATATTCAGCCCGAGCATTGGTAGCGCCAACGACCACACCTTGCTTCAGACCGCCGCCTGCCAGCATCACTGAGAATGCATCACCCCAGTGATCACGTCCGGGAATCGGCAGACCGGCTTGACCTTGGTTGATCCGCGGCGTGCGACCGAATTCGCCCATGACAATGACAAGTACCTGGTCCAGAAGATTTCTTTCCACAAGGTCAGTCATTAAAGCGCCGACACACTGATCCATCGCCCGCATGTTAGGAGCATGGCCTTCTACGAGTTGGGCATGATGATCCCAATGTGGCATGTCCACAGTGACAAAAGTAACGCCGGCCTCTACAAGTCTCCGAGCCATCAGAGTGTATTGTCCCCAGGGATTCTTCCCATATCGCTCTGCGATAACTGGCGATTCCTTCGAGATATCAAAAGCGTCGATTGCCGCTCCGCCGAAAACGAGCGACATTGCTGACTGATGATGCGAATCCATGACATCCATAACGCCAGTGTTGTCGACATCACGTCTAAGACGGTCAAGTGAAGTCATCAGATCACTTCGATCCTTTGCTCGCGAATGATCCAGTCCGGCTGCTGATTTGAAGCACGGGGGAGCATCGACCTTGATGTTGTAACTGTGATGCAGATAACGTGATTCGTTATTGACTGCAAAGGGATCGTATTCGCCACCCAGGTAGGCAGCTCCCTGGTATCCGGGAAACAAAAACACGCTTTCCGCAGAAGGCAAACCCACGTAGGCCGGAAGTCCCGGTTTGTTGGCACCCTTGAGTTTTGAAACACACGACCCCAGCGATGGATACCGAATGTGCTTCGATGCCGTTGTTGCCCCGAATCGTCCAGTCAGCATCCAGTGCGCCCCGGCGAAGTGATCACCAGTGCCGTGTCGCATCGACCGAATTATGGAAATCCTGTCCGCAAACTTTGCCTGCTCCGACATCAGTTCTGAAAAATGAATGCCAGGCACATTCGTGCGAATCGTTCCGAATGGGCCGCGAAACTCAGCAGGAGCTTCGGGCTTTGGGTCGTATGATTCCAACTGACTTGGCCCACCGTCAAGCCAAATCAGAATCACACTCTTGTTGTTCTTTCTGGCGGTGCCTTCAGCAATGAGCCGACGCTGAGTTGCGAGATTCAATCCAGCCATGCTCAGGACGCCGGCTTGAAGGACAGCTCGTCGGCCCAGAATACAGGGGCTTTGAATCCGCAGCATACCTTCGTCCTGCACAAGATTTGTCAGTTAAAAAATTCGGCCTCGGGCACAAAGTTTCAGACTGTGTTTTGCGATTCCTCACGCGTGACGCAGGCCTTGATAAGTGGCTGCAGGCAGGCCAGTCAGGAGACTCATATTTTTTCTTCGACCACAGGATTGGTCAATTCGCCGATCTTTTCAATATCAATTGTCACAGTATCGCCTGGCTGAAGGAAAACAGGAGGAGTTCTTGCCGCTCCCACGCCGTGCGGAGTCCCTGTGAGGATCACAGTTCCCTGGGCCAACACAGTGCTGGCGCTCAAGTATTCGACCAGTGTCGGCACGTCGAAGATCATGTCGTCCGTGTTCCAGTCCTGCATGACGTTTCCGTTGAGGATAGTACGAATCTTCAGTGAGTTCGGGTTGGGAATGTCATCAGTTGTCACAATGCTCGGACCCAGAGGACAAAACGTTGCAAACGTCTTGCCACGACACCACTGTCCACCACCGCCATTCATCTGCCAGTCACGAGCACTGACATCATTCGCACACGTGTACCCAAGAACATAGTTTAAGGCATCAGCTTTCGACACATTGTGGCATCGCTTTCCAATGACGACAGCCAGCTCACATTCGTAGTCCACTTTGTCGCTGCGCAGTTTACGAGGCAGCACGATTGGATCACCAGGATTCTGCACGGCCGTCGGAATCTTCATGAACAACACGGGATGAGGAGGAATCGCCTGTTTGCCTTCTTCCGCATGTTTGCGGTAATTCAGCCCAATGCACAGTACCGCAACCGGATCCAAAGGAGCGAGTAACCGAGACGCTGCGACGATTTGGCCAGTTGGCTGAAATCCGGAAAACAACTCCCCCTGCAGACGTTCAAGGGATCCGTCGGCTCGTTGAGCCGCATAGCAGGTCTCACCGCTGGACAACTGGATTCGACTGATTTTCATAAACGGCTTTCACGAATAAGGGCGGGAAGCCTCGGCGGTCTAAGAATCTCACCCTAAGCGATGCTGAAAAAAATGAACTCTTTGCGGAAAGATAGCGTATCCGAATCCAAAGTTGCACCTGAGCCGAGTGAGCGTGGCAGGTGAAAACAAATTTGCATTCACTAATCGCATCAGGCGGCAGGAAGTCAGCTCAACCGGTCGAAGAATCACCGACAGGTGGCAGGACTCGTGCCCGTCCGCTCGGCGATTGTTACTTCTGAGCAATCAAGAGCGCAATTCCCGGTACTGAAACAGCGTTAGTTCTTTGTTCCGTGGCTTAACTGCGGAGTCAGGCCCGATCGCATGGCTCGATGCGAAGTCTGCAAATCATTTCGATGATCACCGGCATGGACAATTTCCAGGGCCGCAAGTCGATACGCTTCCGCCATTGTGGGGAAATTGAAAGTGGCATGGACGAAAGTATCCACATTCATCCCGCCGATGATAGCCATTTGCCCGAGGTGCACCAATTCGGTGGCACCATCACCAGCGATCTGGACCCCGAGCAACCTGCGTCCATCCGGGTCCGCAACCATTTTCAGCATGCCCGAAGGCGAAGCCATGATATGAGCACGGGCAATCTGATCGTAGCTGACTCGAGCGACTCGAGCACTGCCGAACATTTCGATCGCCTGGCGTTCTGTAACCCCCACTGTGGCAATTTCGGGAATCGTATAGATCCCGGTCGGCAGTGAGCTGTTTCCAATGACCGGAGTTCCCGACAGTGCGTGGCAAACAGCGCGGCGCCCCTGTTCCATGGATGCAGAGGCCAGTGCTGGTGGACCGATGGTGTCGCCGACAGCATAGATGTGTGACACCACCGTCTGACAGAATTCGTTGACTGTCAGCAGGCCGCGTTCAGACGGCGAGAGCCCTGCCCTTTCAAGTGCCAGGGAGTCAATATTGGCAACTCGCCCCAATGCGACAAAAGCCTTGTCTGCAGTGAGTGTTTCGCCATTGGCAAGCTTCAACTTAACAGAACTCACACCGTCCCATTTTACTGAGCTAATATCACAACTGCCTCGAAACGTGCCGCCATTGGCGTTGAGCTGCTTCAGAAAGAAAT
The DNA here is from genome assembly GCA_031424595.1 of Planctomycetota bacterium. Classification (GTDB taxonomy): domain Bacteria; phylum Planctomycetota; class Planctomycetia; order Planctomycetales; family Planctomycetaceae; genus SXXK01. The sequence goes on from JANPHT010000515.1 coordinate 19,727, forward strand.
CGCTGAGTTCCGCATCAATAAAACTCAGTGGTTGCGGGGCGCGATCGAGCATTGTGACTTTGACGCCCAGCGACGCGAACGTCGACGCATACTCACAGGCGATCACACCCCCGCCCAGAACGAGGATTGATCGCGGCAGATAGCTCATCGAAAGCAGGGAATCACTGTCAAGGATATTCTCATGGTCGACATCGACGTGCGGTGGATTTCGTGGACGCGATCCGGTAGCAATGACGATCGTTGTTCCGTGGACGACGACCTTTTCACCGGAAACTTTGGTAATGACCAGTTCGTTCGGAGACTGAAATCCTGCCCGACCGTAGGAGCGTTCAATTCCCGCGCGCTCCAGACAGGCTCGAGTGGTTTCCTGATGCGAATGAATCACTTCGTTCAGGCGTTTCATCAGGCTGGTGATACTGAGTTCCGCATCATGACTGACGCGGTAAACATCACCACTTCGCCGTTGAAATGCGGTTAACGTCACTGCGGTTTCTCGCAGTGTTTTGCTCGGAATCGTCCCATACTGAACGCAGGCACCACCCACCTGTGGTTCCTGCTCAATGATCAGCACCCTCGCGCCGCGATCCGATGCTTCAAGAGCTGCATTCTGGCCCGCAGGGCCACTGCCGATTACGATGACATCAAAGCTAAGGCATGCCGAAATCATGTTGTTGAATCCACCCACTCCAGGATTTCATCTCGGTTACGAATGATGTTGCTGAACTGTTCCGGATAAAGGCTCAATACCGCCAGCATCGGATGGGGATCAAGGACGTCCGGTTGACCGCAGGCAGGATCCAGCGCGCAGTCGGCCAGATAGATCGCCAGATTCAGAGTTGCTGCCTGCAATTGGCACGACGGCGCATCCTGCGCTGACAATTGAAACTGAACTGCTTCTGCGACTCTCGCAGATAAGTCCCACGATTTGATCAGTCGCGATGATAATGCAATCCGGTGCTCGTCTGCTGCCGCACAGATTTCCTGATCGTTTGCCACCAGACCAAATCGTCGACGTCGATCGGCCAGAGCCTGAAACAGAACGGGACGCCCAACGTCATGCAAAAGCCCGGACAGAAAAGCCTCTTCCACATTCATGCGGCGCACACGCGCAATTTCCTGCGCGAATGCGGCAGTTGCCAGAGAACGTCGAAACGACTGTCGAACCTGTCGTTCAAAGCCGGGCACATCAAACACACGACACTGGCAGGAAATCAGAACCACAATTTCGCGCACACACAACAGTCCAAGTCGCGCCACGGCCTGTTGAATGGAAGAGACCGTGACTCCGGTTGAGTATCGAACCGAATTGGCGGTGCGGAGGAGATGGCTGGTTAGTGACTGATCGCGTTTGATCAGGGCGACGATGTCGGAAGCTTCGCAGTCGACGTCGCTGGTCAGTTTCAGAAGTTGGGCGGCAACCTCAGGCAATACCGGCAGTTCACAGTCTCCGGTCGATACCAAAACGCAGATCGCGTCCTGGATGGACTCACTTTTGCTGGCAAGTGTTGTACTCATGCCGTTTCTTTCCGCCTGTATTTCACTGAGAACCGCTCGAGAATGCGGGCAATCCACCGTGGGCTTGCGATCGAGAGTTCCTGGGCAGACTTGCTTAATCACTCAGGCTTTCGTGCTGGAATGTTTGACGAATTATCCGGATGTGCCGGTTGTGCATGAATCCTGGTGCCGTGTGCCAGATTGGCGACCGATCCGTGGAAAACGACGTGGCTCCAGTAACAGCGGAGCGATCGGGCTTCAAAGCGGCGCACGATGAACTCTGAAAACCCGCTGAAAATGCTGTATGAACAGCAATGTCTTCGGCTTTCAATGCCAGGAATTCAACGGATTCGGCATTCGTTGCCGGAGTCAGATCAAGTTGGTCAAAATCAAAAAAAATGCAGACAGATGGGGTTCCCATCGTATTGACCACTTCGGATTGCAGCAGTTATCACCCCGCGACGATTGTCCAGAACTTGCGCTGTCAGACAGAGTGAGTCGAGGCGATTGAAACGGCTCAGATCAGTTCACATCACGAGTTCACGGAAGCGGATTCCGTGCCCGGATCGAGTCACCATATTTGAATCATGGTCCGAACCAGAATCTACTGGTTCGGAGATCATGGAAGATCGCCGGCCAGAGCAAATCGCTCTGTCGAGCATTCCTGAAGGAGGATCCTAAATTGCAAAAGGCCATCGGACTCATCACATGCGCTTCGGTGATGGCCGTGTCGCTGTATCTGTTCAGCGGCGGCGATCCGTCACGAACGTTGTCTGCCCAGACTGAATCCGAAAAAGGAAACAGTCACTATGCGGCAGCCGCACGACGTATTCTTCAGAACGCTCGCGAGAAGGCACAGCAAGGCAAGATTGCCGAAGCTCGCCGTCTGGCCGGAACAGCAGCCTCGCTGTCAACCGACTGGAGTGACTCAGAAGAGACTCCTGAAGATTTTTTGAATTCGCTCGACGAGAGCGAGGCTTCTGGTGGCAGCGAGTTCGCTTTCACCAGGGAAGAGGCTGCCCCTGAAATGGAAGCTGCTGACAACTCAGACTCCGAAGAGGTGAACCCCTTCGCGGAAGCTGAGGTGGAAGAAACTTCCAACGAGGAAGCTTCCAGCGGCCCCGTGACCAGCGGTGACCTGCTGAAGAAAAAGCAGGCTCAGCGACTGATCAAGGAAGCTCGTCAGGCTATGGCAGCGGGAGACGTGGCACTTGCCCGGTCTCGTGCTGTGCAGGCTCGACAGCTGCAGGCATCATGGGGACTTTGGGACGACCGTCCTGAACATGTCATCGCAGACCTCGACAAGAAAACCAGGACCTCAACTTTCGTAGCAGGCCGCAGCAAGTCTTCGGATGTTCCGGAAGTCCGATCCAAGGCCACAGAACACGAATACCAGCAAGCGATGGCTCTGCTTCAGCAAGCTCGGGCGGCAATGGATGCCGGCAAACTGTCTGAAGCTCAGGAGCTTTCCGAAAAGGCTTCTAAGTTTGACGTGGCTTACGGGATCTTTGAAGACAATCCAACCTTGGTGTCTCGCGACATCAAGCGTCTTCAGGGAACGGGACCACATGCCAACTCAACGCTGGCCTCTGCCAAGACAGACAGTTCACCGGATGCGGTGAAGGCTCGACAGCTGCTGCGTGAGGCTCGCGAGGCTCTTGTTCACGGTCGACTCAGTGTTGCTCGCGACAAGGCCAATCAGGCATCCGGATTGAACGTCGCTTACAACGTTCTGGACGATACTCCTGAACTGGTTCTTGATGACGTTGACTCAGCTCTTCGAGGTCAGGGAAAATCGGCGAACTCAAAGCGAACCGACAACGTTGCTTCGCTGGAGTCGGCCTCGGCGACTGAAGCCCGACAGTTGGTTACTCAGGCCCGATCGGCCTTAAAGGGTGGAGATCTGGACAAAGCCCAGCAGTTGGCCGTGCAGGCACAACAGCAGGATTCCCCATTCGGACTGTTTGAAGATCGTCCGGAAAATGTCCTTGAAGAAGCCCAGATGATTGCTCGCAATGATTCGAAGCGAAACGGTGCTCATCCCGTGGATGTCACGCCGGGCGGAGCGAGGAAAGCGGTCGCTTCCGCAGATCTTGATGGCGGTGATTTCCCCGTTCTTGCCCCAGAAGGTGAATCGGCTTCCCAAGCCTATCGTCGTGGGATTGCAGCTTTCCGGAGTGGAAATCGTCCGGCCGCAAAGGCTGCCTTTGCGGACGCAGCCAGGAATGCCGGCGAGTTGCGCGGCACTGAGCGTCGTCAGCTTCAGGACTTCATGCAGGATCTGGCGACAACGTCAGATGTGCAATTGGCCTCAGGCCAGGCTGGCGAAGCACAGACAGAGGACGTTGAACTGCCAATGAGCCCAATGTCCGAAAAGGATCCCTTAACAGCGGCGACCGAAGAGTCAGATGTTCGTTACGATCGCCTCCGCACAGAAGTGATGAACAGTGTCTTCCGGGCAGAAAAGCTCAAGAATGACAATCCGGATGAAGCTCTGCAGATTCTGGACAACACTCTGGCCACGGTTGAGTCAGCTCCTTTGAACAAGGAGTCGCTTGATACACTCGCCGGTTATGTCCGTCGCAGCCAGGACACGATTCGCGAGTACAAGGATCAGCAGGGACCGAATCTGGCCCAGGCACAGAAAAACGCTAACGTGATGGAAGCCATCAAGCGAGAAACTGAGTCAAAGATTCGCATCGAGCAGGAATTCGCCGAGTTGGTTGACCAGTATAACGACCTGATGAAGGAGCATCGTTATGCCGAGGCCGAGTTGCTCGCGAAGAAGGCGCGAGACCTGAATCCGGATCTGCCACAGGCTACGATCATGCTTGAAAAGGCTAAGATCCAGCGACAGGTTGCGTTCAATAACGATGTGCGTGAACGAAAAGCGGACAGCTTCAATCAACAGCTGAATGATGTGGAACTGGCTTCCATCATGCCACCAGGCGGTGACTATACACTGCCCGAGGCAAAGTCATGGGGCGAGCTTTCCAAGCGTCGTGAAAAATACGGTCGACCTGATAGCCGAGATCGTACAGAGAGTGAATTGCTGATTGAAAAGAGCCTTGGTCAGAAAGTTTCACTGCACTTCCAGGACGTGGCTCTGACAGAAGTGATTCGCCATATCGCAACGGTCCACGGGATCAACATTGCGATGAAGACACGTGCAATTGAAACAGAAGGCCTGACAGCCAGCCAGCCGGTCAGCATTGATGTTGATGGCATTACTCTGAGCAGTGCCCTGAATCTTCTCCTGGATCAGGCCGGTGGCCTGGTATACTCCATTGAGAACGAAACTCTGATGATTACTAATCGTCTGGAGCAGGAAACTAAGTTGGAGATTCGAACTTATAACGTAGCGGATCTGGTGATCCCCGTCGGAATCAAAGCGGATCGTGCAGACCAGGCATCGATCAATGGAGCAGCCGGCGGAGTGGGCTTCGGATTAAAGGGTAACGGCCTGTATCAGGTTAACGATGATCTGGCGGCAAGCATCAGTGGCAGTGGCCGAACACGGTCGGGAGACTCCAGTAGCTCAAGCAACGACGCAGACTTCTCCGGATTGATTGACTTGCTCACCACGACGATTGAACCCGGCACTTGGGACGTCGATGGCGGAACAGGAACGATCGGAACGGAAGAGAACACGTTGAGCCTTGTCATTCGCCAAACAGCGGCGACCCATGAGGAAATTGCGGATCTCCTGAAACAGCTTCGTAAGCTCCAGGACCTTCAAGTGACTGTCGAAGTTCGTTTCATCAGCGTGTCGGACAACTTCTTCGAACGAATTGGGGTCGATTTTGACTTCAATGTTCAGGACTCTTTGGGTGATCCCGTAGGTGTTCCAGCGTTCGGTTCTCGTCAGCTGACTTTTCCAAACGGTGCGGCCGCAGGTGGTGGTGGTGGTGGTGGTGGTGGTGGTGGACAAGCTGGACAGGCGGCCGACCTTCGCGGTGGTCAGCAACAGGGTGGTGGCGGCGGCCAGCAGGGCCAGCAGGGCCAGCAGGGTGGTGCCACAAGGTTGTTTGACCGAGTTAACCGCGTGAACTCTCCAAGAGACGACTTCCGTCGAACCACGGTAGGTTTGTCTGGTCCAAGTCAGTTCACAGAAGACTACGACATCCAGTTCCGACAGGGCTCTTTCGAAATCGGTGTACCTGACTTCGGAGGATTTCAGCCGAATGCCGGTATTCAGGTCGGGTTGGCAATTCTGAGTGACATTGAAGCTTTCTTCTTCATTCAGGCCGCTCAGGGAGACTCTCGATCGAACATTATGACAGCTCCGAAAGTGACCATGTACAACGGTCAGTCTGCATCGATCCAGGACACGAGCAATCGATTCCTCGTGGTTGGGCAGCAGGCCAACGTCGCACCGGGCGCAGTAGGCTTCTCTCCGATTGTTCAGTCTTTCCCGGACGGTGTGCAGTTGTCAGTGACGGGTGTCGTGTCAGCCGACCGCCGCTACGTCAGACTTTCCATGAGCCCATTCTTTACTCAGATCACAGACGTGCAGACATTCACTAACGTCAACGCCGGGGCTGCGGGTGGAGGTCAGGGTGGTCAGGGTGGTGGATTTGGTGGTGGTGGACAAGGTGGCGGCGGTGGCGGCGGTGGTGGCCAGTTTGGCTTTGGCGGGATTGGCGGTGGATTTGGTGGCGGTGGTGGCGGTGGTGGTGGTGGTCAAGGTGGCCAGGGTGGCCAAGGTGGCCAGCAAGGACAGCAAGGCGGTGGTGGAACCGCAGGTACACAGCAGCTGCCGACAATCTCGTCCTTCTCTGTCAGCACAGTGGTCAGCGTTCCGGACGGAGGCACGGTGCTTCTGGGCGGGATCAAGCGACTGCGAGAAGGTCGAAATATGGCGGGTGTTCCGATTCTGAACAAGATTCCTTACATCAGCCGATTGTTCAAGAACAGCGGTGTGGGACGAGAGACCGAAAGCATCATGCTGATGGTCACACCTCGTATCATCATCCAGGAAGAAGAAGAGGAACTCATCATCGGAACTGCTACTGAATGATATCAGACGAATCATCAGCGGACTCATGAGACTTGTTTCATGAGTCAGCTGTCCGACTCAGGTGCGGTCTGACCGGACAGCCGATGTTGACGACAATTTGATATCCTCACTGCAGTCAAGCAGTTTCGGGGTCTGAGCCGTCGCGAAGTGCGGGTTTCGCGACGGCTCTTCTCTTGCGCCGCTCATAGTTGTGGCAAACTTTCTGCGTCGTTTCGATAGCGACAGTCTTTCGAAAAACTGCCTCAGCGCGTACCACAGACGCCAACCAGCAACTCAACGATGCCTTGAAGCAACATCAACGCGAGTGCAGCGGCGATTGCACAGGCTCGGTTCTGTAATTCAGAAATACCTCTCTACGAAAAAAACGCGGTCAACTCGTAGTGAGTTGGCCGCGTTCAATTGGTCGAACTCCCATGATTAATCTGGCTGCTGCGGAGGCTGAAGAGCTTTTGTGTTCCGCATCAGCAAACCAAATGGGCCTTTCTCGAAATGTGCGGGGTATTGAATTGCTTCACCGTTCACCGCGCAGTCGGAAATTAGACAACGGACCATGAAAAAGGCAGGGTGGCACTGAAACTTATTTGCCGGTTGAACTTATTTGCCGGTTGTTCGGATCGGCAGCAGGTACCGTGCCGCTGGCCTGAACAACAACCATGACAGCGCCTCATGGAAACTATGTTTCCACAAAGGATTGCCATTAACGACCGGTCTAAAGGGCCGGTACCGAATCGGGAGCGGTAAGACGAATCCGCGGTACGCCCGGCACTTCCGGAAGTGCTTAGCGTAAGATACGGATATTGCTCACTGTCCCAGTCTGTTTTTAGCCGCTTATCTCAGGAAAGTACGCCGCAGCCAGGCATTTTTTCGACGTTCAATTTCCATAACACGGCCGAAGAAGCTGGTCTGATTTCGGCGCACTGGCTGGAAAATGCTGTTTGACTGAGAAACCTGAACAACTGGAGCTGATGCGACTGCTGCTGATGCAGGACGAACAGCCACAGCATTTTCGCCCGCTGGGGCTGCGGATGAAAAACCAATAACGGCCATAGTGGCAACACATACAACCATACGCATAGAACTCACCTTTCCCTAAAAATCAAAGTCGGCTCCTTCAGGAGCCGCCACTGATAGAACAACCCTGATGTTTCGTTCGGAATTTGGTTGCCGTGAAGTTCC
>JANPHT010000516.1:0-21379 GCA_031424595.1 Planctomycetota bacterium
GATTTGGGAGAACGGTACGCTTGTCCGAGCCGCAACACGTGGCAATGGTTCGGTGGGCGATGACGTAACAAATAACGCTCGTGTGATTGCCGGCGTGCCTCTGCGACTTACCACCACTCAACCGCCGGCGGTTTTGGAGGCCCGCGGTGAAGTTGTCATTCTGAACGAGTCCTTCGCGGCATTTCAGGCGGAACAAGTTCGAGCTGGCGACGAACCCTTTAAGAACCCTCGCAACGCCGCCGCTGGTGCATTGAAACTGCTGGATCCAAATTTGGTACGCCAACGCAAGCTGTCGTTTCTTGCTCACGGTGTTGGTTATGTCGAAGGAATCTCCTGGAAGACTTACAGTGATTTCCTTACATCGATTCGCGAGATGGGAATACCAACAACGCCCGGCGTGACGCAGGCTCTGGGCATTGCAGAACTTAAGAAGGCCTGCGATGAGATGATTGCGAGGGTTCCCGAGCTTCCGTTTGAAGTCGATGGACTTGTCATCAAGCTCAACAGTCTGACCGATCGGGAACAGGTGGGAGCAACATCAAAGAGCCCTCGCTGGGTTCGTGCCTACAAATGGGAGCGGTATGAAGCAGAAACTCGCGTCCGAGCAATCACGATTCAGGTTGGGAAAACGGGTGCGATGACTCCGGTGGCGGAACTCGAACCTGTGGAGATTGCCGGGACTACGGTTTCGCGAGCCAGCCTGCACAACCGCGATGAGCTTGACCGCCTGGGAGTGCAAATAGGCGACCTGGTGGTTGTTGAAAAGGCCGGAAAGATTATCCCGCATGTCATGCGAGTTAATGAGTCTGCGCGGACCGGACAGGAGGTTCCCTTTGTCTTCCCTGCCCACTGTCCCGAATGCGGAGCGGCAGTCCAAAAGGACGAAGGCGGCGTCTATATTCGTTGTCCAAATCCGGCATGTCCCGCTCAGTTGCGTGAGACGCTCATCTTCTTTGCTTCCCGGCCTGCCATGAACATTGATGGGCTTGGCGAGAAGCTTATTGAACAGCTGTTGTCCGCAAAGCTGGTGGACGGCATTCCCTCACTCTACCGACTGGCTTCGCGACGCGCAGAACTGTTGCAACTTGAACGTGCCGGAGAAAAATCGATCGACAAGCTCCTGGCAGGAATTGAACTTTCAAAGCAACAGCCTCTCTGGCGAATCCTGACAGGAATCAACATTCGCCATGTCGGACAGACGAATGCTCGTACTTTGGAAAGAGCATTTGGAACAATGGACGAAATCGCAGCTCAATCGGAGGAGGCGTTGTCGGCAGTCGATGAAATTGGGAGTGTCATCGCTGCCTCTGTTTTTCGCTTCTTTCATTCTGAATACGGGATGAAGCTGATTGGCGAATTGAAAGAATCAGGGCTGAACCCGGGTCAGCCAATTGATCGTTCGGCCATGGATGCTGCCAAAGCGAAAGGAAAACTCGCTGGCAGAACGCTGGTGGTCACCGGAACAATGGTGCGTCTGAAGCGAGACGACATCGAGCAACTGATTCGTGATCACGGCGGCAAGGCGAGCGGAAGCGTCTCCAAAAAAACGGATTTCGTAGTGGCCGGAGACGCTGCCGGCAGTAAATTGTCGAAGGCTCAGGAACTTGGGGTGAAGGTGCTGACCGAAGATGAGTTTCTCGCGATGATAGAAACTCCTTGACCGCGCGTCTCAGCAGAAAAGCCTGCTCACCATTTCGCCGCAATGCACATGAGTTCAAACCCTCGAGGTCGCTACAAGCAGGAGGCAAAACCATGTCGCATTTCAGGCAATTCGCAAGCAGGCAATTTGCAATCAGGCAAGGCGCAACCCGGTCGGTAAAGATTCGCCTAAAATCAGATTGGCCTCCTCGGTCTCGAGGACCCCGCCATCTCGAATTAATGCCAAAAGGTGGATTGACATGGTCGTGTCGTTAAGTCGTCCAAGAAGGCGACCTCGCAATGAATCCGAAAGGTCGCGAAAACGATCACCCGTTTTTCGACTGAGTTGCATCAGAGCCAGTTGTACTGCCGGGGAATTCAGGTTCCCGGTTCGCAGCAGTACTTCCACCCACTCAGAAACTTTGCCAACAGGAATCACAAGATTCAGCGGACCATAAACAGGGACCCTTCCACCAATCCTTCCCAACGCCCAAACGAGAGAATTCTGAACCGGTTCGAAGGCCGAACGATTCATCAGATCGACGATCATATCGCCGAGCTCCGTGCGGACACTCTGATCCAGCAACTCCAGCGAGCCCAGCATCCGCCAGATCTCCGCCGCTTCGTGGTTTCCTGACGCATACGGAGCGGCCTTGCCTCGTCCCAACTGTGCCTGTCGAAACCGCTGACGAATTGCCGGCATCACCGTCGATGCAATCTGATTCTGCCGACCAGCAGCCATGCCACCCGAAATCCGCCGGCAGAGTGTACGCAATTCTGCAAGACCTGCAGGGGTCGAATGGATCAATCGACCGTTTGTTGCACGCCAGGTTTCTTCCACGCGCCAATCGTCCGCAGCCATGCCGAACCCGGGACGCAGGCAAAATCCAATCAAATTCAGCCACCGAGCTTCATGCTGGGGGCTGCGTTTTCGGCCATCCTGAAGCTCCAGCAACTCCGCCCAGAGTGCTCTTAGCAATGACGGAGGCCAATCGGAGCGTGACATGCCGACAGCTTCTGAAATATTCTTCATCGCGTGGTCTGACCGAACCGTTCCCGTTGTCCCAAAGATGCTTCTGAGTACTACGACGGCGGCGGTGACTGTCGCCTGATCGACAAATCCTGACTGCTCGGCAATTCCCAAATGTGCAGCGCGATCCGTTTCATTGGCAGAGCGAACATCGAACTGCAGTTGCCATCGACGATTCTCATCGACTTGCTCGCACCACAACTCAAGGGTGCCAATCTCGGTAAGGGTCGCGGAGAGCCTGGCGTCCACAATCGCGTTGTCACCCCGCTTCCGAGTTGTCAGTACGGTTCGAATGGGCGGAAGTGACGACAATTTCTCGGGATCAAATGGGACGATTTGACCGGGCTTGTCGGTGAGTCTTGTAGCGGAAACCAGAATTGGAAATACAACAGGTTCGGAAGTACGCACTTTGAAAATACGATCAATTAGTACGGGCTCCGAGGAGGATTCCGTTCCTGCCGCAACGAGGCAGAGTGCAGCGTGCGAACCATCGGGCTGCTCGACGCCAACGTAATACGTGCGAGCCAACCCCGCAACAATACGAATTCCCAGACCCCGCCGTACCATTCCGTAGTAAGCCGCGCCGCGAGCCACTGCCAGGTCAAGTCGATCGTTGCGAAGTACCGTCGGAGACCAGCCCGGAGCCAATGGCTGAAACCATCGCTCGAGTGATTCAATGAGTCGCTTCCTCAGGAGCGGCGAAGCGAAGAATCCTCCATTGAACAGCACAATATCGGGACGCGCGGCCAGAACATCGTCCAGCGTGTGTTCACCTTCTGCATCGGCCTGAGCATGCGATTTCAGAAACGTGGCAAGGTATTTTGTAATCGCAGGATCTGAAGCGTAGGGCAAGCCAAACTCCTGAAAGCCGGATTGCCGTCGTTGAGGCCTTTCATTCAGGTCCACCACGGGAAGAAACCCGTCCAGAAAGACCTGAAGGACTTCCTCACGGGTCAATTCCGTCTGCAACGCTCCTCCCATGAGTCTTGAACCACCACCAGCAATAACGACCGTATACATCGACGGCGCGTTGTCACCTAACAGAATCTCTTTGGCATGTCGGCACGCAGGAATCAACATGCTCCATTGTCGTGCATCTAATTGTCGTGCATCTAATTTTGCTCCATTGGACAGTCGCTGCTCCACATGGTGTGCCAGTGCGAGGTCGAGGTTGTCACCACCAAGAAGTAAGTGATCTCCGACGGCAACCCGATGAAACTGTAGTCGACCATTCTCACCCGATCTGACATGAATCAGACTGAAGTCCGTCGTGCCGCCACCGATATCACAAACCAGAATCTTCTGACCGGGAGATACGATCGCCTCCCATTCATCGCGATGCGCATCGACCCAGGAATAGAAGGCGGCCTGAGGCTCCTCGAGAAGCAGAATGCGGGGCAGCCCTGCCAACCTCGCTGCAGCCACCGTGAGTTCTCTGGCAACTTCGTCGAACGAAGCGGGAATGGTCAGTACGACTTCTGAATGCTCCAGAGGATACTCCGCATGGGTGTCGTTCCATGCATCTCGCAAATGTCGCAGATACTTAGCACTGGCTTCCACAGGCGATAGTCGTTGAACATCTGTTGTGGCATGCCATGGAAGTAAAGCGGCCTTGCGATCAACTCCGCTGTGACAAAGCCACGACTTGGCCGACTCAATCATGCGACCGGCGATAGTCCGCCCATGATCCCTTGCATAAGCCCCCACGACACTCCGGGAAACTTCCCGCTGCCAAGGCAGACGAGTGGCCCCGGCGCGGCATTCCTCGGCCAAAGCCTCATAATGAAAAGACGGAAGGGTCTCCAGTTTTTCCACCTGACCCGCCGCGACAATTTGCGGAATCGCAAAGGCGACTATCTGCCAATCCGCCTCCATTGTGTCAATAAAACACATGGCGGAATTGGTCGTACCAAGGTCAATTCCAACGACAAAGCGTGGTCGCTGTGCTTCATCTTTGCGCAGGTCAGGGCTATTTTCCGAAGAAGTCACAGGGATACTGATCCAGGGCAGGTTCGTAGGTCAAAGAGTCCACTCAATGGGCCATGATACCCCAATCGAACTTCTTTGTCGTCGATCGTTCTGTCGCACAGGGCACCCTGTTCGTCCGTTGCCCCTGTCGGTCGATGATCGTCCGATCACGGGGAAGACAGTTCCGTGGACCTGCCAAAGTCCCTTCCATTCTCACTGGCTAGTCGTGGCTCAGATGAGACGGCTTCCAGCCGCTATCCATTTGAAATGAATCGTCCAATCCCTTTCGCGTGCTTTTGCTTGTTGTGGAGGCACGCGGTGCCGACGTGGATTTCTTAGGCGTTACGGGTGCAGGTTCGAATTCCCCAGCTTCAAAAGCATTGTCGAATGGATTTTCCTCGACCGAAGCCGCTGACTTCTGCACATTTCTGGTTGGAACTTCGGCTTCAAATTCCGGTGCTTCGTATTCCTTCATCAGAGGCTCAGCTGTCGTGTCATCTTCAAATGCTGGAGTGTTGAAGTCTTCAACCGCCTCATCGACCACTCTTCGAGCCTGCTTTGCTGACGACTTCACCTGCTGTTGAGCGGCCACCGGAGCACTGTTCGCCGCCGAGGCCACTTCCGAAGCTTCCTGACGATATCGCTGCTGCTCCTGTTTTGCCCATGACGCAAAATCTTCGACTGACTCTTCAGACTCCTCCACGGTGGATGCCGTACTTCGAGCGGCTTGAGTCACGGCGTTTGATTTTTCTTTCAGGAAATTATTAAATCCAGCGGCCTCTTCATTAAGGTCAGGCAGTGCGGCCGCTCTGGCAGCCGGCGACTGAGCAGCACGTGCCTTCAACGTACCGGGCAGATTGACCGCTGCCGTTGCGGTTTCATTGGCACTGGTCACCGCTCCATTGACCGTTGCGGTCTGCTTCTTACTTAGGAAATCCGACAAAGCCGGGCCCGTATAAGATCTCACCGCGGGACTGTCCGAAGCCATCTGACCTGGCACAGCAGCGGTTCTTTCGGGAAACGAAGCATTTGAAACGCGGCCCGATCGAGCGACTCCCTCATCGTCGGCACCTGTTTGCTGGACTGAGCGTGAACGCGCATCAGATTCACTTTCCGTCGGCGACTTCGAGACGAGACCACCAAGTTTCGACCGCCCAACAGACTCTTCACGGCCCTTGTTCGCCAGCGCGTCGGATTCCATGAAGGGGTCCTGCATTTCGGAATAATCCTTCCGAGAGAACCATCGATTCTTCGCAGCGCAACCGCTGAAGAAAAATAGACTGGAGGCTAGCGTCAGCAGAATGGGTTTTGTCATCATAAAATGATTCTCCGCGGAGAAATTAGAAAGAGGCGATGGTTCGCTGACATGGCTGCAATGAGTGAGGTCTCACTCAACATCATCATTCTTCAGGAATGATCAATATTTCGTCTTCAGGGACAATTGTTCTGCCCTTTGATACCGAATTCGTCAGCGGCGTTTTATGGCCGTGATATTTTTTATTGAATTCCGATGGAGCAAAGGCATCGTCTGCGTTCGCTCGCATGGCCTCAGCAACAAACGTGGGATCCGTGTCTGTGTTCGTCAGTTTGCGACCGTGCGGCAGTTCGCGGTCAACCACATTCTCCACTTGAGAATGCCGCTCCTCGACTGGCACACTGGCGGATGCCAGTGTGACGTCAGAATCGGTTGGTGACATTTCTTCGTTGGAACCGGGGGCGATGTCATTAGCAGCTCTCAACACCCATGCTCTCAGAATTCCCAACTGCTGAGCTCCACTGCGACCTCGAAAGATTGGCGTGGGCAAACCGCCATGAGCCGCATCCAGTGACGCCAGAATTGGACTGTCCGAGGGATACCTGAGGTCAATCTGCTTCAACACCGCAGCAAGGTTTTTTTCCGCAATGGATGGATTGGAACCACGATGAGCGGACGTCAACTGAAAAGTGGTTGTCGTCCTTCCCCCGTGACAGCCGGAATTCCCACATTTATTCATCAACAACGGCTGTACGTGCCGCGTGAAATCCTGAGCGACAGAGCGAGACAATCCCGCCAGCGACCGCGACTCAACTTTGGACGTCAGTGCTTCTCGCTGCATGGGATATTCGGTCAAGCCTGAGCCGGTACGTTGCCACGAAGCCGACCTGGACTCACTCTGCAAAAGTAACTCCAGCATGCGTTTGGCCTCCGTGCGATTCGGATCCAGATTCAACGCATCAAGGACTTCACGGCGAGCCTGCTCACTCAATTGATTTGTCAGACACCAGCGCGCAAGTTCCATGTGAGCGTCCGGCGTCATCGCTCCATACGAGTTACGCAGCGTCTTGTAAGCGTCGTCAATATCCCGGGCAAGGAATCGCACACGCTCGGATTCGATGAACATTCTGCCCGCTGCAACCTCTACCTCATAGCCGTCATGTCGAGGAGTAAACTGTCCAGCAAGCACACGCCCATCAACGAGAACCAGGACGCCGGATTCATGCCTGGAGACCGCCATTGGCGCATCAACGCGATCATCTTGCGCGACGCAGTAACGCTGCGCGACGCAAGTCATAATCAGCATGAGAATTGAGCAACGGCCGTCCATGGGTCGCCAGCATCCGATGTGGTTTCTTTCCTGCCGGGCGAGCTCGGAAACCGAACAAGCCTGATTTTATCGCCAGGATTCTCTTGACAAGTATCCGGGAGCCCGTTTTTTGCGTCAATACGAGCTCAAGGGTGACGTGGCCCGCAATCCCGTTATGCCGTAAAACAATGCGGAATGATGTTAGTTTTTGGCCGTGACGCGAAGGTATTCGGCAAAAACCGCCGGACCAATTCACTGGGAGGCCTCAGTCAACGACTTTGTGACCTTCCGATTTGGCGATGCGGCCATCAGTTGGACTTTGAAATCACAACACAGACCACATCACCCATCCAGGTTCAATGGAGTTTTCCGGCGACTTTGTCACGGCCGAATTCCGGAAACTGGCCTGCGTGGAAGCGCCGCCTTGCTACAGAATGGCCAAGGGGTTGCGACTGGATTCCAGTGTACCGCGAGTGACGCCCACTCGATTCATGGCATTCAATGAGCGCCAGACGTGTTCTCCGGTGACGGTACCGCGCAAGAGCTGGCGATATTCGTGGAGCAATTTTTGAATCTCATCAGTCGTCTCGCGAAGCAGCTCAATCCTGAATCGCCTCACCCCCAACTGCAGCAACTCGGCAACCACTTCGGATGAACTTTGCGCCACTGCATTGAACAGCGTGTTGCGGCAACCCACATCGGCAATCAGCGGGTGATCCATCCCCGTCCGATCTCTTAACTCAACCTGATGAATGTCACAAGGGCGGCCGCAGTTCGTCTTATTCGTCCCGGGGGAAAGCATTGCACAAAACACGCAATGCTCCATATGAAACATCGGCATGTGTTGGTGCACCACAACCTCCAGCCATTGGGGAGGCACAGCCCTCACGAGATCCATCAATTGATCGCGATTCAGATCGTATGAAGGAGTCAGCCATGTCAAGTGCTGATCCATCAGAAAGGACGCCGTCAGTTCGTTGGTGACGTTGAGAGAATAATCGCCAGCCACCGGCACACCGTGATCTCGAAAAAAGGCCAGACCGCTCAGGTTTCTGACCAGCACTCCATCCGGCTCATGCTTCAGCATGACTCGAAACAGACCCATTTCATCGGGCTTTTGAATTCGCGGCGTCGCAAGAAACAGCCTGTGGCCGGACTTCCTGACGATGTCAACGGCCTCGCGGTATTCCCGAATATCCTGAAAGTCAGCAATAAGACTGTCAATACGGTCCTGAGTATTTGTGGCGTTTGTGCAGGCTTTCAACTGATCAAGGGAACGACACATCACAGTCAGCAGCGGGCTTGATGATTGCGCGCTGCGAGCTGGCAAGTTTTCTCGCAATCGTTCAATGGCAGAATCCCGGCAGAGAGTCACCTCTGGCATGGGAAGCGACCTATCCAGTTGCTCCACCATCAGTTTGCGGATCTTGCCCAGCACACTCAGCGGCACCATAGGGCCGCCGACGATGTCTGCTTGCAGCGCGGCGAGTTGGTAAACGGTGCCTCCCAATCGAGCCAATTGTTCACGAAGACTCTCTTCGGAGACCGGATGCCGCTGAGCCTTTTCCAGTGGCTGTTCAGATTCGAGATCGCACACGCACCCGTTACTTGATTTCCCTTTGACCAGCAGCGGTCTTCCGACTTCCGCATGAACGTGAAGTTCAAGGTCAACCTTACGTTGCGGATCAGCGTTTTCAAAGGTCCGACGAAGTTGTTGATTCAAACGAGGATCATCCGTCTTCCAGACCCGCTGGCCAACGTACAACTGAGGAAGGTCGATATTGCTGCGATCAAAAGTCAGATCCACTATCCCGGTATCCACGGATTCACTGAGAGCTGTGCGACCACGAAATACCTGGAAGACGCGACCTCCCTGTTCGGCGCTATTCAGTCGGTCTCCATCAAACACGACTCCATCACCGGCCTGGACAGAATAGTCGAGGCTGACTGTTACACAATCGCTCAGCACATTCTCGACTCGCCCCAGCAGCACACCTCTTTTGGCCGAGCTGGTGGCTGGAACGAGCATCTTATGATCGCAACCCTGCAACCAGCCCGGTGAAAAGCCGCGAGAAAACGACTGTTCCATCTGAGAAATCTGTCGACGCGTGAACTCCACAGGTCGTCCGGCCATGGCGCTGTCAATGGCTTCACGATAGTGTCGAGTGATATTAGCGACGTATTCGGGAGTCTTCAGGCGTCCTTCAATCTTGAAGCAACTCACGCCCGCGTCGATGAGCTCCCGCGTCAACGGAAACGCCGCAAGGTCCTGCGGGCTGAGCAGATATTTCTGATCGCCATAGTCCCGCAATTCTCCATCGCATAACAGTTCATAAGGCAGGCGGCATGCCTGAGCACACTGACCACGATTCGCACTTCGCCCGCCCAGGGACTCGCTGGTAAGGCATTGTCCGGAATAGGCCACGCACAGCGCTCCATGAACAAATGCCTCCAGCTGAATGGCTGATTTTTCATGAATGCTGCGGATCTCGTCAATCGACAATTCACGAGGCAGCACAACTCTTTCAATGCCCAATTGCTCGGCCACTGCGATGCATTCGGCACTGGTCAGCGTCATTTGGGTTGACGCGTGAATCACAAGGTCAGGAGTGATCTCACGAATCAGGCGAGCAACTCCCAGATCCTGAACCAACACTGCATTGACGGGAGCCAGGGTCAATCGCCGGATAATGGTCTGAAGCTGTGGTAACTCATCCGAAAACGCCAAAGTGTTAAGAGTGACATAGCCCTTGACACCCCGGCGATGAAGAAACTCCATGACCTCCGCGACATTGTCTAAATCAAAATTGGTTGCCCGAGCTCGCGCGTTGAAGCCGTTATCCAGTCCAAAATAGACAGCATCAGCGCCATTCTCAACCGCAGCGCGGACGCATTCCCAATCCCCTGCTGGCGATAACAGCTCAGGGGCGGACTGAGGTTTTGCTGGGGAAACAGAGTTCATGCGGATCCTTGACGAAATGATTTGTGGTCGATGATAGCGTTTACCGAGCAGCGACGACTTCGGGAAGTTTTCAATTCTCAAAGAAAGGGTTCAACGTTCACGCCGTTGTCACTGCGAATTGCCAAGCATTCCTGCTCAGTATTCATCAACATTCCGAAGGCTGACTCTGACCGATACGTGGATTCACCAGAGCGACCTCCAACGCCCCGAGGCGACTTACGGAAAACATTTGACCTTACTGTCAGGAAGGAATTGAAATTGCTACCATCCGCCGCGCCGGACTACGAGGAATAGTGGCCCGCTGTAAGTAAAATCCCTTTATTTCTGACTAGCGTAAGAATCTGGATCATGGCGAAGAAATCAATTGTTGATGTGAATGTGGCTGGCAAAACGGTGCTGATGCGAGTGGACTTTAATGTTCCTCTGGACGACAACGGCAACGTGACAGACGATCGTCGCGTCCGTATGGCCGTTCCGTCAATCAAGTCTGTTATCGACCGCGGTGGCAAGCTGATTTTGTGCAGCCACCTTGGACAACCCAAGGACGGCGAAGATCTGGCGAAGTACAGTCTGAAACCAGCCGCCGGCGTTCTGTCGTCACTTTTAGGCAAGTCCGTTGGCTTCGCGAACGACACTGTCGATGCCGACGCGACAGCCAAGGCGGCCGCTCTGAAAGACGGCGAAGTCCTTCTGCTCGAGAATCTCCGTTTTAATAAGGGTGAAAAGAAAGGCGATTCTGTCTTCGCTGGCAAGCTTGCCGCTTTTGCGGACATCTATTGCAATGATGCTTTCGGCACTTGTCACCGTACCGATGCATCAATGGTTGCTGTTCCGCAGGCAATGGTCGGCAAGCCGCGCGTTGTGGGGTTTCTTGTTCAAAAAGAAATTGAATACCTTTCCGACGCGATTGCCAATCCTCAGAGACCATTCATCGCCATTCTTGGTGGCGCTAAAGTTTCCGATAAGATCAACGTGATCAAGAATCTGCTGACGATCTGCGATAAGGTTTTGATCGGCGGAGCCATGGCCTACACATTTTCGCTCGCCAGGGGCGGAAAGGTCGGTAAGAGCCGCGTTGAACTCGATCGAGTTGAACTGGCAAAAGCACTGATCGCCACGGGCGGCAGTAAGCTCGTGCTGCCTGTGGATACCCATTGCGGTGACGCATTCAACGGCAATTGCAACAAAGTGGTTGTAAAGGCCGGTGAAATTCCCGACAGCTTCGAAGGCTTCGATATCGGTCCTGAAACGGCAAAACAATACGCCGTCGAGGTCAGCAAAGCGAAGACTGTGGTTTGGAACGGACCCATGGGCGTGTTCGAGATGCCGCCATTCGACGCTGGCACTCGTGCTGTCGCCGAGGCCATCGCCAACGGTTCATCAACCAGCATTATCGGCGGTGGCGACAGCGCTGCGGCGATTCAGCAACTGGGGTTTGCTGACAAAGTTTCTCACGTCAGCACCGGCGGTGGAGCAAGTCTTTCGATGCTGGAAGGGGAGAAATTTGCCGCCGTTGAATTGCTCGACGAAGCCTGACCCGTTCGTAAAGTTTGTAGATGAGCGGGCCGCAGCCGACTGCCGTTAAAGGCACATATTGACGCAATAGTCACCCGTGATTTCCCGCCTGATGTGAGCTGTCTCCATGAAACGTGTTGGCATCATTGCTCTACTGCACGAGAGCAACACGTTTCTCGAGGAGCCCACAACCCTGGAGGATTTTCGTACTAATGTGCTGGCCACCGGGAATGCTGTGATTGAGGCGTTTCGGGGCAGTCAGCACGAAGTGGGTGGCTTCATTGATTCACTTGCGGATAGTCCTGACATCGAAATGGTGGGCCTGTTTGCGGCGAGGGCGATGCCTTATGGAACGATTACGGCCGACTGCTGGAACGTCCTGACTCAGCAATTGGAAGAATCCCTGAAAGCCGCCCTTCCGATCGACGGCCTGCTCGTCGCGCCCCATGGGGCCACGGTCGCAGCATCCGCGCCGGATGCTGATGGAAACTGGCTGCAGCGAGTTCGTCGTCTCGTCGGGAACGCGGTACCAATCATCGGAACGCTCGACCTGCATGCCAATGTTTCACCCGCGATGACCGCTCCTTGCCAGGCGCTTTTCGGCTATCGCACGAATCCTCACCTCGATCAACGAGCGCGTGGGCTTGAAGCGGGCCGGACGATGATTCGAACGCTGTCCGGAGAAATCGCTCCGCAATTGGCGATGATTCAGTTGCCGCTTTGTGTCAATATTGAGCGACAAGCGACCGCCGAAGAACATGGCCAACGACTATGGGCCGAAGCAGATCGGCTTCAAAGTCAACCTGGCATGATCAGTGTTTCATGCTTGTACGGATTTCCTTACGCGGACGTCGAGGAAATGGGAGCCACGGTAATTGCGGTTTCCGAAAGGAGCAGGGAACTGGCGGAATCTGTAGCCGAACAGATGGCTCATTTCTGGTGGGAGAGACGTGCCGAATTTACTGGCCAATTAGTGTCTGTGGAAGATGCGATCCGAACGGCCTGCGAAATCCGCAGCCAGGACAGCAGTCGCCCAGTGGGTCTTCTCGAGATGGGAGACAACGTTGGTGGAGGCAGCCCGGGTGATGGCACATGGATCGCTCAGGAATGGCTCAGGAATGGTTTGGGAAGGGTGTTGATTGTGATTGCTGATCCAGTCGCCGCTCACATCGCATTGGAGGCTGGAATTGGCAACGTCGTCACGCTTTCTGTTGGTGGGAAGCTCGATCCCGTCAGGCATGGTGAGCCCATTTGCGACACATTTCGCGTCGTCAGCATCAGCGATGGCAAGTTCTCCGAACCTGAAACTCGGCACGGTGGCTACTCTCGCTTTGATCAGGGAACTACCGCTGTTCTGGAAGCGGCGTCGGGGATTACGATTATCGTAACAACTCGCCGAGTGGCTCCGATGAGCCTGCAACAGGTGCTGTCGCAGGGTCTGAAGCCTGAGGAGTTTGCAGCCATCGTGATCAAGGGTGTCCATGCACCGACCGCCGCCTACGCGCCGGTCTGCAGTCGACTCATTCGCGTCAATACACGAGGTGCAACGACGGCGGATCTCTGCGATCTGACATTTCATCACCGTCGGCATCCGATGGAGCCCTTTGAATGTCTGGAATCGTGGCGTCCGTGAGTTCGCAGTGCGATTCCTGAGCCGACCCGCTTGCCACATCGAAACAATCTCAACGCTGGCGGTCCCCACGCCACTCTCTGATGCAGGATCCTCAGATCGTCAAGCGAACCCGTGAAGATGAAAATGAGATAACGCTCCAACTCTTCCCGTAATTCCTCGTCCGTTTGCAACCGTTCACTGGACCTTCTCCACCGGCACTGTCAATCGTAAACGACTGTCCGAAGTGGTCATAATGGTGGCCCTACGTGTCAACAAGTCCCATCAGAGACACTTTCATCTCGAGCGTTTCCGACCGGAATTGCCAGAGACCATTGCCATTTGCTCTGAAGGCACGCTGACCTTACTCTATCAGAATGCATATCCATCGTCTGACCGCCTTTCACGTTCCGATCGCACTGAAGAAGCCTGTGCGGCATGCCTCCCATGAACGGTTTGCTAATGAAACGCTGATCGTGCGATGTGTCATGAATGACGGATCTGTGGGCTGGGGGGAAGGACTGCCACGGGTTTATGTCACTGGCGAATCGATTGAGTCCGTCTGGCGTCATTTGACTGCCACCGACTTCACGCCTTTGAAGGATGATGACTTTGCCAACACGCGGGAGGTCGCTCAAGCCGTTGACCAATTCCAATTAGCGAAAATTTCTCCGGATGCCGGAGTCGCGGTACGCGAGTGTTTTGGAAACGCCGCCCGTTGTGCGCTGGAGTTGGCGATTCTCGACGCAGCATGTCGGACGGAATCTATGTCTCTTGGGGAACTGATTCTGAGTTTGCCTGAGGCCCTCGATTTCGCAGCGCCTGAAAGTGAAGTCTTTTACAGCGGCGCTGTGACTTCGATGTCGCCGGGAAAGCAGTGGCTCGCCGCCTTGAAGATGAGGCTTTTTGCGTTTCGAGCGGTGAAGGTCAAAGTCGGTACGGCGGGAATTGACGACGCCGTTTGCGTCCGACGTGTTCGCAGAATTGTCGGTGGACATGTGGATCTCCGACTTGATGCCAATGAAGCGTGGCCATGTGTGACTGTCGTGAAAAAAATGAAACCGCTCCTGCGTTATTCGCCAACTAGCCTCGAACAGCCTGTGGCTCATGCCGAGGTTGCTGGACTACGCGATGTTCGGTCGGAAATGGCCGTCCCCATAATGCTCGATGAGTCCCTGTGCTGCGTCGAAGACGCTGAACGAGCGATTTCGGGGCATTGGTGCGATCTGTTCAACATTCGACTTTCAAAGTGCGGCGGTATCGTTCGATCTGTTCGGTTGGCAGCGATGGCTCGTCGCCATGGACTCGGCTATCAGCTCGGCTGCCAGGTCGGTGAGACTGGAATTCTCTCTGCTGCCGGACGACATTTCGCCTGCAATATTCCTGACATCCGATACCTCGAGGGCAGCTTTGATCGATTCCTTGTCAGGGAAACTCTGACCGAGCAGGACCTGACGTTTCATTACGGCGGTAGAGCCCCGAGATTAACCGGTCCGGGACTTGGGATCGATGTTGACGAATGCCGAGTGCGAAGAATTGCTCTGCGTACACTTGAACTCCTGACACCGTGAAACAGCGTCCTGCAACCCCTTAGTTTGTCGCATTGGGTTTGGCGGCCACTTTTTTTCTCGCCGTCTTTTGAAGAGCGATCGTCACTTCGTCAATGCGTTTGAGAATATCCGGGCTGTTGGTGGACCATTCGTCGGGCTCGTCGGCCAGATGCGTAATGGCATCCCGAACATCTTCGAGTCTTCCTTCGCCTGCCCGCTCGTTAAGTAGCCGCGAGAGATTGGTCAATGACTCTCGGTAGGAAGACTGAGTCATCCGGCGAGAAATCCATGCGCCGCCGCCCAGGCAAACCAGGATCACCATGACCACGAAGATCGCCGCACACCAATTCCGCATCCAGCGGACGTCGCGAGATTCTCCCACGAACCAGCCTAGCAGCATCCAGGCGGTAAACAGGAGTAAAAAGACGGCAATCAGGACAGTCATGTTAAGGGCCTGAACGAACCATGGTACAATCCATGAGTGCGCATTCGGCTCATTGACAGGGCAAAGTCTCGTCAACCATAAGCCCATGACCGGATTTGCATGGAATCGCCGACATTGACGCGGAGAATGCCGTTCATCATGCAGCGTTTGCTTAAATCCTACGACCCACCGAGTCCGAATTTCCATGGACAGAGCGGTAACAACATCCTTGGGCCAAATTTTCCTGGGATTTACTCAGACTTCTGACTCCCATCGAACGGGTTCAGGGCAGGCAAACATTCCGTGACGGTTTCCTGATCAGGCTCTCATCGCTTCAGTTTCTTTACGACAAAGTAATAGGCGATCCCCGCACCAATAAGACTTAACACGCCCATGGTCTGAGTCCAACGTTCCATCAACAGACTGACAAACGCTCCGGCATAGGCTAACAATAATAAGGCGGGAGTGAATGGATAGCCCCACGTCTTGTATGGCCGATGGGTCAACGGTTGAGTGCGTCTCAAGACGTACACCGCTGCAACCGCCATCCCGTAAAAGATCAGTCCGGCACAAATTACAGAATCTGTCAGATTGTCGAACGCGCTTTTGAGTCGCCTTGAATGCTCTTCCCCGGATGTCAATGCCGCGACCTCGCTGACATCTCCGTAGCCTGCACCAATTGCGATCTGGGAAATCACAGGGGCATTCGGATCCCACACTGAAAAGAGCAACACCAGAAATACAGCCCAGATCGCCTGCATCACGATCGTGTTGGCAGGCGTGTGAAAGCGTGGATGGATACGGTGCAGCCATGACGGCACCAGTCCGTCGCGAGCAATAGCCAGATAAATTCGCGGACCGGTAATCATGTTGGAATTCGTTGCACCGAACGTGGAGATCATCACACCAATCGCGGCAATGTGTGCGCCCTGAGGTCCAAACATTTTCTGGAAAACATCCGCAGCCACGGTGCCACTGTTGGCCAGATGATTCATCGGAAGCACAAGGTGATAACTTAAGTTGGCTCCCAGATAGACAACGATGACGATGCCCAGTCCAATCGCCATCGCGCGTGGAACATTTCGCCTCGGATCCTTGATGTCTTCTGCCACCGGCCCAAGATTGATCCAACCATCGTAGGGCCAAAGTACAGCCACCATCGCAATTCCCAGAGCTTTCAGGAAGCTCATTGCCGCCGTTGTCTCCTTTGGCAACACCAACAACGGCTGGAGGTTTGCGACGTCGATTGTCCGAAATACAAACGGCAGCACAATCAAGGCCGCAAGGAAGGCCACCTTGGAAACTGTGGCCGCCCCCTGAACTGCCGCCCCTGCCTTCGTGCTGAAGAGATTCACAACGGAGAGCCCGACAATAATGGTCACGGCCATCACCGTTTGTCCTACGGCCGACAGTGGAAGAATCTGGTTAAGATACAACACAGTCGCACAGGCCAGAGCGCCAACGGAACCTGTTCGCACAACCCAGAATTCCGTCCAGCCCCAAAGAAATGCCGGCAGCTTTCCAAAAGCTTCGCGAATGTACAGATACGGTCCACCCGCGTGTGGAAACATGGCTCCCAGTTCTGCCAATGCCAATGAGCCGCACAGCGTGATGACACCGACAAATAGCCAGGTCCCCATGATGGCCAAAAAGCCGTAAGCTTCCAGAGCCTTGTCAACCGCACTGACTTTCAGAAAAATGCCGGAACCGATGATGGATCCGACCACGATGGCAGTCGCGTCGAATAGTCCCAGTACCTGCGGCAGACGTTGAGGCCCGCTGATGGTCACAACTTCAATCGATTCGTCAACAATCGTTTCTTCAATCAGAATTCGAGGAGTACGCGGATCAGACATCGCAATTCCCTGCGAATAATGGCATTGGTCGCCAGGTGGTTCGAACAACGAATGGAATCCCGTTGCGGACGCCGTGTGGAGATCATAACGAAGCCGGATTCTGGCGGTACTCATCGGAACGAGTGTGTGTTTTTTTGTCGTGCAGATCTTTCATGGCCCGAGCTTCAATGTCGATCCATCCGGACCACTCGGTCCTGGGAGCCAGGACACGGAGGCCTGCGTTGATTCCACATTGCTCGAGGTTGATTGCGTTTGTGACACAGGTATAAGGTTCCATGCAAACAGAACTGCTCCACGGGGGAGTGAAAACCACCAGTTCGCGAAAGTCATCACAGCATCGTTGCTCAACACAAAGGCCCGCCGCGTGATCTGTGATTCGACACGTGATCGTCTTGTGCTCAGAAATCACGTCCGAATAAATATCATCGACTTTCAATCCATCGAATGAGCATCCCTGATCGAGCCTCACTGCCGGAGCTGGATCAATTTTTTCTCCATTCGGCAGACAGTCCGTCAATTTCCACACTTTTCGGGCCGGCACCGTCAATGTGCATTGAGCGGCTGATGTTGTCGATGAAAGCGGAACGCGAAAATAGGCATGCGTCCCAAACCCCCACGGCAGCGAACGGTCCGTGGGATTGATAACTCGTACGACAGATCGCAGAGTACTTCCGACAAGATCGTAGCTGACCTGGATTTCGAAATCCGTTGGCCACAGTTCAAGGCGATCGGGAGCGTCGTTGCTCAATCGAAACGCCGCAGTCACGCCCGTGAGTGATCGCTGAATGACTCGCCACGGCCGATCCAGACACAGACCGTGGATCGCGTTTCCCGCTGGATCAGACAGTACTCGATCAGCCGCCAGGTGATAGCTCTTGCCTTCCCACGAATAACGTCCCGCCTCAATGCGATTGGGATACGGAAACAGCAGCGGGTTGCCATAGTGCGTCTCCTTCTGTTTGCCCCTCGCAAAGTCTTCAGTGGCCTCCAACACATCGACCGTGCGACCGTCAGGCAACCGAGCAAGGAACTGAAAGCAGTTAAATCCACGATCAACGGCAATGCGGGCGGTTGAGCCCGACACAGGATTCTGCAGGTTCACAATGTTCAATGACAAACTCCCCGAAATGAACCGGAATGGGATTTGCGGCAGATCCAGTGCAACACGAGCCCGTCTGACTTTTCTGCCCGCAGGCCCGTTATCAAGTCTCCGCTGTCCGTCGCATCGCCAATTTGAGCGAGTTTTGTTATTAAACGCGAACACGGAATCCTGAACTGGCCCGATACGTTTTCAGGGACCACGACGGGTTCATGAAAATAAGGCCGGTTTAATCAGACTCCCGAAGTGTCTCGTGTTTTCTAAGAAAGGTTTATCGAATGGCCATCTTTTCTGACAATTCTGAGTCGATCGGGCGCACACCCCTGGTTCGCTTGAATCGCCTCACCGCGGGACTCAAGGCCACTGTACTTGCTAAGATTGAAGGTCGAAACCCGGCCTATAGCGTCAAGTGCCGCATTGGTTCGGCAATGATCTGGGACGCAGAGAAATCCGGACGCCTGAAACCCGGAATGGAAGTGGTTGAGCCCACCAGTGGCAATACGGGAATCGCCCTGGCCTTCGTTTGTGCGGCACGAGGCTACAAGCTCACATTGACGATGCCGGAAACCATGTCCGTGGAGCGGCGGATGATCCTTCGAGCGTTCGGAGCCAATCTTATTCTGACGCCCGGTGCCGAAGGAATGAAAGGCGCCATCGGCAGGGCGGAAGAGTTAGCGAAGAGAGCCAATTGCTTCATCCCGCAACAATTCAAGAATCCTGCGAATCCAGAAATTCACTTTCGGACCACTGGTCCCGAGATCTTCGAAGACACAGGCGGAAAGGTGGATTATTTCGTCTCAGGAGTTGGCACGGGCGGAACAATCACCGGAGTGACTCGCTTCCTGAAGCAGCAGAAAGGCCTTGCCGTAAAGTCCATCGCCGTGGAACCTGCGGCCAGTCCGGTACTCTCTGGAGGTGCTCCCGGCAAGCATCGCATTCAGGGAATCGGCGCCGGGTTCAAGCCGGATATTCTCGACATGTCGCTGGTTGATGAAGTGATGCAGGTGACCGATGAAGAATCCATGGAGATGGCACCGCGAGTTGCTCGAGAAGAAGGAATACTCTGCGGAATCAGCTGCGGCGCGGCAATGTCGGCTGCTCTGAGAATTGCCGCCCGTCCTGAAGCCGCCGGAAAGACAATTGTCGTGATACTGCCCGATTCAGGTGAACGGTACTTGTCATCGCCGATGTTTGACTATGCTCGCGAATTGCCTGCTAGTTAGTGCGCGTCCGTCAATGGACTTGAGTCATAAGAACGCAGAGTGAGAAACGAAAAAGCTCCACGAAGATAACGTCTGAAATTTACGTAGACGGTTTAACAGGGCCAAAAACGGAAATCTGGGTGTCATCTTCGAGACAGAGCGAAAGGGGACATTTTTTTTTGGTGTAGTACTATTCCCCCTTTTCGATTCGCTTGTCTTTGATTGCTCTGAAATCAAGACGGACTGTGGATTCATGCCCGTGTCAGTCTTTCGGCTCACGGCAAAGAACCACGTCGCCAAATCCACGCCACGGCTCAAGTCAATCCCGCAACGTTGGTGTCGTTGGTAGTGCGCCCGGCATGAGTCACCGACGCCGTGAAATCCTTGCCGAAGATCACGTAGCTGTCACCCGCACCCGCTTTCGCGTTCCCCGACGCAGTTGACGGCCACGGCCACCGAAAACTTCCTGCGAGAAAGAAGAGAGCCAGTGAGAAAAATGCATGTTACTGTCCTGAAATTTGTGGCGAAGGATGACATGGTGTGCCGGGGGATGAACCGGCGATATATGAGTGGTTGTGGATTAAAGTTTCGTTTAACGATTCGAAAAAAGAGTACTGGTGGCAGGACCAAGTTCGTATTGAGTTCGCCCGCCTGAGGCAGGCCGGTCAGGTTTGTTTTCCGATCGTGATGGTCCGTCGAATTTCCTCCGTTTTGAATCCGAGAGCCGAAGGACGCCTCACGCCCGGCAGTGCGACGACGTCGTACAGTTCGTTGACGACTCCCTTCAGCCACAGCCAATGCACGAGGTCGCCGGTTCGCAAGTCGATTACGCAGACACCACAATGCGGCTCGGCATCATGCTGCTTTAAGTTTTCATCCAGTGCCAATCCCAGGAACGTCCGGTTTTCACGGCATTGCGACAGGCCGACGATCGCGTAGTCGCCCACGAAACTCAGTCCCCGCAGATAACCAGGACAGAACGCGATCGGCTCGAACTTCCCTGTCGCCCGGTCGATCTTGCCAAAGTGACCGGTGCCCGAGTTCAGCACATACAACTGGTCACGATAGACACGCGGCGAATGTGGCATCGACAGACCGGTCGTGATCACTTCGTCATTGCGGACGTCAATCACACAGCCGCCATCCTGCCGCCGTTCACGCCAGCCGTCCGCCACATCGCTGCGGCTGACGCACGTGACATACGCCGGTCGGCCATTTTCCATTGCTAAGCCGTTCAGATGACAGCGATCCTCGGCCGCCAGTTTCGTCAGGAACTTCGGCTGCCACAGAGGCACAAAACTGTGCAGGTCACTTGTCGTCGCCAGACACCCGAACAGCGTGTTGACAAACACGACCTTCCCGTCGGCATCGACTGAAACATCATGGATGTCCAGATCACCGGTGGTGTAGGCGACCTGCGGCACATACACTCGATCGAAACCGTTGGCGGATTGCCCCGGTTCCAATGCGTTTTCGAATCGCCAGAGCTGGTACAGTGACGTCATCCACAATGTCTGCCCGTCGCCCCAAAGTCCCAAACAACGGTTGAAGGTCCGCTCAAAGACGGACAGTCGCCCGTCGGGCTGCAACCCAACCAGAAACAGTTTGCCCGCCTGATACGTGGTGAAAGCCAGACTCAGCTTCGTCTCATGCAGCCAGCCGGTTAACCCGCGCGAGGCCAGTGCCTCAAACTGCGGGGCTGCCGCCCGGGGATGCGATGCATCAGCAACTCCGGACTCGACGGGCTTGTGAGATGACGGAAAAGTCGAACCCGGTGTTACCATCGCGGAGACCTGTAAATTGGGATAGTCATGTAAATTCATCATCGCTGCCGTTTTTCCGGCGTGTCACACCCTAATTAAAGGTTCAAAATACCGGAAAGACCGACAGGCCATCGTCAGAATCCCCGAAGTTTATGCCAGAAATCACCTTTCAATGCCTCCAGTGATTACTTCCCGAGGT
>JANPHT010000517.1:0-2154 GCA_031424595.1 Planctomycetota bacterium
TGTTCCCTTGCCGGGACCAAGTGGTGGTCAAACCACGCAGCGTGACATGTTGTTTGTTGATCCCGATGATCCCGTAGGGCTTCTGTATTCATTCATCGAAGATCCGCAGTACATCGGGATGGGAATCGATTTGAAGCAGGAGTTTAACGAGGCGAAGTACCACACTCCCGACACCTACCACGTGCCACTAATTGTCTCAGCAGGTTTGGATGGGGAGCTTGGCCTCCGCGAACCAAACGACACAAATGCCGCGTCGGGAATCTTCGGCAACCTTGCTCAATACGCGGGGACATTCGCCCCCGGCTTCGGTTCTGGACCGACTCCATACAAGCCATCGTCCACAGTGACCAATCAGTTGTTGGACAACATAACGAGTCGGAATCGTCGAGTTGGGAGCAAAAAGTAATGCATGCACGCTTCCCTCATCAGACGAATTCGTCTAACGTTGCTGGCGGTCGCTGCGGTTTTACTTTGGTAGAACTACTCGTCGTGATCACGATCATTGTGATTCTGTTGACGATGACCCTACTGACTGTCAGGTTTACGAACGAAGAAGACCGAGTGCGTGGAGCGGCAAGGCAAATTCAATCGTTTCTTGCTGGGGCACGGGACCGAGCCATTTATTCAAAAGAACCTCGAGGTGTTCGCTTTTTTGTATCACCGGAAAACCCTCGCGCGGTGACGACAATGGCCTACATCGCTCCGGGAGGAACTTGGAGTTCACCTCAAGATTCGTCAAATATCTCGCTGGAACGCGTTGATGGTTATTCGGGAACAGCAGATGGCGATTATGAGGATGCCGAAGACCAGGTTGTGCGAGTTCACGGATTCCAGAACCCAGGCTGGTGGAATCTGAAACGCCGCGGTTGGCTGGTCGACGGATTGCGAATTCGAATTCCCAAAGGCCCCACAGGGAACTGGTACCCTATCGACACACGACTCATTGATGTGAGCGTCGCTCCGACGGCTGACCAGGTTTTGCTGCTGCAGATTCCTTTTGCGGATGCAGGTGATCAGGGGCAGTTTGTCGCTCATACCAATTTGACGTACGAAATCGAACTTCCGGCAAAGCTCCTGGCCCAGGATCCCGCAATTCTTCCAGAGTCCGTGGTGATCGATCTTGATGGTTCGAAGATTCCCAGCGGATGGCGTCCACAGTCTGGCCTGAACAGCGGAAATTATTCGGGATATATGGACGTCGTGTTTTCACCAAGAGGCAATATCCTCGGTGACGCGGCCGGCGCCGGGGTCATGCATCTCTACGTGGCCGATTCCGAAGATTCACTTTATTTGAAGGAACGCTTTGAAGCTGAGTATGCATCAAAGTATGGATCCACAGCTCGCCCGTTTTACGGAAACAATGTTCCCTTTGTGCCCATGGATGAAATACCAACCTCACTGGGCTGGGAAACCTCTGGTAACAACTACCTGACGAAAGTTAGACGACTAGTTTCCGTTTTTACTCAAACCGGTGCAGTGTCGGTGCATGAAGTGAACGGATTCTTCAGCGAGGGAGCTGCTTCCAGTGGCGACTCCGAAGATCCCCTCGATTATGACAAAGACACCAATGTCAATGAGCCCGATGGTCTGGCAGACGACCCGTACTTCTTCGCCGAGACTGGAAAGGCAGCTAAGTAATGCGACACTCTTCAAATCTCCGCAGCGTCGTTCCTTGTCCTTTTCCCCGTTACACACGGGAAAAGGTGGCCGTAAGGTCGAGTGAGTCGGTATTTTCATCTCCGCGTCGTGTTGGTGTGACACTGACAGAAGTGCTCATGTCTTTAATGATCATGAGCATAGGTGTTTCCGCAGTTGCCGTTTTATTCCCAATTTCAACGCTGCGTGCGATTCAGGCCAATCAGCTGACGCATGGTGCAATTGTGAAGTACAACGTCGAGGCGATGCTTCAGGGTGATCCACGGTGGATTGTTGACCCCGATCGTGATGGTGATCTGCTTGAACATTACCAGAAGCCAGCTTCCAGAAACTACATCGTTGACCCGCTTGGCTTCTACACCCATTACTCGGACGGATATATTGGCTACGGTATTTTTGGCAACGACGGTACAGCGGCCTATGGCACAATGGGGCGATGGGGCGGCGGCTTGAAGACAGTTTATGGTGCGGATCACACATCTTCCGCTGCCGCTGCCC
>JANPHT010000518.1:0-7914 GCA_031424595.1 Planctomycetota bacterium
CGATGGCACAAGTGACTCCCGAGAAATGTGTCGTCGAGCAACAGGCCTCCCTGCGACTCAGTCATTGACATTGGCAAAGTCCGTGCCGATCTTCGGTATTCATCATCTGAGCCTGCACCGATTCGCATTTTCCAGCTGTTCAGGCCGATCCTGAACGTGGAATACCACAGAAAGTTTCTCGCGGGTTGAGAAGCCACTGGACCCAAGTGCTTGCGTCCAAAGCACGACTGCCCGAAGGTTTTGCAGTAGGGTCATGTCCCCCCCGAAACAGGTACACAAAGCAATTGCCGTCTATTTCCCACTGACGACCAGGCTGTGCACGCGATTTTCGCTCATGAAGAGACGCCCGACCTGCGAACACTCGGGTGACGACAGGTCTTTCCTCCGGCTATTAAAAAGCCTCGCACGATTTTTGATTATTTCCCGATCGTGCGCGGCGGACCATTAAATGGGGAAAGCCGCCAACAGAATGAACTGTTGACGGCTTTTCGCGTTGGGAGGAGATCGGCACTTTGAATTGACCGCTCGGCCTGATCCTTAGAAGCTGTAGGTTCCCTGCACATAGAACTGTTCTGCGTCTGCTCGTGCAAGTCCGCTGTTATTTACAGCATCGCCATAAAAGAACCAAAGGTAGCCAAGCTGGACATTAAACGTCTTGCTGTGGGTGTAGGTACCCACCAGATCAAGTTCATTGCCGACATTCTTGTCGCCGCTGCCCGTTAATGCGGCCCCTGCAATGTTGTAAATGCGGTCCGACGACTGAGCGAGATCAAAATAGTGCCACTGGCTCACAACAGACAATTTCTCGTGAGGTTTAACGCTGGCCTGGACCCCGTAATCAAGGAGGTTCTGGCCGGAAAAATTGTCGATCTGTCCCCAGTATGCGTGTCCCAGCGGGTAGAGTGAATAGAAGGTATTGATGTCGCCCGTCGTTGGGTCGCTGTCACCTGATCCCCAATAGAAAATGCCGCCGAGACCCGGCTTCCAGGTAACGTCCTCAAACGTGTAGCCGCCCAGAGCACCCACCATGCCGGCCTGCACATCACGGTAGGCCGCAGAGCCGAAGTTGTCCTCGCCGAACTGCCACGCACCCTCAAGATCCCAATTCCAGGTTCCGACAAGTTTCTTGCCGTCCTTCACCGGTTGTTTTCCGGCCAATCTTGCTCCCAGAGTATTGCGTGTCCCATCCTGAAGGGTCGCCTTGGAATCGGATTCATCGAATCGCAGGTAGTACAGGTCCAGGTTGTTGTTTTCGATGCCTTTCCAGGTTGAGTACACTCCACTGATCCAGCGACTTTTGTCGACTCGGTCAAAGCTATACGGTTGAGCCGCATTCCCCGACACGGCATTCACGCTCTGCATTGCAAAGGCATCGATATCCCAGTCATCACTGGTGTAAACCAATTTGTGACCTTCGAAGTTGCGAAACGTATTGGCCCATCCGAGTGAGGATAACAACCTCTGTCCGCCGTACTGCAGGAATTGTCGGCCGTACCGATATTTGAGGTTGCCGTCGCCCACGTCACCGACATTCAGTTCGGCATAGTACTGAAGCAAATCCGTACGATTGATGTCAATCTGAGATGGTGTGTAAGGGGCATCGAGGCCAAACATTGAGGCATCGATGGCCTGAACATAGCCACCGACCAGATCGTTGTAGTTGGCCTGCACATACGGAGTAAATCGCCAGAGTTCGTACGATGAATGTCCCGGCCCGCCAGGACGCAGGCGGTTTTTTTCGTTCATGTGCCGATACCGCAATTCGGCCCCGGCGCTGTAGGTCAGGTCGCCCGCCTTTTGATTCTTCAGGCACTTCAGCAACGGCTCGTCACCGGCCACTGAGGAAAAGAAAGCCTCGTAATCAAACAACTTGTAATCGCATGCGAGACATTCCACGTCTTCGCTACATCCTTCCTCGGCACAGCCAGCAACCTTGCCGTCGTCTTCCGCACAAGAGCCCGACGCATCAGGCACGCACTTTGCCGATTCCGCAGCAGCACACATCCCGGAAGCCACAAAAGCAATCAGGAATACCTGCAACGACGGTTTAAGAATCCATGTTTTGAAGACCATCCCTGACACTCCAGATTTTCAGACGACAGATCATGACAGATGCCGTTTCCTCGATCCGGGGGACGAAACAGCGATGTTGTCACTGTTTTCGTCACAGGTGAGCCCGCCTGAAATCGGTAGTTTCACGTTCCAGCAAATCAGCAAGTCAGGGGGAGTTTCGATCGGTGACAATCGTCATATCTTCACCAGATCAACTGTGGAAAACCGAGTCTCCTTCGAGACGATTCCGCAGTTCTCGAAGTGTGGCAGAAACTGCCGCAGCTTTTTCCATTTCAACGAGCGGCGTTGTCCTGGATAACTCGTGCTTTGTATTCGCGTGCCACTGTGTTTCGACGAAGCCTGACCCATCCAGGTCAATCCTTCTGCACGGCCTGAGTTGATGCGACTGAATCCCCACAACGGGAACATCCAAAGAGAAA
The DNA here is from genome assembly GCA_031424595.1 of Planctomycetota bacterium. Taxonomy (GTDB): domain Bacteria; phylum Planctomycetota; class Planctomycetia; order Planctomycetales; family Planctomycetaceae; genus SXXK01. The sequence goes on from JANPHT010000518.1 coordinate 2,493, forward strand.
GACGAGGTTTCGCAAAACTTGTTGGTCAACAAATACACTTCGGCAAAAACTGCAGATGCATCGGTGGCAAAGAGCTCATTTTGTGCGGGGAATTGCTTTCGTCTTGACCCGTTTCGGCGAATTTCCGTAGAAGCGAATTTGAATCTCCAGTCCTCTCCACGAATCCTCACCTTCCTGTACTTGAGTCCGACATCCGGCAATCGAGACACCCGTAACCTGTCCAGGCAAGCAAAAATCTATGCTTCGCTTTTTCCCGAATCTCTCAAGGAGTGTCATGCAGACTCTGCGCCATGCAGAGTCCGTTGCCGCACTGCGCGAGGTCTGGAAGCTCGGGCGAATGATGTGGATGGCTTGTTGGTTGATGGCTGGTTCTCTCATGTTCACGGGCTGCCATGGCTCCAATCACTACTATGCCACGAATTCCGCATTCGGGCAGCGAATGCCGGACAGTCTGCGGCTGGCGAAGCGAAGTAATCCGCAGACGGTGGATCTCTCAAAACTCGCCAGCGGAACGGGCGGCAGTGAGACGATCGGTGCGGGTGACGTGCTGGAGGTCCAGATTGCTGCAGGACTTCAGGAAGACGATCAGTCGACGATGGCAGCGCGCGTGGCGAATGACGGGACGATTGCACTTCCGATGATCGGACTACTGAACGTCGCGGGAGTCGAACCGCAGGGCGCTGAATCCTTGATCCGTGCGGAAGCCATTCGACGTCAGCTTTATCACAACCCAACCGTCACTGTGACTGTCACTCATAAACGCATGAATAAGGTCCGCGTGTTGGGTGCGGTGAAGGCACCGGGGCTTTATGAATTACCGCCAGGCGCCAGTGATGTGGTGTCGGCCATTGCCGCAGCTCAGGGGCTGGAAAAGGACGCGGGCCAACATGTGGAAGTGAGAAATCCTGATCGACCCCATACTGCGGAGCGTCCGACGGTTGCGGGCATCCCAGGTCAGCCGTTATCCACAGTCAGTACCAGCAGTTCTTCCAGCAATGGCATGAATTCCTATTCAATTGACCTGATTTCTGCAGCCAAGGCCGGAGACGGACAGTACATCGTCCAGGATGGCGGCGTCGTGATGGTGGAAAAACGCGATCCCGCACCCGTCTATGTCGGTGGGCTTGTGAAAACGGCCGGCCGTTACGACTACCCGATCGGTCAGGATTTGCATCTGCTGGATGCCATCAGTCTGGCAGGAGGCCCATCGAACCAATTGGCGAACAAGATTTATGTCATTCGTCCAGTCGTGGGAGCGAAAGATCCGGCTGTGATTGAGATCAGTTATCGCGACGCTAAGAGAAGTGCCGACTCCAATATTCTTCTGGGACCAGGTGACGTCGTGTCGGTTGAACAAACGCCCGGCACCGTCTTTATGGAAGCATTGAACCTCATTCGATTCGGTATTTCAGGTAACACAACGTTGTTTTAACTTCGCTGACACGGAGTCGGGCGAAGATCATGAATCAGAAAGAGGCGTACGGAATGTCAGCGTCTGACAACCAATTGCTGGGCATTCAGGATTCTCAGAATCCCGCAGCGACCACCCTGCATCTGATCTTCCGATTTCTGCGGACGGTGAAACTGAGAAGCGGAATTCTGGTTGCATCGCTGATCATTTCGGGCATTCTGGGAGCCGTCTACTACATCACGGCACAGAGAGTTTTTCAGTCCAATGCCTCTTTGTATATCGTTCGCATTGGTACGGGAGTCACCGAAGATTCCTCGCAGAACAGCGGAAATCCGAACAACGAAATGCCCACGTTCATCGAGATTATGTCTCGCGATGCAGTGATCTCCCGAGCGTTGAAGCAACTGCCGGAAAAATATCGAACCGACCTGAAGGGATATCCCGAGACTCAATGGATCCGCATCATCCGTGATAACCTTTCGGTGTCGTCCGCCTATGCCACCAATCTCCTCGACATGAGTTATCAGTCCAAAGATCCCAAATCCGCAGCAGCAGTTCTGACATTCATGCTGAAAGCTTACAAACAGTTTCTGGACGATACTCATCAGGGGTCTTCGATTGACAACCTGCGAACTCTGAACGAGAGACTCGCGCAGATTTCTGGACAGCTGAAAGCCCTGACCGAGCAACGTCTGCAGCTAAAAGCCGCTGCGCCGGAGCTTGTGGACACCGGCGACAAGACGAGCAGCCTGAGTGTTGTGTCTGAGACAATCAAGTTGCTGGCTGCTGAGTACGCTCTCGCTCGCAAAGAATCCGAAGAATCCCGCACCAAATCCGCCTCGCTGCAACGCGCGATTGCAAACAGTGAAGACATCCTGCAATTTGCCATGGAAGCCCTGGATTCTGCCGGGCGACAATTGGTCGAAAACTCCATGGGGCTTGGCAGCACGGATGCTCTTCACGTGCAACGGATCAATCAGGATCTGCTGGATCTCCGCTCGAAGCTCCGTGACGATAGTCTGAAGTACGGCGTCAATCATCCAAAGATCGTTGCCACAAAAGATGAGATTCTTGTCAAAGAAACCTACCTCGCACAGTTGCCGGGAGTTCAGCGACAACAGATGAAAGAGATGGCTCGCACGGAACTGGGGCCCAGACTGTCGCAGTACCTCAACCAACAACTTCAGAAGAACGAAGAAAATGAGCGAGCCATCTTTGCGCGACTCAATTCGGAACAGGGCAAGGCACAGAATCTGACCCAGACGCTTACGCGGCTCTCCGATCTCGATCGAGAAATCGAACGGCTCTACGCACAGCAGAGTGAGTTTCAAAATCATGCTGACGGCATCAGTCTGAATAAGGACACCTTTATTCGCACAGAGATTGCCAGCCTGCCTTCGGTGCCGACGCGACCTGTTTCGCCTCGCCTCACGATCACGGGAATTCTGTCCCTGATGCTGGGGATTTTTTCTGGTCTGCTGATCATCTGGGCTCTGGACATCATGGATGATCGGTTCCGCACACCGGAAGAACTCAAGCTCCAGTTGGAAACACAGGTCCTGTCGATGATTCCTCGGCTTGATGAATTGCCAGGTGAAGGCTTCAATGCGGTCATGTGCCACATGCGGCCGAACTCCAAAGAAGTTGAGGCCTTTCGATCACTTCGAACGAGTATCGAGTTTGCTCCTCAGGAAACAAGCCGACTTGTCTGCACCAGCACAGAGCCGGGTGACGGAAAGACAACGGTCTCTTCAAATCTGGCTGTCGCTTTCGCCCAGTCCGGCCGGAAGACTCTCCTGATCGATGCGGACATGCGCCGGCCTGGATTGTCGACGCTGCTGGGACTTCGGGACGATGTCGGCCTTTCGAAAATACTGCGGTCGGTTGACGATCTCGAAGAATCGATCAGCAAGAATCTTCGTACTTCGGTGATCCACGGTCTGGACGTTATCTCCTGCGGACCACGGCCGGTGAACCCCGCTGAACTTCTGGCAGCCGATCGCTTCGCAAATCTTCTGGCTTGGGCTGAGACTAAATACGAGCAAATCATCGTCGATGCACCGCCCGTTCTTGCTGTCAGCGATCCTGCGATTGTGGGCCGCCTTGTGGACGTTGTGATCCTCGTGGTTCGCCCGGACAAAGATCGTCGCCGCATGGTGATCAGGGCGACGGAAACACTGAAATCGCTGGGCTGCTCACTGTTGGGGGTCGTTGTGAATCATCTGACAACCACGGACGCTGGCGGCTACGGTTATGGATACGGATACGGTTATGGTTACGGCTACAATTACGGGCATGACCATGAAGAATCCATCGACAAGGTGCTGAAACCAGACTCTTCAATCCTGACAATAAACAGTGATGTCAGATCCACAGCAGGCCAAATATCAGACCAGGTATCAGACCAGGTATCAGGCCAGGGGAATGCCTCTCGAGCCGCATAAACGTTTTAACAACTGGGAGCTGTCAACTCGATTTACGGAACAGCTTCGAATGGCCAACTCTGCCGAGCTGTTTCGCCTCCCGAAGGATGCGTCCACATCGCGCAACCTGACAGGAGCAGGCTCGGCACAACAGATTTTCCATCGTCCGTAAAACTGGCTATACTCCTTTATGTTTGGTCAAACAAAGCGATCTCGATCAAACTCTGTGGAGACTACTCGCTTCAGTGGTGTTGCCACCTGGCGTCTGCCTCGGCAACCTGTTTTGGTGTGGATCACCGACGGCATTCTGGTTGCGCTGGCGGTCGTGTTTCCGTTTATCATGGGCGGGCGGGAAGCCTGGGGACATCGAACTCTTATTACCCTGGCCATGGCCCTGGGATTTGTCTGGAGCCTGCATCGGATCCGAACTGGTGGCCGGCTGATTCTGACTGCCATTGAACCGCTTGTTATTGTGGGACTGCTGCTGGTCTGGTTCCAGACGCTGCCTGTCAGTCCGAATGTGTTGGCGACTCTTTCAGGCGAATATGAACGCCTATTGCCAGTCTGGCAAAATGCTGAAGCCGCAGATGCCACGTTTTTCCCGTGGAAAACAGCCAGCTTGTATCCTTCAGAAACGCAACACGCGTTTTTCATGCTGCTGGCCTACGGCGTCATTGCCGTTGTGTTGGCTCAACGGCTGGCAACAGAAAAGGACTGTTATCTGGTCTTGAAGCTGGTCGGAATTTCCGGACTTCTGATGGCCGTTTTTTCAGTCCTGCAATTGGTGATGTCCAACGATCGCTTCTTCTGGTTTTACCGCCATCCGTTTACCGGTACTCGCGAAGTTCTCAAAGGTGCGTTTACTAATCGCAATCATTTTGCGCAGTTTCTTTCCTTGTCCATCGGTCCGCTGATCTGGTGGATGCTGGCCGATCGTTTGCCAGCGGAGTCTGCTCAAAGCCTTCGCCGACGCTCCATCGGGGCGGCTCATGGCAATCATTCCAACTTTGGCCGATTCGTCGATCCGAAAATGCTGCTGTTGATCTGTGCGACTGGCGGGATCGTGCTTGCGATCATGTTATCCCTGTCACGGGGCGGAATGATCTCGGGCGGACTGGCCTGTTGCGTTAGTCTTGCGGGCATTTGGAAGTGCGGTCGCGTTCGAGCGTCATTGGCCTTTGTGATGCTGGCTTTGGCACTCATTGCGATTGGAGGAATCGCGCTCTCCGGAAATGAAAGCGTTGAAGAACGAGTCGGTCAGTTGGCGTCCGGAGATGCGGACAAGATCGACCGACTGAATGCTCGACGTTCCATCTGGAAGGCCGACATTGCGGCCATTCAGGCTTTCCCGGTGACTGGAACAGGCGTGGGAAGCCATCGGTTTGTCTACCCCGTTTATATGGATGACCTCGCCAGTTTTCTGGACGTGACCTTTTCGCACGCGGAAAGCACGTATATTCACCTGGCGCTGGAAACAGGTCTGCTCGGTCTGGGTTTGCTTCTGCTGGGCCTGTTTTTTCTGCTGGGGCGAATCCTGTGGAACCTGATTCGAAAACAGGAATCCGATCGTGTGGCCGCTCTGGCAGCG
>JANPHT010000519.1:0-8474 GCA_031424595.1 Planctomycetota bacterium
GCCGGGGCGAGAAGATCGAACCGGTAAATGGAATTGGCCCACTGCACTTTGTCGTCGTTATGGGTCACCTGTATAAAGCGTACACCGGCTTCTGCAAATCGACGAGCCATCATGCACATTCGACCAAAGTTTGCCGTCACGGGATTATCCATTCCGTACAGACGATGAGTCGCTGCGGATTCTGTGGAAAGGTCCTCCACCCTGGGCAATTCCGATTGCATCCGAAAAGCCAACTCGAATGACTTCAAGCGCGCCTCCAGTGAGGCTTCCGCTCCTGAGCGTGCCATGTGATCGCGATTCATTTTCTCCAGTCGCTGAAGCTGGAGCTGCTGCATTTCCCGGGACAGCCGCGAGTTACGAATGAACTTCACCTGGGCCTTTTCCGACGGAATGCTGGCGTTGCCGATGGCCGTTCCCTGATACGTCGCAGGCAGAAAAGCGGAACTCCAGTTATTGATCCCGCCGAATGCCAGTGTTGGACAAATCGTTACAAAGGCGGGAAGACCGGAGTTTTCAGTGCCAAGGCCATAACTGACCCAAGAACCCATACTTGGTCGAACGAAGTTGTCGCTGCCCGTATGCAGCTTCATCACCGCGCCGCCGTGCGCCGGATTCGTACCATGGATCGAATGCAGCATACAGAGATCGTCAACGTGCGCCGCCAGCCTGGGGAAGAGTTCGCTGACCCAGAGACCGCTTTCGCCATACTGACGAAATCGCCAGGGAGATTTGAGCAGATTGCTCGTCGAGTTAAACTGAATCTCGGGCTTGGCAAATGGCAATGGTTTTCCATCGTCACGAGTCAGCAGTGGCTTTGGATCAAAGGTGTCAACCTGCGACGGCCCGCCACTCATGAACAGGAAGATAATTCGCTTCGCTTTCGCGACGTGATGAGCCAAGGGACCCAAGGGAGCGACGACACCTGCAGCCTCTGCAGTGCTGGATGCTTGTGCCAACATCGACGACATGGCCAGCGTACCAAAACCTGCGGCCGTTCGTTGCAATGCGGCACGCCTGGAGTAGCGATGAAACGGCAATCCCCTTGAGAAGTTCGTGTCCTGCATCTGGATTCCGCCTTTGCGATTCAGGAATCAAAATCGTCGATGTTCCATAACCGAATTTGCCACGAGCAAAGTGCCGGAGCCTTTCAAACGCCAGCAGAATTCTCACGAACGCTGCGACTCCGTAATTAACTGCCTGAAGAGTAACTTCCGTCTGGCCTGTTCGCCAATCGCATTCGGATTTCCGCCAACTTCCGTCCACCCCGAGTGCCGAATGTATTACGGCTGACATGCTACGGAGGATCATAGCCGCCGGAATTCCACGGGTGACATCGACAAATTCGACAAGTCCCCTTCCAGAGAGCGCGGAGGAGTCCAAATTTCTGCACTGACAAGATGAAATACTGACTGCACGACGGATAGAAGCGGCAGGTACGACCAAGCAGCGGACTGATCAGATACTGATAAAGTTGAACCATGCCAATCGCTGCAACACCAGGCAGTTGGATAACACGACGAAACCAAAATCGCATTCCGGATTCCACGCCTGGAACACTCGTGATCACAATCGGGAGCACTCGCGCTTTCCCTGGGGTTGGCGAATGACTGGCCTGATCACCGTCCTCCAAATTCTTGTTGTCGCACATTACCCAGCGCCAGTTTCTGATGATTCGGAGTTTCTGCGAGCCAGTTTTTTGGCAAGCCGCACAACGATCGAAACCAGGGAAGACTGAAAATCGGCCAGTGTTGAATCATTGCGCTGTCGAGGAATGAGTACCAGATCCAGACCGGTGGGAATCTCGTGTTGCAGCAGGCGAAATGCTTCCTTCAAACGACGGCGTTTCAGATTCCTGCTAACAGCCGAACCATGTTTTTTAGAAACACTTAGCCCGATTCGAGTCTCCGCAATCGCGTTTGGCAAAGCAAAAACCAGCAGATGCCCATCCCCCGCACGTTCACCCGAATCGTAGACGTGCTGGAAATCCTGAGGTCTACGCAGATGCATGCTCGGCCTCAAGCGAAACCGGGTGTTCATAATGCGTGGATTCCTCGCGAAGTGGATACCGTGAGCTTCAGTGGGTCGATTTATAAAGACAACGCGTGGCGGCAGCATCAGTCTCCTGCAACAACCTCACTTGTACAAGTGGCACATGGAAACCCATGCCACTGAAGGTCGTAGGGCGATGTCGCGAACCCCATCCACACTGCACATTCTGCATTCCCGGGAAAACCCGCTCAAACGGATCGGCGGGGACTAGGGAATTCCCGCCTCCGTCTGGGAGTTCAGTACCGAATCTCATTATCCACGCGAAGAATTGTCGTCACAACTGTTACAACCGTTGCAGCTCGGATTCCGCCAGGGTGTATCCATGACATTCCTGAAGCCGGGTGAGTTTTTTTGTCACAACGAGTTTCCAAGTTATCAATGATGCCATGCTGTGCACCATTCATGCACGTTTACTACGTTTCAAAAAAAAAACCTTTTCAAACCGGCGGGGCCATGGCAGTTGATAAATACTTTGTTTTTGAATGCTTTGCGGGGTTAACGATGTTGTTTCGTTCGTATGGACGTCAGAGTTCCAAAGTGACTCCGGTTCCGCTGGCAGACCCTGCTTTGCGAATTCAACAACAAGCGGCGAAAGCCAGCGGACAACACCTGAGATACAATTTTATTTATTCCGGGCTTTCCTGTACCGAAGCTCAGGAAAGACTCCTGCAGTTGAATGATTGCTCGTGCCAAGGTTTAAGCCCCGAAGAGGCGACACCAGAAACCGACAAGCCTCCGGGCCCGGAGGTGGTATGGCTGGATTGCTGCGGGTCCAGGCTTTCCACACGCTCGAGCGATGTCACGGGTCCATCGAACAAACAAAATTAGCGAAGTGGCTGGAATTTGATCGGCCGCCGCATACGCTTTTTTGAGACTTGCCTCCAGGGATGGTTGCCCTACTCTGGTATGGCGAGTTTTGCAAACGAACGCTGCAGGCGTCAGTCATCGTACCGCAAGGGGGTTTGAAAGGCCGCGAGACAGCGTCGCATTAGATCAGTTGTTTGAAGTCGTGGGATCGGTCCAGATCGACAACTTGACTTTCATCCCGGGCTTCAAAGGTGTCCCGGGTGCTGGCTCTTGAGATCGGACAGTGAAAACCTGTTCGGGACTCGTCGCCGGCGGCCCGGCCTCAAGCACAATCTGGTTGGCCTGTTGGTCACCTTTCAGTCGCTTCAAACCCTGACGTTGCAATTGCTTCACAGCGTCGTCGTGCTTCATACCACTGACATTTGCCAAACCAGCCTCAACAGCATCGTTTGTTGCTAACTTCGGATCAGGTTTTCCCGAGATCTCCGGCGGCTTTTCATCGCCAATGATCTGCACCTGAAAATCACGCAAATCGGGTGTAAAATGGGTCTTTGGATTCCCGCCAAGGAATTCTGCCAGAGACTTCTGATTCTTTTTGAAGTCACGAAACTTATAGACTGTAATCTTGGTGCCAGCCGGATCCAACAGTTGTACAGCGACGGGCAGGAACTCTTTCAGATCCAGAATGACATCGGCCTGTCGCCAGCTCTGGGCATCCTGGGGAAGGCGTGGGAAAATCGTCAAATACGCCTTGCCCGACGCTGGATCAAACTTACTTCCGGTAAAGAAGATTGTGAATCTGTGCTTGGCCTTGTCAGGAGGCAATCCAAACAGGAAAGGAAGCGGGCTGTTCATGATATTCCTGCCCTGCATGTCGGCAGGCAGATTGGCGACGACGGCTTCCTTCTTTTCCATATCAACACTGTAGACTCGCTGTCCGTCGCAGCTCCATTGCTCAGGCTGCTCGAGGACAAGATCGTACGGTGTGCCGTCCTTCTTAAGTCGAACCTGAGAACGACGCTTCGCGGCCTTTGCATCCGCCGCTTCTTTTGCACGAGCGGCAATCAACTGAGGAGTGACCTGAACTGGTTTGATGTCAATTCGTCCCTTGTCGGCCTTCTCGTACGCGAATTCGCCTTCCGACTGTTTCTCCACTTCGAAAGCCGTGTCGTAGACGATCCGGAAGTGTTTTCCCTGCAGACGTTGAATATCTTCACTGGCCGCAGACCAGAACTCCAGAATCCGATCCAGCTCTTTCACAAGCTGCGGATCCATTGCAGGTGCCTGCTGCTTGAGAATGTCATTTTTCAACTCAACCGTGGCACCCTGGCCATCAGCGGCTTTTGGTTCACCTTCCGCTGCTGCTGAAGGTTCTTCCGAGAGTTGACTGCGGCTCACCTGACGAGTCGCCAATCCACCTGCCGCGGATTTCCCGCCAGACGCAGGAAGACCGCGATTGGTCACAGGCGCCGATTTAGCTCCTGAGGTCTTCGATTGAGCAATCGCGGACGATGAAGGGACTAGCACTGAAACGCAGGCAATGGCGATGACGAATCTCACCATCGGACTCCTTCCGATGACACGAAGATCTGCGAATTTCGCAGCGAAAATCTGACGTCCTGCTGGCTCGAATTCTAAAAGTCCCCTGCTTCCTTGCAGGAAAGAACATTAAGAACCAAGAACAGTCTTCAAATCAAACGCAGCCAAACGGCCACGCTCGATCTTCCCGAAAGAGGCTTATAGCGGTTTCCAAAAACTGATTCCAGTCGTATTTTTTGGCTCGATCGATAGTCCGGACGTTGTTTGGAACAAGCCTAAATCGATGCCGTGAAAGGGTTTCCTGTTTCGCAGGAATGTCAACGACTTTCCGGACAGAACCGAAGACTCTACTGGATCATCGCCACAGGTTTTCGGCGGATTTTGCTGGGTGTTGGGGACTTACAATGCCTGGTTGTTTGGTGAAATCGACTGCGAAGTTGTACCTCGTCAGGTGTTGATCCAACGCTGAGGAGCCCAGAAAGAGTACCGCAAAACGGGAAAAATCCGCAAAATCTGACACAAGGCTGTTAACATAGGGAACCTATTCTTGTTTCTGCCAGACTGCGGCACCACTAACCGGTTTGCGGGGTTCAATGAATTACGGGTCGTCGTGTGTTGAACGCCGCTTGAGTTGCTAAACGGGTCAAAATCAATGGTTGACAAATTCATCGAGTGGGATCGTGATCGACTGGTTGTTGCCCAAGGTGCCGCAGACGGTGCAAAAGCTAAATTTCGGTTCGTAAGGATTCTGGAACGCCAAGGCGAATCAAATGATACGCTCGCCCTTGTGGATCAGCTAAAGCAGTTGTTTCCAAGCGGAACTGACCGCAAGCGTGCTTCGGTGGCCGTCGTGTTTCCTCGCCAACTGGTCACGATTCATCGGATTCAGCTACCGCAAGTCCCCGATGCCGAGATTGCGGACATGATTCGCATGCAGGCGACGATGAAACTCACGGTTCCCGTGGAATCTGTCTGCATGGACTTTACGCCACTGCCAATCCAACCGGGCAGTGCTACTCGCGATGTCCTTTTGGTCACTGTGCCAAGCGACCAGGTAGCGGTGGCTCGTAGAACGTTGAACGATGCGGGACTGGAACTGTCCGAAGTTCGCGTGAGTGCTTACTGCGTGGCTCAGGCGGCGGCCAGGGCAGGAGTGCTGCATGAGACGGCCGAACCAGGAAAGGTTGATGTCGTCGCTGTGATGCGGAGAGATTTTATTGAGCTGACTTTTGTGCGAGGGACGTCGGTTGTCTTTTCCCACATCGGCAGTTCATGGACATCATTGGAGTCAATTGAGAGGACAATTCGTGCAGAATTGACCAGGGCTCGGATGTCGGCCGCTGAGATTCTCGGTGACCACAAGATTGATCGGGTCATCCTGATTGGTTCCCCGGAAGTGACGTCGGCCGTCACGGATCAGATCTCCGCACGACTGGATGGGGCTCGCATTGAACGGATTGACCCAGCGTCGTCGTTCATTTCGGGCATCCTTCCTGAGGGCATTGCGACCGCCGATGTGGTGACAATCGCGGGAGCGATTGTTGGAATTGGCCAGAGTAACATCGAAGTGGTTGATCTGATCAACCCTCGGAAAGCGCCGGAGAAAAAAGATCTTCGTCGCGTCAAGATATTGCTTGCATGCCTCGCGGGACTTGTGGTGACTGCCGGTGGTTATTTTTGGCGACAAGGCAAAGTCAATGAGCTGTCGGCCGACCTGGCGTTGATTGAAGGAGAGAACGGCGAGATCAAAGAAGCGCTCGACGCAGGCGAAAAAGATCTGCTCATGGCTGGCAAAGTCGGCGAGTGGGTCGATCGGGATATCGAATGGCTGGATGAAATTGTACGACTCAAAGCCATCCTTCCGGCGACCGACCGGCTGTTCGTTGACAACTTCCAGCTAAACACCATTCAGCGAGGTGGTATTGGCAGTATCAAGCTGGAAGGCTATGCGAAATCGGACACGGACATCAACGAACTGGCAAGAAAGCTGCGAGATGCCGGCTATGGTGTCAAACCTCCGGATCTGGACCAGCGTGCGTCGGCTGTATCACAGGACTATACGTACAAGTTTATTCTGGATGTCTTCCTGGCAGAGTCGTCTGATCAAAGTGAGAAAAAATCCTGAATGCAATTGTGCTGAAATGCGGTCAGACAGGTTTGGGAATCAAAGATTCGTCATTATAAGTGGAATTCGGTTCGATGGATGCTAAGCAACGTACAAAAATGCTGGCGATGGGACTCGGGGCCGTCGTCGCTGTCTACAGCCTCCGGTCAACTGTTGACGGTTTTGTAATGAAGCCGATACGGGACCTTCAAAAGAAACTGACACAGGCTGAAGCGAGCAGCGAGTCATTGGCCCGCGATAAACTTAACTTGCAGGTCGCCCAGAGAAATCTGGAGGACTGGAAGGGAATCAGTCTGCCTCAGGACGTTGATGATGCTCAGCGACTGTATCGTGAGTGGGTCTACGAATTGACGCGGCTTTGTGGCTTTTCCGGATCGGGCTTCGATGTGGTCCCGGGATCACGGTCGTCGCAGAAAGAATTCAGCACAGTCTCCGTTGAAGTCAAGAAGGCGGAAACAGACCTTCAGGGGCTGACTCGGTTTTTGTTCCTCTTCGATCAGGCAAACATGTTGCATCGAATTTCCGGGATGAAGATTGACAGTCCGGGAGCGCAGGGAAATCCGAGGCTTGTTGTTTCATTTACGGCTGAAGGTATGAGCGTTGTGGGTGGCGACGACAAGAAAGAGTTGCTGCCTCGTTCAACGCTGTCCATAAAAGCGACTGACTCTGCGACACAGTTGACTGTCGCACCGAATGAGGCCTTTCCAACGTGGGATCCGTTTGAACCATTCCTGATTCGTATTGATCGAGAGTTGCTGAGAGTTGATGGCATTGAGGGAAAAGAGTGGAAAGTCCAGCGTGAAATGAATGGCACAAAAGCGGCCACGCATGAGGTCGCTGCCATTGTCGAACTGCTGCCTGTCGCATGGGATCGTAAGGACAAGACGGTTGAGCAGTATGCTGACTTCGTAAAATCGTCGCCGTTTGTAATTCCTTCGCCGCCGAAGTCGTGGAATCCTCGTTTGGCCGGCGTTTCGGATAAGACAATCAAACCGGGAGAAGAGGTAAAATTCACAGCCCGTGCGGAAAGCTTTAATCCGGATCTCGGTGAACCGAAATTCGCACTCGCCGACGCCGCAGAAGGGATGTCTATTGACGCCAAAACAGGTGAGTTTCTGTGGAAGCCCGATGCAAAGCTGGCCTTCGGAGAATTCATGGCTACGGTCTTAGTGACTCAGCCAGGTATCGCGGACGTCAAGCTGGACTCAAAACTCACGATCACGATCAAAGCGATTAACTCTCCGCCGCAATTGAAGATGGCCGAGTCTGCGATCGCCGTGATTGGTCGGGAATTCACGTCAATCGCCACGGCCACAGACGATGGCCCGAGCGAATCTTTGACGTATTCCCTTGGCAGTGGCACACCAGAAGGATTGTCGATCGATGCAAAGACCGGGCAACTGAAATGGACTCCGGCTCGTACGTTTAGTCCAGGGAAATACGACGTTGAAATCAAGGTGACCGACTCCGGCGAAGAGCCCCAATCCGTTACGGGGAAGATCAATATTGATGTTCAGGACGACAACGCGTCGTTGACCTTACTGTCTGCGGCCATTGCAAAGGACGATGTCTGGTTTGCCTGGTTCAGAAACAAGGGAACTGGCAAAACGGATCGATTGAAAGTCGGTGAAAAACTGACGGTCTCAGAGATCACCGTTGAGATCGTTAGCGTCACAAACCGATTCGTGACTCTACGCGATGCTGCGGGACTGTGGAAGTTGATGTTGGGTGACGTGTTACGCGATCGAAAACTGATCGAACCAGCACCGCCGGTTGACGCCTCAAAAGCTGAAGCACCTGTTGTCACAAGCACCGAGACGACGAAGAGCGATCCAGCGACCGCAGCACCAACCGCTACAGCACCGCCCGCCACAGCACCGCCCGCCACAGCACCAACCGCTACAGCACCAACTGCTACTGCACCAACCGCAAAAGCACCAACTGCCATAGCACC
>JANPHT010000520.1:0-3768 GCA_031424595.1 Planctomycetota bacterium
ACGCCTTCGGGATCAAGCAGCAGGACATCGCGGCCAATCGCAGGATGGACGTGTGACGTTTCTGGCTCAAAGAAGAATTCGTAGTCGATCTCACCATCTTCCATTACAGGACGTTGATACTGCAGCAGACTTTCTTTGGCAGTCCCGGATCTCGATGCCGTATTGAGCCCCACGATCATGCCAATTCCCGACGCGTCGGTTTCATGCCACCAATCATGTTCACTTCGATCACCGATGCCGCCGCCGTAGTATGAGGTCCAGCCGTGAAGCTGATTGTTGTCTGACAACCTGAGCGTGTCAGGAATCACCGGGTTTCCTGTAATGCAGAGATCCCGAACTCGACCATAGGTCGAAAAAGGCACCCGGATCGCAAGCCATGGATCACGGCCGACTGGCAAAGTCTCCTCATGCAACAATCGACCATCGACGAAAAACGAACAGCGGTTGTCTCTGACCCTGGCCTTAAGCCGCATCCAATCGGTGATCTCGGACAATCGCGGACTGATCTTTCCGATCGGCAGTTCACTGCCCACGTGACCCGCAGAATACGCGTCGTGCGAAAATGCGGGGACGACCCACGTACCAGCGACGAGCAATTGAGCTTCACGATAGTCAAAACCAGTCGACTCGCATTCAATCTCATAATGGCCGGTGAGCGGGCTGCGAAAATACAGGTAATCATTGTTGTGGTGGGACAGCAGTCGGACCGATTTTCCGTCCCAGTCCCAATGTGCAACGGGGAAGCCGAGACCATGCGTCCCAAAATCCCGGGCACTCACTGGAAACCATTCGTGCATGCGTGGCGCGTCGCCGAACTTTACCACCTGCAGTACCGTTTGCTTGTAGAGACTCAACTGCCCCAGCAATGACGGAATCAAACGATCCCACGAATCCGGGCCGTTGTTCTTTACTGATCGAATCTGTTGCTGCAGCATCCGAAGAAGAATCTCTTCGGTCGGTTCGCGAAGTTGCGCATGATGAATCGCTTCCGCCACAACAAGCGTCTCTGGCCACCGATCCTGTAGATCGACAAACACAAGTCTGCGATGCCGGTCGTAAAGATCATTCATCGCTTCACTCGCCGCGGCGAAGTCATCGTCGGCGATATTTATCAGAGTCAACAGGGCCAGCCGGGCTCGTTGCTGGAATTCAGTCTGACTTGAAATCGCGACGGTTCGCTCGCGGAGGTCAGCGACTCGCCCTGACACTTTCTCCGCTGCAATCAAATCGAACACAGATGAGACAAGCTGGTCTGTCGCACGACGCTCAGTGTTTCGAGTAGTATCGGATGCGAAATGGGCTGTGAGCCGAATTGAGTCATGGCTCTGCGATGGCAACACCCAGTCTGTCAGAGTCCTGTATCGTTGATCAACCGGGAGCGAAATCGAGTTGTCGACAATATGGTCCGTGTTGTCGGCGAGGACAGTTTCCTCAAAGAGAACGCCGATCGTGCCTTGCATGGGCTGCTTGACCGTATTCCGTTGCGCTGGCTGTACGGCGAATGGTTCGCCTTGTGACTGACCGCTCGCCACTTTTATAGCGATCAGCAAAATCAAAATGAATTGGCTGAAATATTTCATCGCCCATAAACGAAACATGTTCGTCGTCCAGTCAAAGTCTGGCAGTATTCACTTTGCCCTGCGGCGAGTGTATCAAAATGCTGACGTTAGCCATCCACAATCTTCTCGGCCTGAATGCGAAAGGACTTAAACCTGATGACTGTTTTACGATTGTCTCCACCCGTGTGAATCAACGCTCGAAGCAGTCCCAGCGGGACCGGATCTGTTCCCATTTTCATCGCACCCAGAATCTGAGGAGGCGAATCGGGTTCGCCCTGGAAAATCTGATAGATCACGTCGCCTCGGCGAGCCAGTCTGAGCAGGCTGGCGGTGGTTTCCGGGCGAGACACGATTTCCTGATAGTTAAACGTCCCGTCGCCACGGATGCGACGCTGCTGAGTTTCCGCCTTTCGATCACCACCGTGGTGAATCGAAAACTTGACTTCGCTGTTCGATTTACGTTTGTCGTTGAACTCCGCCTGCAGCAGTACGACGGATTCGTCGCCCATCTTGCACGGTTCCATGTGTGCAACATCCAGCTCCAGCGAAATGTCGAAGTCCCCGTCCAGAGCCAATCTAGGAACCAAGCCGGCCGCCTGCCAGTTTTCGCTGCCTGGGACCGTAATCGTCAGTCCATCCTTGTCCTGCGAATAGGTCGCGTTCGTGTGACTCCACACATCGAACGGACCGAGACCAGCCGTACCGGCGACAGGCGTTGGCCTTGCGAAGTCGTAGACACGCTCGGCTGGCAGCGAGGAGCGTTCTTCGTCGAGCAACGCAACGGACTTCAGGGACTGCTCCGGCCCGCCAAAGGATGATTGAGCCTGCACCGATAACTTCTTCCAGACGGTTTGCGAGAATCCGGATTTGTGTTGCCCGACAATAAGTTTTACCGTGCCATCGGCATCAGAAACGGGCTCTGTATGGATCAGACGAAACTCAGTCGAATCATCCTCCGCGTAAAGATAGGACAACTTGATGCCTCGCCGAATCAGCCGCATTCTTCCGGTGTTCGATTCTTCGGGCGGGTTGTCGAAGAAGAGATATTGAGTCTCCCCGCCTCGCTTCTCAAAAATCGCTGCCTGAATCAATTGCTCGCGCGTGTCGGGAGGAACGCCGAACACTTTGCGAAACAGAAAGCATTCTCGGGACCTGTCATCATCAAGAGTCACCGCGAGTTGGATATTGCCTTCCCCATAATCGAGCTCCGTTTGAGTAGCAAAATCTTCGAAACTGGCCGTGATATCGAAATCTCCGGTCAGCAAAACCGGTGAGACGATGGAATAGTTGACATACTCGCCACCGGGACGCCTCAACTGGGCGCCATTCTGAACCTGCTTGAGATTCTCTTCCCATTTTTCACCAGCAACGGAAAACAAGCCTGATGGCACGCCCTTGCTAAAGTCATGTTCGAAGACAAGTGGCAACGCATTGGGGTCACCGATCAATTTTTCGACTTCATCACTCGCAAGCTCCTGCTTCAGCGGTGCAGGCAGTTCCTTCGGCCAATCGCCGCGCCAGCGAATGTTGCGGACTCGAGCTTCTGTCTGGTCGGCATAGTGAAACAATCCAAACGTACGCAGATTGTTTGGCTCGAGTTCCCGCGAAAACACGAGCGTACCATTCAGCGTCACATCGACGGTGTTATCTCGCACCGTCAACGCCAGTGAGTTCCATTCGTCTGGCTTGAATGGCAACAGCCCTTTATGCTTCTGATTCTGAGGTTCCGCGGTCACATTGTCAGGTCTAAGCGATGTAGGATCGTGGCGACCATCGGTAATCCAGTGTACATCAACGCTTGTGGGATTCAGCATCAGCGACAGCCGATCCAGCGTCGGATGCACGAGTGACTGCCCGGGCTGATAGAAGAATTCGTACTCAATCGTGCCATCTTCAGCCATCGGGCGATGGTATCGAATCAGACTCTGGCTGAACGTGCCGACTCGATCGGGCCGACGAGGACTGACGAGTTCGGTTGATTTGCCGAGTTCCTTTTGGCGGAGTGCTGTTTCGCCGAGTTCCCGCGAGTCTGTGGCGAACCAGTCTGCGCCTTGCCCTCCGACAGATTCATCGAAGTACGCCACCCAGCCTGCGAGATCCGGCGTGATCAGTTTCACTTCGTTCGGGATGACCGGATCACCGAGCACACGCAAGTTCTTCACAGATCCATTTGTTAGCCACCAACTGTGAATCGACAACCACGGATCGG
>JANPHT010000521.1:0-3343 GCA_031424595.1 Planctomycetota bacterium
ATCCGGTCGATCGGCAACTCGATGCACCACAATGCCTTCAAGCAACTGATGATACAGCATATCCTGGTGGTCTGAGCCACGGCCGTTCTGGTAAGCAATCAGAGGTTGAAATGCCTCCAGTGTTTGAAGGGTTCCTTTGAAACGGATGGAGCGGGGCGGGATCTTATGCGTGTCGGCGGCCTGAGCCATGATCGTGCGAATGAGATTGTAAGCCAGAATGTGAGTCCAGATCTCTTTGCGAACGAGCTCAGGTGTTTTGCATCGCAGGATGTCCATCTGAAGGGTGACTTTTATTGCGCGAAGATCGAGCTCATTGTTCCACCTTTCGCGGTAAATGGTTGCTAAATCACTCATGCTGAACTCCTCAGGGTCAAGCAACGTCGTGACGACGATGACACTCCTCGTACGGAACCCTGGCTGTTCGACTTTCACGCGGATTTCCCTGACAGTCAGATTATCCGGAAGCGATCTGTAGATCTCTGAGTCGATCGAGCGGGGCTTCGTTGGTTTGGGCCACTGAACGATGTGATCATCTTTGCCAAGACGCTTACCTCGTCGAAAGTCGGCTGTCCGTCGCGCTTTGTTCAGCCGCGTTACGGAATCAATGCCCCGCTGCTTCAGCATCACGAGGTCCACCCACGCTGAGGATCGCACCACAGGAGAGCGAAATGATGGTTGCGATACGGGCAATCGGAAAACCGAGGCCCGGCTTCTGATTGTAAACCTGTGGATACTCTTGTTGATTCTCCCGCGTGTCAGGCATGGAAACGGTTGATCCATCAAACATGTAGACACGACGACCTTTCCACAACCACCCCGTATCAACGTTTGCGTCCAGATTCCTTCCGACCTCACAGGCCATAGTCGAAAAGAACTTTTCCGGCAGTCGTTTTCTGGGCTGGCAGTAGGCTCCGGTTTCAGGACAACAGGCGCTGTCTCCCTGCGAGACAAGATGTGCGATCAGCCGAGCAACAGCGGCGCGGCACGAATGGTCTGCACTCAGTACCTGGCCAAGAAACACCCACAGAGTGACCAGAGGCGTGTAGATTCTGTCCTTCCAGCAGGTATCAATCTTCTCAAGTGCGTGAGTGATCGTTTCGACCGTCAAAACATTGGTGAAAGGCAGCTTGCCATCCTGAAGAAATTGCTGCCTCAGGAACCTGAACTGCTGCAATGTTCGACCGTAGTTGAAACTTTCCATCGTTGGCCTCCTTGCCGCTTATGGTGCTGTCGCAGGCAGCATTATACGCAAGAGAGGGACGTCGCCGTATGTTGTTGTGAATCAATAACTTGCGGGATAACTAAGTGCCATTCGTCGCCCACACCAGAGCGTCCAACGTGTATTATTCACCTCTCCGAAATTCCAATGTGGCTTTGTCACTCGCTTTGTCTTTGATTGCTTCTCAATTTGTGCCCGCCACGCCGCCGTCCCATTCGATGCGGCAGCCGGGGAGCTTCTGGGAGAGTTGGCGGATGCCCGCAGCGTTAAGTGGAATGCCTTTGATGATCAGCACTTTAAGAGTTCTGATGCTCGCAAGTGACTGAAGCTGAAGCAATGAGCACTCGCGAGCGTTGGTCAGGTCGAGGTGTTCCAGATGTGTCCAGTTCGAACCGTTCTTTCCGATTGTGATGACGCACTGGCCATTCAGAAATTCGGCATCCTTCAGAACGATTTTCTTCGCCTCATTGAACGCCCAGGGAATTTTTTCCCAGAACTCAGGCGGTTCAGAATACTTTGTCCATGTGCAGCCAGTTAGATCCTGTTCAATTACTTCAAAGTCTGCGCCGGGAATCGATTCGACGGACTCCACGGTCTGTGGATTTCCTGACTTATCTCTGATGACAAGGCGGCCTCCGATGCGGATCGTATTTTCTGCAGCGAAGTGACGCGGGGCACCAGTCACGGTGATTTCCGGAAACTTCTCACGCAGCTTCTGAACCGACTTCATCGTCGCTTTGGAACCGCCTAGTTTCACGACTTCGATTTTTGGGCACTCCAGCAGGGACTCCACGCCACGATCTGTGATTTGAAGATTCTGCAGATTCACCTGCCGTAAGTTTGGGATTTTCGGAAGCGATCGCATTCCCATGTCCGTAAAGCCAGTTCGCACCTCAAGCTCGCTGCCGATCTCCAGGAACTTCAGTTTTGGATGATTCTCTAGTAATCGAATGGTCAGATCGTTTATCAGAATACCTGTATCAAGCACTTGCAATTCCCTGAGAGATGCGATCGATGAGATCAGAGCGGCACGATTCAGTGTCTCAGTCCACCCATACAGATGCAGGTGTTCCACGTGAGGAAACCGTTGCAGAATTGCTAAACCAATGCGCTCTGACATTGTCGGAGTCGCACTGCCGATGATCAGCAACTTCGTCTCCGGATGATTCCCCAGTGACATGAATCCCACGTCAGAAAATCGCCCATTCGCCAGCGCTAAATGCTGCAGATTTCTCTGCTCCGACAGCATCCGGAGAGACAAATCTGTCAGCCCCAAATTGTCACCCCATCCGGAATGAATCATCGAGAGAGATTTACATCGAGCAATCCGTGACACGCCATCGTCCGAAAGACGATGCTCGTTTGAAAAATGGAGATTTTCGAGGTGAGTCAAACTCCCGACGCGATCCAGATCGTCCGGCGATGATATGCGGATGTTCCAGAGATGCTTGATCCGAAAATCGGCAGCAGGCAAGGCTTCAGCATCGGCGATGGAAATCCAGGGCTGGCTCGGTTTTCCTTCAACACTCAATCCGGCACCCTGAGCCAGTGCCCAGAGCGCGACGGCGCGATCCGGCGTTGGTGCAGGGGTGCCCCAGCGGAATTCACAAGCCGGTAGTGACTGCTGCAAACGTTTGCCTGCTTTGTCGGTAATTCGCGTACGCGTCATGTCGCAGAAGCGAGCCGACTTGAGCAACGCGAGTGGCTGACAGGTTGCGTCATCCAGCAACGTGCCGCTCAAATCGACCGACGTCAGCAGCGGAAAATAGCTGCCGAGTTTTGCAACGTCGCTGGGTGAAACTCCAGAGTCCTTCAGAACGACATCGGTGGCATCATGCAATGCCAACTCACTGAGCCACAATTGACGAACGCCAGTCAGATCGATCGTCAGCACAGAAAAATCATCCGGCAATGCGGAAAAATCTGTGACGTCCAAAGTTGGTGCCCCGGGTGCTGACACGACGACGCGGCCGCCCGCCTGCAGAATACGTCGAACGGTGTTACGTCGAGGATCATACTTGCCTCGATAGATGCGACAGTTGGGAAGCATCGTCTGAAGCCGCTGCAACCCGTCGCGAGAAATCTGAGTACCCTGAATAATCAGCTGCGTGAGCGCCTTCATGC
>JANPHT010000522.1:0-7104 GCA_031424595.1 Planctomycetota bacterium
TATGTCGATTCATGTACAAGTCGCTCGCACTTTAGCCATTAGCACACTTTGCTTTGCATTCACAACTGAGTCATCTGGCCAAAAAAAAGCCACTGAAGCGGCCGGTGCAGACCATGCGGCAATGATCATCATGGCTCCTTCCGGACCAGTGTTCGCAGACGTTAGAATCTCAGTGGCGAAAATCCCCTATCGCACCTGGGTTGGCAAGTTTTTGGCAACACAACTCGATCGTGATAAGAATGGTCGGCTTGAGGCAAAGGAACTGGAACTGCTCACTGACAACATCCGACGCCTCAGTGCGATCTCTGGTCCGGACGAGATACTGTCTGCAATGATTACTGAGCCAACATCGCCCGACAAGGTGACTGCAACTGACGTGGGGATCAAGGAGTTTGCTGTCTGGCTCAGTCAGCGACTGCCAAAGGTGTTCGATCTGATCGCGCAACCACAATCATCGGATGATGCTGTTCGACTCGCCTCGCTGATTGACAACAACCAAAATGCTGCCATTTCAGATGAAGAATTGCTGGCAGCATTTCGAACACTCCGATTTCGAGATTTGGACAATGACGAAACATTCAGCGTCTCGGAATTATTGCCATACCGAGATCCTCGCAGCCTGAACGCTTCTGTGACTCCCGATGCCGTAAACCTTCCATTTTTTCATATCACAGACGCAGCTTCCATCAGACTGGCTGCCGAACGCATTGCTCAACGTTACGGTCAGGATAGAACAATTACGGCAGCATTGCTGCGATCCGACACATCGCAATTATTGGACGAAACTCTGAATGTGACCGCAATCGAAGGACTGCTTTCTGACCTTTCGACGCCAGATTTTCACCTGATGGTCGATGTGCGTCTGTCGGACCGAGCAAATACGAGCGACATTGATCTGACGATAATGCCGAGTGCAACTGCATTCTGTCGCATCACAGATGACTCCTTCGGCCAGACCACAATTGTGATTGATGGACTTCCTCTTAAGATTGTCGCCCGTGGTGGTGGCGCCAATAATCGAGCCGTTACGCGGGGCTTTCTTGGTCAGACGTTCGTCATGATCGACAATGACCGAAATCAGTACCTCGATGAAATGGAGTTCGTTGGCATTGTCGCCGCCATGCAACAGTCAGGAGCCACGGGCAGTTTTTCAGATGTCGATCAGAACGAAGATAAGATGCTGACTCGCGAGGAAGTCTTTTCCTTCGTCGAGCAAAACCTCACGGCAGCGGCCAGTCGGATTGAAGTCACTGTGCAG
This sequence comes from Planctomycetota bacterium, assembly GCA_031424595.1. Classification (GTDB taxonomy): domain Bacteria; phylum Planctomycetota; class Planctomycetia; order Planctomycetales; family Planctomycetaceae; genus SXXK01. The sequence continues at coordinate 1,259 of JANPHT010000522.1, forward strand.
CAGGACGGTAAGACTCTTTTCGGACTCCTTGATTCAAACGCTGACCGTCGATTGTCGGCTCGCGAAGTTCGTACAGGGACGAATGTGCTGAAAAAATATGACCTTAACGGCGATGGCATTTTCGCAGAAACGGAATTAGGAACAGAGTACCTGCTGACATTTGGACTGGGGCGTTCTGAACTCCGCCGCTCAAATGGGGGCATGCAAATGGGTACCATGCAAATGGGGAGCGGTGATGCGATTCTTCCTGGAGTCTCTGGATTAACTGGGCCCGAGTGGTTTCGCAGGATGGACCGCAATCAGGACGGCGATGTTTCTTCGCGCGAGTTCCTCAGTTCGCCTCAACATTTTCGGACGCTCGATGTCGATCAAGACCTACTCATTTCCTCAACCGAAGCCGAGGCTTTGAAATAGGCGTGAGCCTTCGCTGCATCGAATCAGCTTCGTGAGTCCAACAATCACTCTTGCCTGCAGCGTTCTGACGAGGGCATGGATCCGGAGTCTTGCCGAACAAGTGCGACACCTACTTGAACGACAAAAAGGTATCGAAGGAAAGAGACTGTTCGGAGGCGTCGGTTTTCTGCTGCTCGACGACATGACGGCGGCAGTCTGGAAATCGTCGCTTATTGTTCGGCTTGGTGTTGATGACGCTCGAATGGAAGAATTGTCAGTTATCACTGAGGTTTGTTCGCATTCTACTCGCTCCGTGGGACTGATCGTCGTGACCTACTCTGCGACGTAAATCCGAACTTCATCGAAATTGCCGATGTCGTCAAATGATCCAAACCCAACTCGACCTTCGGCAAAGGTCTTATCTGTGGCGGTCATCACAGGAGTCGTCAAGTCGTCAAAAAATACCGAGATTTCTCCTGTCTCGGCGACTCGAACAATGCGAGCTCGATGCCAGCTGTCAGTCCACGGAGTTCCTGCAGTTGTCTTTGTGGAAATCTTTTTTCGCGCCGCGTCGTTGACGATGAACACCTGATTAGCATGATCATCCGCCTTTTTGCCGAAGTGAACGTAATACAAATGAGCATCGTCCTGATAACCAAAGAACAAGCAGAGGGATCTGTGATCGTAGTCAGCAATTGTTGACTGGAATCGCACGTCCATGACAAAACTGGAAACTCTCAGGTCACGAATCAGATTCCGATTCAATGGTGACCGAAACGGCGGTTTGAAATCGCTGTTTTTCTTTGTCAGAGAAATAACATGATTGCCATTCTGCTCGATCAGCGTCCATGCGGACTTATCTGTTGGTTCATACCGATCGATATTCTTGTCTTCGAAGTCGTGCTGATAAACCAGTTTCATTCCAGCCGGAGCGGGGGCGAGGGCGGGGGCGTCATCAGCACCTATCGATTTCCGACCATCGGTGACGATTACGAGGAAACACACAATCAGCAGGAATCGAGACATGATGGCGGGTCATTTTTTTTGTGAAAAAGCTTGAAGTCAACGGCCGGAGTTGTACTCCTACCCACCGCCACTTCTCGTTGAACTAACCTGCCGGCGAATTCTATAATCACCCCTCAGCGAATTCATGCAGCCTTGTGAAACGCAGGAATGAATCACTCGCCGTCTGGTTCTTCCAGGTAGGTGTATCCGTTCAGGGCTTCTTCATAAAACTTTACAAACTGGCCAGCCTGAACATGATCAATCTTGTTTTCGCGGACAGCCACTTCAACGGCAGCCTGCAAGCGATTGATCAGATCACGACCGCGGAACTGAACATAATCCAGAACCTCGGCAACCGTTTCTCCCTTGATGATCGTGTCCAGCACAACTTCACCAGAAGCAGACACATCGACATGCACTGCATTTGTGTCACCAAACAGGTTGTGGAGGTCTCCAAGAATTTCCTGGTACGCCCCGATAAGAAAAATGCCAAGGTAATATGGAGTCCCGTCAAATTCATGAAGCATCAACGTTCTGCGTACGTCACGCCGATCGATGAACTGATCAATCTTCCCGTCAGAGTCGCAGGTGATATCGCTGAGTACAGCGTGTCGTGTTGGCCGACGATTCAGCTCATGAATCGGCATCACTGGAAACAGTTGTTTGATCGCCCAGGAATCCGGGCAGGACTGAAACAACGAGAAGTTGCAGAAGTAATTGTCTGACAACACCTTATCGAGACGTTCAAGCTCTTCAGGGACATACTCCATTGTGCCCGTCAGCTGCCAAATCTTATGGCAAAGCGCAAAATAGATATTCTCAGCAAGACATCGCTGTTCCAGGGACACATAGCCCGTGTTGAAAAGCGTCATCACTGTGTCGATGGCAGTCTGAGCATCGTGGTAGGTTTCCAGAACGTTTCGCTGCGTCAGGCCTTTGTAGCTTTGATACAGATCATGTAACGCCTGTTCTGCATCGTCGGGCGGAGCTAGTGCGGTTTCTGAAGTGCTTTCGCCCTGTTGAGAAACTCCCAATACGCTGAAAACCAGCACACTATGAAATGCCGAAATTGCTCGGCCACTCTCCGAGATGATATGGGGATGCGGGACATTGGCTTCGTCACAGACCGTTTGAATCGTGTAAACAACATCACGAGCGTACTCTTCCAGAGTATAGTTCATGCTGGATTCGAAGTTCGTCTGCGAACCGTCGTAATCGACCCCCAGTCCGCCGCCAACGTCGAGATATTTTAATCCAGCGCCGCGACCAACCAACTCCGTGTAAACTCTTGCCGCTTCATTAAGAGCAGCCTTCACCTGACGAATGTTGGTGATCTGGCTTCCCAGGTGAAAGTGCAGCAGCGTGAAACAATCTTCCATTCCACGCTTCTTCAGTTCGTCAAGAGCCATGAGGATTTCGTTCGCACGCAGACCAAACTTCGATCGGTATCCACCTGAGGACTGCCAACGTCCGGCACCGCGTGCCGCCAGTTTGACTCGCATTCCGATTTGCGGTCGTACATTCAGCTTTTCGGCGTACTTCAGAATCAATGCCAATTCAGTGTATTTTTCCACGACTGGAATCACATGCCGACCAATCTTTTGCGCCAGCAATGCCATCTCGATGAACTCAGCATCTTTGAAGCCATTGCAAATAATTGGTGTCTCGGCTTCCGTCATCGCAACGACGGCCAAAAGCTCAGGCTTACTACCGGCTTCCAGACCAAAGCCGAATTCGCGTCCGTACTCCACAACCTTTTCAACCACTTCGCGCTGCTGATTCACCTTGATCGGATAGACACAGGCATAGGAACCCTTGTAGCCATGCTCCTTGATGGCGTCGGCAAACGCCTTATGAAGCACGTAAAGACGGTCCCTGATAATGCCGTTAAATCGCAGCAGAACGGGAACATCCAGGCCTCGCATCTGCAGCCGTTCCACAAGCTCCTTCAGGTCAACAGCGCGACCTAGATTGCGATCTGGATGAACCAGCACATTGCCTGTTGGACTGACGGAAAAATAGCCATTTCCCCATCGAGGCACTTCGTACATTTCAGCAGCGTCAACAGTACTCCAGCGCAGCGGTGATTCGTCGATCATTCCGAGGACTACTCCACTTCAGAAAGGTGGTCCAGACAGGAAGAAAGCCCGCTGACAGGTTGTCAATGGGCGTAATAACTGGTTGCTCTTTCTGCAACCGTTCAAGTTGAGGGTCGAACCGTGCAAGCCAAAAACAGCATCAGGCTTTAACGGTTCCCTGTACGCGATCCAGTGCCCAGATCAAAATTGGGCTGGCAATGTAAATAGAACTATACGTACCAGCAATACAACCGACCAGCAGACACCATGCAAAACCATGAATCCCTGCACCGCCGAAGGCGTAAAGGATAAAGACCACAATAAACACTGTCGTTGCCGTCAGAATGGTTCGACCCAGAGTCTGATTTAATGACAGATTGACCATTGGGATCGTGATCGCAGGGTTTTTACCTCGAACTTCACGAATTCGGTCAAACATCACGATTGTGTCATTCAAGGAGTATCCCACCAGAGTGAGAAACGCAGCAATCATTGGCAAGTTGATTCTGAAGTCGTCAATCAGGAACAGATCACCGATCGAAGTACCACTTACCCAGCTGGCCATTGCAACAAACCCAAGACTCACGAGAACGTCGTGGACAAGAGCCACGACCGCTGCAAGTCCGAACACGATATTCTGAAAGCGGAACCAGACATAGGCGGAGATCGCGACGATACTAAGAAGGATCGCAATGATTGCACTTTCCTTCATCTCACTCGCCACGGCCGAAGCAAACGTGTTGACTTCGTCAAACAACGGAGTCGATGCCATTGTCGCTTGCATTGAATCCAGAGCCGCCTTCAGATCTTCGGCGGACACTTCTGGCAACACGCGGACTGTCAGTTTTTTGAATTTTCGAACGCTGCGCTCACCAACCCTCAAGCCGGAACCCTCTGAGCCCTCAATTCCAAACAGGTCTTCAGTCGAGGCAAACTTGAGCTTGTTGTCGGCATCTTTTATCCCGCCCAAAGCAGCGGACAACATGTCGCTGATTGTTCCCGTGGCCACTTCTTCTGAAAATGCCAAATCAGCAGCAGAGCCACCATTGTAACGCAAGCGAGAAGTAGCAACAGCAGAGTTGTCTTCCACTGCAACAACCACTGGAGTGACTTCACCAAACTCCAAAGACACCATTCTCAGCTTGATGGATTCATGGCCTTTGAATGACTCATAAACCATGTCTCGCACGCGTTGCTCGGCTGATTTCTCCTCTTTGTCTGCTTCAACGCCGACCTCGTCATGCGTGTCTTTCTCCGTCGACCGCAGGCGGAAATAGTTACCGATACCCTCCTGACTGTCATTGCCAATTGTCAGACGCTCCAGCGTAAACTGGTCTCCAAACTGAGCTGTCAGGGCAGCGGCAACATCATCTGTTTTCTGTGGTTTTTCTGTCTGGAACGACACCATTGTACCACCAGTAAAATCAATATCGTAATTCTTTTCACCACGGATGAAGAAGGCGACCAAACCCACGCCAATAACCACCAGTGAAATCGCACACCACATGACTCGATGCTTCAAAAAATCGATCTTCGTCTCACCAATCAGTTGGCTCATATTCAGCTTCTTCAGCCACCGACGTTTTTCAGCAATGTCGAACATCAGGCGACCCACGAACAACACGGTGTACATGCTGATGGCGAGACCGAGAAACAAAGTCACTGCAAAACCCTTGATTTGGTCGGTGCCGATCGCAAAGAGAATGACGGCCGTCAGCAATGTCGTGATGTTGGCGTCAAAAATCGTAATGAATGCCTTCTCAAAACCATTCTGAATGGCCATTCGAACACTCGAGCCCTTGGCAATCTCCTCGCGCATTCGCTCATAAATCAGCACATTTGCGTCCACCGCCATGCCGATTGTCAAAACAATACCTGCGATGCCAGGCAACGTGAATGTCGCATTGATGGCAACCATTGCAGCCACTGTCAGCAGCAAGTTCAACATCAGAGAGATCACAGCGACAATACCAGAGAAGCGGTAGTAGACAAGCATAAACACAACGACCGCAAGGCCGCTGATCAGTGTTGCATTGACTCCCTTTTTTCGAACATCTGCACCGAGAGTGGGATCGACAGTCGCTTCACTCAACGGCTTGGGATCGATTGGAACTTCCAGAGCACCTGCGTTAAGGACATTGGACAGTTCATTCGCCTCATCTCTCGTGAATCCACCATTACCGCCAGAAATCTGCCCACGATTGGTAATCTGCTCGTTGATGTCAGGCGCACTGAAGACTGTCCTGTCGAGGACAATCGCCAACTTACGGCGAGGAAGTCCCGGCTTGGGAGCGTTTCTGCCAGTCAACTGACCAAAGAGATAGCCACCGTTCTGATCAAACGTAAAACTGACAACGATCGCGCCATTCT
>JANPHT010000523.1:0-3179 GCA_031424595.1 Planctomycetota bacterium
GTTTCACAACTTCCTTGAAGACGTTGAAGCCAAATTCTTCGCCGTTGTAATAGATCCCCGGCCAATGGCAGACCAGAATTGCTGGCTCCCCCTTGTCGATTACCTGTGGAAGTCGACCACCCTTCAAGTCTTCGGTGATGAATTGATCGACGCTACCCTTTTCCAGTCCATCCCAGCCGCCAAACCAATCTCCTGTGCAGCCAAGAATTGAGACAACGCATTCAGGATTATTTGTTTCCAGACCAGATGCCCTTTGAACCAGAGGAGCCACACTTCGATTGTCAGTGTAGAGATCGCGAAAGTAATGCGGTATCTCCGCGTTGAAAACCCCACGGCACGAATTCAAGGTCGCCTGGCTCAGAGCAGGGCGAGCGCGATTGCCGAAGCCTCCCGGGGTTGTCACGCCTTCACAAGGCAGCCCGGCATTCTTCAGAATCTGCAGAGCGTAGGTCAGATACTCCGTGAGCTCATCTGACGACTTGTCAATGCTCCAATCCCAGTTTTCCATGAACCGTGGAGAGCGTTCTTCGTAGGGCTGGCCTGTCTTCGTGTTGATGACAAACGTGTGCGTTACCATTTCTGGATGGATATCCCAGTTGGGCATCATCAGGTCACGCACAAGTTTTAAACTGTTGTCGAGTTCAGTCCTTGACCAACCTGGCAGCCGCTGATCAATTCGACCCACGCAGGCTGGGTACGGAACGATGCTGTACTTTCCTTTGATATCGCGTTCGCCGCACCAATCCCCAAACTTTCTGACGAAGTCATCAGGAATCTCTCGAGGCAGTTTTCGCCAGTCCTGGAGATAACGATCCGGAAAGACTTCGGCAAACTGCGGGACTGCAAAATGAGCAAGGTTCACCAGGCACGTCGAGTCGTCAATGATAAAACTGACGGGAACTCGCCCGCGTGGATTGATCACCTTAACGCCATCCGGCGGGGGAGCAGGGCGGTCGCCAAGCGGCGGAAGTTCGCGAGTTTCGACTACCAAACCGGCAAAGCCGTGCATTGGCGAAGAGCGAGCCAGACTGCTTGCCGTGATTCCAGCGAGGCTTCTGGACAGAAATCTGCGGCGCGACGTGGCACGAGGCATAGCGGTCTCCTTTGGATTAAAGGCCGAGTATAGCCGAGTTGCAGGCTATGCCAATGCTAAGAGGCCGATCGTTTTGCGATCGGCCTCTTCAAAGAATCTGACTGGGCTTGACTTCACCGACTCAGCAAAAAGTCAGCAACAAAAGCGACATCTAGTGTTCGCTTTCGTCACCCACATGAACGGCCTTGTAGCCGCCCTTGGCCTTGAAGTACAGAATCAACAACAGATAACAGACAGCCATCGTTGCTGGCACGTAGGCTGTCAGCTTCAGCGCCTGCTGGCCTCCGTAAATCCCAGCATTCTTGACGGGTGCTGCATCCTCTGTTGCGAATGGTTTCGCAGTTTCCCACCATGCTGCCTGGGCATTGTAGTTTTCGTCTGTCTGGCCCGAAGTCTCGAGCAGCTTGGCGACCCGAGCGAGTTCCTGGCCGTTGTCTTCCAGCGTCCCTACCTTTGAGCCGTCCAAGCCGACAGTTTTAATCCCAAAGAAACTTTCTTCTTTGCCGGCTTTGTATCGTTCATAGGCGGCAGGTGCCTTTTCCTTCAGATTTGCTGAAGCATTGTAGTCCTGCTTAAAACCGATGGCTGGCCCACCGAGAAGTCCGGCAGACAACATCCCGGCTCCGCCAAGCATACCGATGGCAATTGCACCACCCTTGGGGAATTGTTCGGAAACAACAGCCAGCATGGTGGGCCACAGGAAGGTCTTCCCGAGGGCGTAAACACTGGCCGCAACGACACATGCCGTCACAGTGTGTGCACTACCCAGAAGCGTCAATCCAGTAGCGCCCAAAACTCCGCTGACAAATAACAGGCCGAGTGGAGATGTACGATGAACGATCGGTCCCGCAAAGAAGCGGAGGGCGAACATCAGCAGTGAAGTGTACGAGAACAGAATCAATCCCTTTGTCGGGCTTCCCATGATGGAACCAGTAATCTTGGAAATCCATGAGTCGGTTCCCAGCTCCACGTAGCCAACCATCGCATGAATGAGGAGCAGGAAAATCATCAGAGGAGCGAAGACCGTAGCAATCATACTCCCAATCGGAACACCAGCATCTGCAGCTTCGGATTGTGGAAACTTCTGCCCAAACAACATAAAGCCGTAAGCAATGACCGGAATGAGAAACAGCGACATTTGAATCTTCCAGTCGATGGCCGCCGAAATCAGATTTCCCGCATCGTCAGTTTTTGCTGCCATCAAAGCAGATGCAACACTTCCAAGAACCAGTCCTGCAGGCCACCCTGCATGCAGAATGTTCAAGTAGTGCGTCTTGTTTGAAGGAAACAGCGCGGCTGTCAGAGGGTTGACCACTGCTTCGCACAAACCGTTGCCTACTGCAAAGATAAACATACCCCAGAAGAGACAGCTGAACGCTGCCGCTTTTCCGCCCGAGGCAAACGCCATCGGAGCACCGAGAGTCAGACCTGCGGAAACCAAGTGAAGCAGGAAGGCCAGAATCATTAGCTTTCCGTAGCCAACTTTATCCGCAATCAGTGAGCTGAGAATGATTACGATGCCGAACCCGGTAAGTCCGCCGCCGGTAATGGTACCGAGTTCGGTCATGGTGAAACCGAATTGATTGGCCCATTGACCAAGAATGCCGCCACGGACCGAGTATCCGACACCGGCCGCCAGAATTGCCATGAAGCCTGCCCACAACAAACGCTTAGCGTTTGGAGCAGCGGCCTGGTTGTCGCCTGAACTCATTCAATATGTCTCCTGTGAGTGTTCGCCTGAGGGGTGGGAATGCGACTACAAACAACGATGCACTGACGACAATGTTTGCGAATTCGGACACGGAAACCAAGTCATCACTGAATTCGAAGCGGCCAAGTCTAGTGACACTCGCGACGGGTTTCCACGATCTGGTGCATCAAACCCAAAACGAACGAAAGCTTGAATGTGCGCTGGTGTGGCGTCGTTTTAATGCTTTTCAGGTTCCCACTGCGAAAGCTGCGGCGAGAATTTCGACTGGCTTAATTCATCTGATTAAAGGACGCGAGGCCGAATGTCTGTCAAAACCGACGGAAAACAGGGCTGAATCGTCCTGATGTCGAAATCTGCCGGAACTTCACGGCAACC
>JANPHT010000524.1:0-6284 GCA_031424595.1 Planctomycetota bacterium
CAAGTGGCTTATTGTGCGTTGGGAGTCGGCTCATGCGTCAATTGCTGAAGAAACTCGTTGCTGATCAAAACGGAATGATTATTTCCTCAGAAATCGTACTTGTAGGAACGATCCTCGTCCTTGGTTCGATCGTTGGCCTTGCATCACTTTCACACGCTGTCACGAACGAGCTGAATGACGTCGCCCAAGCCTGTGATCATGCCTACAACAACGGCAGCGCCAGTTACGGCCAGCCGCGAAACGACTATTCTCTTACCAGCAGTCAGGGTGTCCCCGAAATTGCTGGAGGCGGTTATTAGAAACTCTTCGCTCTGATGGTACTCCACCATCGTTCTGCAATCGCCCCCGTCAGAGTCACGCCCGACGGGGGCGTTTGTTTTTTTCTTCGGAATTGCCTGCTCGACAGTCAGGCAATTTGGACGAATTCGCCGCAATGATCGACCGTTTTTCTACGGCATAACAAACTGGTGTCCTTCTGGTTTGACAGTCAGAACGGGACATGGCGACTTTCGCACAATTCGTTCAGCGACGCTGCCCATCAGCACATGCATCAGTCCTGATCGTCCGTGCGTGCCGATCACAATCAGATCGATATCCGCCTCGCGAGCGTATTCAATGATCTCCATAAACGCGGCACCAATACGCACCTCGCGCACCACAGGCTTTCCGTCGCTCCATCCGTCAGGAGGGAGTTTTGCCAGTTGCCTGTCAGCTTCGGCGGTCAGAATTTCCGTTTGGGCCTGCATTGATTCTACGGAGAATGCCGCAGCCTCCGGAACCAGCATCGCCGGATCGGGCACCACGTGAAGCAGATGTAACTCAGCATCAAATCGTGCGGCAATCGCGCATCCATATGTTAACGCCGGGCTGCTGAAGGCACTAAAGTCCGTCGGGACAAGGATTCGGTCGAGTTTAATCATGGGTCACTTCCTGCTGAGAATTAAGAGTTTTCGTGAAACGCGTTACTGGGGAGGAATCCGAATCGTCATCATCGCCGTTCCAACGATCGCCGCTCCGGTCACGAGCAGCACGATGAGGAGTCCTACTCCATAGACTGTTCGAATGCCATCGTCCGGGAGTTCTCGATGGCGAAGTAGCTTTTTTGCAATCACGCTGCAGACCCACGTCCAATGCAGCATCACATGAATGACAATTCCGAATCCAAGGACGCTTAGCACGGCGAATTGCAGACTGCACCATTGTCCGTAATTCATTCCCCACAGTATCCAGCCTTTCGCAGTCACTCCCGACGGAAATACAAACTGCACAATCACTGCGACGAGGCTGAGGGTGACAAATGCACCCATTAAGGCCGCGTCCAGCCAGAAATTGATCAGCGTCCGCGAAATGTGAGTGGTGTCAGGCGTATCGACAGCTGGTTTGTGAGTTGACTGACCATGAGTTGTGTCGGCCCCATTGACTGCTTCGCAGTTCGCTCGATCTGTCGTTGGAATTCTACGCAAGTCGCCAGGAAAAATCGTTACGTTTGTTTTTCTGTCCGGCACGGGTTTTGTAATCATTTCGAACACTGATTGTCGGCGATTGTGGCGGAGGCTGTCAGATCGTGTTTCCTGAATGGCAAAACAAATGCCGAAGGCACGGAATGAGCACTTTAGGCCATCGGTCAGATCATGGGCGTGCGTAGTCGCTCCATGGAATCTTCGCTGGGCCCGGCTCCGCACACTTGCGGGCGATATAGCACATGAGCGAGACTGAAGAGAGAAACGGGGGATAAAGTGATGCAGAATGTGCTGGCTGTGGTGCTTGCGGGAGGAAAAGGATCTCGACTGGAGCCGCTAACACGAGATCGCAGTAAGCCGGCTGTTCCTTTTGGAGGCTGCTTCCGAATCATCGACTTTACATTGTCGAATTGCATTAACAGCGGACTCCGAAAGATTCTCGTTGTGACTCAATACAAGGCCGCGAGCCTGGAGCGTCACATTGAACTGGGTTGGCACTTCCTGCCCTCAGAGCTGGGTGAATTCGTGACCGTGCGGCCCCCGGAGCAGCGTGTGGATGACAACTGGTATCTTGGAACAGCTGACGCGATCTACCAGAACATCTACACGATTGAGAAAGTACACCCGAAATATATCGTCGTGTTGAGCGGTGACCATATTTACCGTATGGATTACTCACGCTTCATCGCTGATCACATCGCATCAAAAGCTGATGCCAGTATCGCATGTCTCCCCGTTCCGCTCGAAAACGGTCAGCGGTTTGGTGTCATGCAAGTTGATGCTAAGGACCGCGTTGTGCGATTTCAGGAGAAGCCGAGTGCCCCTGATCCCATGCCGGATCGCCCGGAAATGTGTCTGGCCTCAATGGGAATCTATGTATTCAATACGGATTTTCTGTTTGAACAGCTCTGTATCGATGCGAACGAACCGGGGAGCCATCGGGATTTTGGCAAGGACATCATTCCGTCGATTGTGGATTCCAGTCGAGTGATGGCGTGGCGATTTGAGGATACTGAAACGAGCCAATCAGCCTATTGGCGAGACGTGGGCACTCTGGATTCGTACTATGAAACCAGTATGGATTTGACCTCGGTAAAGCCGCAGTTGAATCTTTATGACCCGAACTGGCCGATCAGAACGTGGCAACCTCCTCTTCCGCCCCCGAAGTTTGTTTTCAATGATTCAGACGGGGTTCAGCCCAGAGTCGGACATGCGATGGACAGCCTGATCTGCTCTGGGTCCATCATCTCGGGAGGAATGGTCGATCGGTGCATTTTTTCCCCGCGAGTGCGAGTCAACAGCTATGCCTCGGTGACGGGATCGATACTTTTCGACGGGGTCGATATTGGCCGAAACTGTGTGATTCGCCGGACTATTATTGACAAGGGTGTTGCCGTTCCGGAAGGAGTTTCGATTGGTGTCAATCGCGAGGCAGATCTTGCACGAGGGCTGACGATCTCGGAAGGCGGAATAACGGTTGTGCCGAGAAATGTTCGCTTCGTATGACTAGAATGAAGGGGTTCAGCAGTTGCATGACTGGCTTTAATTGATCAGCATGGCCGTTGTTCTATGAGTTTCCCTGTTTCCCTGAAACCGCAAGTTCCCCATCGAATCCTGCATAAGCGGTTCGGTGCTCGAAAGTCTGGATATGTCTGATTTTGAAGATCGATTGCAGAAGGCTATCCAAAGAGGCCAGCAGATCCGTGTTGCTGAAGGCGCATCGGTGGAAGCGGATGCCGCAACAGAAGAAGAAATGCGGCTCAAGCATTCGCAACTGCGGAACGAATTGTCGGAGCATGTTGAGGTATGCCTCAGAAAGCTGTGCGATCATTTTCCGGGCTTTGACTATAGCACTGTTGTCAACGAAAAAGGCTGGGGTGCGAGAATCAGCAGAGATGACATCAAGCTGGGGCGAGGGACCGCGAAGAATGAATATAGCCGCCTCGAAGTGCTGGTGAGGCCGTTCAACGACACTCATATCGTCGAACTGGCGACGAAGGGGACGATTCGAAACCGCGAGTCGCTGAACCGAACGAACTTCCGTTTTTTGAAGGAAGCGACCGTCGACGTGCTGAAACAGGTTATCGATGGCATTGTGCTTGAATTCGCCGAACAGTTCTCAGCCTGCACTTAGCAACACTTTGCTGACAGGTTCGACGGGGCTCTTCAATTTGATGGCCTGGACCCAAATCGCGTCCTGAGTCGCGGTATGAGTTCGTTCATGAGGTTTGCGACGAAGCGTTCGCATCCTGCGTCTGAAAAGTGGCAAACATCAATGAAGTTTTTTCCGTCGCCTGAAAGTAAAGCTTGCTGATCGACGAAGACCACTCCGTCCGAATCGTGTGCTGCCAATTCTGAAATGACAGCATTGTGCGCTCGTACGGCTTCGACCACATGATCCTGCTGACCCCACATGTGAAGTGGGCATCTGCTCGCACCAGCTTTGTAGGCAAAATCCAGCTTGCCACTTTTCAGCTTTTCATCTGAGTAGTCGTCCGGAATGTGAGTTGCGAACGTATTCAAAACCACGAGACTTTTATGTCGCCTGGCAGCCACAAGAATTGTCTGTAAGTTACTTCGAAACGGCCCGGGAGTTTTAAGTTTGGCACCAAATTGCAGAAATGGGGGATCTGGCACGCCCAGACCAATCGTTTCATAGACCGACTGCTGCAGATCGGGTGGCAGAATAAGGGACGCTGAAGTTGTTCGTTTTTCAAAGCTACGATAACGCGTACAGTGAGTGTAGTCGTCGCGGAAAAACTCGTCGGGGCAATTGTTCATCCGACTATCATTGATGCCATCGTAAACAAGAACGACATCAAACGCTTTTTCAGCCAGATACATCGCTTTCAACGCACTGTCGCGAGAGGTGTGCGCCACCACTGCCAGATTGAAGACACGAACTTTGTCCCCAAACTCTGTTCTTAATGTCTCGTAAAGTAACTTATCGATGTTGCCCCAGTTGGCTTCGATTGTCGACGCCCCCAGCATCAGGACGTCAATGTATTGATCGCCCGCGTGGATATCCGCTTCGAGCACTCCTGCCGTTCGAATCTCCGGAAAATAGAAGTCCCAGACTGTTGCCGATGTCATCACCGGAACGCCAAACTTGACTTTCCAATAGAGTCTGAACCCACCAAAACAAAGCGCCGCGAGAAACACGACGTAAACGCCCCAGAACAGCATTCGTCGCCACCGGGACCGTACTCGCCTGACAGGCTGAAACGATTCACCTCGGGGCACGTTGGTGGCCTCAGAGCGTGGGCATGCTTCATTCACGAGAAGTCTCAACGGCGCTCAAAACTGAGGAAGAGGGTTCGCTCACTTTTCCTCGGATTTCAAAACTGAATCTCGGACAGCACTCGTTTCTGTTTCTTCGTCGGACATGTAGCGGGCATCGTACTCATCAATCAACATCGACGGACAAACTTCATGCTGATCGCAAGTCTTGCAGACGATTCGAATCAGATCCGGCCCAGTGAGCTTCAACTGGTGAGTTTCACACAGTTGGTAAAGTTCTCTCAGATGCGTACAGACCATGACATATCTCCTTCAAGAAATCCGAGCAACGTGTCCTCAAACCAGTCACGCTTGTATTGTCGTCCGTTGAGTGTCTCCGATCTATACCAAAACGTCTACGACGCAACTCGGATTGCGAAATAAACGCCACGTCCCTTGAGGGCACCGGGCGAATATCATGGTACACTGCCATTTTGAAATGGTTTGAGTCTTGTGTTTCGCGCGGTTGATAATGGGATCTTCCCTCTCACGATAGCAATCCTCTGAAGGTTCACTCCGGCCGTTTGCTTCTCACACCGACTACCTTTCCGGAGAAAATCATGGATATTCACCGTCGATCCGCTGAGTTGCGCCCCTATCCTGCGCCTCGAAAAAATGTTCTGATGCTGAGTTGTATGGATCTGCGGCTGATTGATGATCTGTGCAATTTTATGGATGGCGACAACCTGGCGAATCGATACGATCAACTCGTATTTGCAGGATCCTCGTTAGGTGTGATGCAGCCGACGCACGCAGCGTGGCGAGATGTCTTCTTTCAGCATCTTGACATCGCCGTCCAGCTTCACGATATCCATGACGTATACATCATGGAGCATCGAAACTGCGGAGCCTACACTCATTTTTTTGGTCGAGAATATGATTTTCCGGACACCCCGGAAGGACAACTGGCTGAGGAGGAAATTCATCGCAAGCATGCTGGCATTCTGAGAGATCAGGTCCTACGACACTGCGAATTGCGTCAGGAGCAAGGTGGCGATCGCGAACTCTGGAATCTCAATGTTCGTTGCTTTCTGATGGATCTTCGTGGCTCTGTGAGAATGCTGATCACTGATGGTGAAAACTACGACTTCTGATTCTGAACTCCTCTCACTACTCATCACAGTGCATCTCAATAAAGCAATCGAGCGATTTCGACTTTTGAGGAATATCGGGATCGTCCGTGGGAAAATTGATCCCAGGTGGACCTGCAAATCGGCGGGAAGCCGTCGGAATCCTGTCGAGAGGCCCGAACCGGGCAGAGATTCGTTGACAAACGTCCCGAATTCTGGGGTAATCGTGGCTCCACGCTGTTGACCCGCCCTGTTAGCCCACCCAAATTCCTGAGTTTGCACGCTGAGGGATCTTATGAATTCTGGTTCTCTACGAACGCTTGTTGTTTCCCCGATCCTGACCACCGCTGCTTTGCTGGGATGTAGTCTGGCGCTTTGTGCTCAGGATCGGGGAAACAACAAGCGTTCGTAGAGAACCAGAATTCATAAGATCCCTCAGCGTGCAAACTCAGGAATTTGGGTGGGCTAACAGGGC
>JANPHT010000525.1:0-3503 GCA_031424595.1 Planctomycetota bacterium
CCGGCATTCCCGCGCCGATAATCTTGCCGAGTGTGGTCATATCCGGAATAATCCCAAACAGTGATTGAGCGCCACCGGCAGCGACTCGGAAGCCCGTCATCACTTCGTCGAAGATGAGTACCGTTCCGTGCTCTGTGCAGAGACTGCGAAGCAGACCGAGGAACTCGGACGTTGGTATCACACAACCCATGTTTCCAACGACGGGTTCCAGAATGACGGCCGCCAGTTGATCTCCATTCTTCTGAAAGGCAGTCTTCAGACTTTCGCAATCGTTGTAGGGCAAAACCAGCGTATCAGCCGTGGCTCCAGCGGGAACGCCTGGACTGGAAGGACAGCCCAGCGTCAGGGCCGCACTGCCCGCGGAGACAAGCAGGCTGTCGACGTGCCCGTGATAACAACCCGCGAATTTAATGATGCCATTCCGTCCTGTGAAACCCCGGGCCACACGGATCGCCGACATAGTCGCTTCGGTCCCCGAGTTCACCATTCGAACCATCTCGATTGAGGGGACCATTTCAAGCACCAGTTGAGCCAGTTCCGCCTCCGCCTCCGTCGGCGCTCCGAAGCTGGTGCCGATCGTGAGAGCATGCTCAATGGCTTTCAGAATCTTCGGATGGCGATGACCGAACAAATGCGGGCCCCAGGATCCGATGTAGTCGATGAACTTGTTTCCATCGACGTCAAATAGATAGGCACCATCGCCTCTCTTCATAAACGGCGGAGTTCCACCAACACCCCCAAACGCCCGTGCTGGGCTATTGACACCGCCAGGAATAATCCTGGAGGCGTGTCGAAACAGAACTTCGCTGCGTGTTCGCTTGGAGGTATCGGGAAGCATGCAATGCTCGCATTCAGGTTGTGTTCGAAAGGTCCCGGACGAACGGCAGGGCGTAAGCCGTCTGAGTATTCGCCCCTGTGGCAGCACGGAGAGCACACACGTTGCCTCTTGCCTTAAAGCATCACGTGTCAATAAAAACTAGTTTGCTGCGCTGAGGATCTCCAGATTCGGCTTAGCGGCTTTCAAGGCCTTGATTGTCTCTTCCGAAGGATCAGAAGCGGTCAGATCCAGCCATTTGAGATTCGGAAGCTGCCCCAATTGCACGATACCAGCATCCCCCATCTGAGAGCCCGCAACACTGAGTCGTTCGAGTTTCTGCATCTTTAGAAGTGTGGCCGCAGACTCGTCAGTGATTCGAGTCGCAGAAACATTCAGATCGACAAGATTCGTCAGCGTTGACAGAGCCGCAAAACCTTCGTCCTTGACCTTCTTAATCTCTCGAAGTTCCAGAAATGTCAGGCCCGTCAGCTTACTGAGTTTTGCGATGCCCTCGCCTGTAACAAGCCGACACTCACTGATATCAAGGTACGTCAACTTCGAAAGGTGGCTGACTACCTCCAGCCCTTCATCATCGAGTGATGTTTCGCGAAGCTCCAGCCGAGTCAACTCGGTAAGGCCAGCCAGGTTCTGAATACCAGCACCAGTGACATCTGCAAGCCGACAACCAAAGCGTCTTAGTTTCTTCAGCTTCGCAACTTCGGGCATTCCGACATCCGTGAGTCGCGAGGCTTCCATCTGCAACGATTCTAAAGTCCCAATGCTTCCGATGGCTGCCATGGCCCCATCGGTTACTGCAGTGTAATTGAGATTGAGTGATTTCAGTGGCAGACCTCGGAGATGTTCGATCCCGGCATCTGTCACTTTGGATTTTTCCAGCTGCACGTCTACGAGCGATTTGCTGCCAGCCAAATAAGCGACTCCTGCATCTGTTACATTGCTGTTGCGCAAATCGATGGCTCGCAGTTTTGTCAGATTTTTGACTGCTTCAAGACCCGCATCGGTGAATCCAGCTCGTCGCAAAATCAACGCTTCGATATTCGTCAGCCCACCGATGACTTTCAGAGTTCCATCGCCAATCGCTGAGCAATCGGTGAGATCGAGGCGTTTTAGCGATTTCAGATTGGCAAGAGCCTGCATTCCGGCATCATTCATCCCCGGCCCACCAAAACGAGCGACAGTCACATTGGGTAAACCGGCAAGGTTCTTCAATGCTTTTGTGAAATCCGTATCTGCAGATACGGCGATTTCCGTCACAACTCCGGCCGCATTCTTCTTCAGACTGCAACCCGCCTTTTCGAGCGCAGCCACAGCCGCTGGATCATCGGGAGAAGCCGCGGACTGCGCGGCTTCTGGCTTTGAAAGGGCGGGACCCACGGATTCGCCACATCCCGATACGCTGAACACGCAGAGGATCAGGAAAAGAGACTCACATGAATTCAATCGCATCGCCACAACAACCCTTCCGTTCAAATGACACGTGGATGTTAACAGCGTATTGCGATTTCAGACGTTTCGCAATCGTGGCTCGCAGAAACCTATTTATTCGAACTGCCTGCGAATGTCCCGCACGACGACATGAACAGACGCAGTTTTTGATTCACGTCGAAAGTGCAGATTTTTTGCGAATCGTTGCTGTTTTCGGCGGTGTTGCTATCGTAGGCAGTACTGATCAGGCGCCGGGCCTGTAATTATTCGCCGTTGGCACTCGGTGCGTTGCAGCCCGCAGTTGAATCCAATGGTCTTTGTCCCACTGAAATCCTGAGGTACGTTCATGACAAGAAAGACTTCACGTCGTAGTTTTCTCGGCACATCTGCCGCGTTGGGAACTGCGTTCTGGGTTGCTCCACAAACGTTTGGGAAGCCCACACGTTCAGCGCTCGAAGGCCTGACCGCCGCCTGTATCGGCGTTGGTGGCAAGGGTGACAGCGACAGCAGTCATATCGCCGACCAGGATGTCGAAATCGTCGGAATCTGCGACGTCGATAAAAGAACGCTCGCGAAGAAGGCCAAGGAATTCACCAAGGCTGAACAGTTCACCGACTTTCGCGAAATGCTGGACAAGCTGGGTGACAAAGTCGACATCGTCAGCGTCAGCACGCCGGACCACACTCACGCAGCCGCAGCGATCAAAGCGATGAAGGCCAAGAAGCACGTTTATGTGCAAAAGCCAATGACATGGTCAATTCGCGAAGCTCGCATGATGCGAGAAATCGCCGCTGAGACTGGCGTTGTCACGCAGATGGGTAATCAGGGGACAGCCGAAGATGGATTGCGTGAAGCGGTCGAAGTCATCCGCTCCGGCGCAATTGGCACTGTGTCGGAACTTCACGTCTGGACGAATCGTCCGGTGTGGCCGCAGGGCATCGGTCGTCCAAAGGGCGAAGATAAAGTACCCGATTATCTTGACTGGGACTCCTGGATTGGCCCGGCAAAAATGCGTCCGTACAAAGAAGGTGTTTATCATTCCTTCAACTGGCGCGGTTGGGTGGACTTTGGAACGGGGGCTTTGGGGGACATGGCCTGCCACACCACTAACATGCCTGTGATGGCTCTGGAATTGTGGGATCCGATTGCAGTCACCGCAGTGAAAAATCCGGGGATCGTGGAAGGCGAAACCTTCCCAGGTGCGACGACTTTGATGTTCGAATTCCCCGAACGCAATGGT
>JANPHT010000526.1:0-31894 GCA_031424595.1 Planctomycetota bacterium
GCAGCCAGCAGCACAAGTCCGCTACCCCACAGCCACAGCGCAAATGTCTTCTGGAAGAATTGCATCATTGGACGATTGGCAAGTTCTGGAACATAACGCTGAAAGAGGATCCGAGTTGATTCCGTCGTTCTCTTCGGAAACAACCAAAGAATGTGAGACCAGAATCCATTCACAATGATTGGCGAATGAGGATCTCCCTCCTGATCAGACTTTTGATGATGTAGTCGATGAGTTGCCGCCCAGGTCAACGGTGACCCTTCTCCAGAAATACACCCGCACGCCATGGCCACAAATTCAGCAGGGGCCTTGAGCTTAAACGACTTATGCGCAAGGTAACGGTGATATCCCAGACAAATCCCAATGCTGCATGTCGCCCAGTGAAGAGCGAGAGCCACCGCCACACTAGTCCAGCTGAAGAACATCGGGAGAAATGCCAGCAGTGCTCCACCATGCACGCCGATCAGAAACAGCGTGACCACCCAGTCCACATTGCCCAGCCGCAATTGATCTTTGTGAAACGCGGCGACCAGATTATCCGTGTCTGCCTGATATTTCAGACGTTTCACTTCAGCGGCCGAGAGGCTTCGGTCCGCAAGGGAACGAGATGGAGATGCCGTAGACATGCAGAGTCCCACAGAATGATTTTTCAGATGTTGTCACTAATCGGAGGAGTCTGGCCGACCGAAAACAATCAGGCCCAACATTCCCCCCTCAGCACAATAGGGCGAATATCGACCGACGGCAATCTCAGCGTGTTGCGCAGACGTCATGACTGTGTCAAACATATGTCAACGCCATAAAGTATTGATATTAAAGGACTTATGAGCGTCAAAGTTCGCTCGTCTGGTGTTCTGAAATTCAGGAAACGAAAGTTCCGCAATTCCCGCTATGATCCAGCCACCGTTCTGTCACGCTCAATTCTGAGTGCCCGGCCAAATCCCAATGCCTGAAGTGCTGTTTCCTAACTTGATGTTCGAGGAGGAATTAGGGCTTACGGCCCGCTCCCTTCCGCCCAAAGCCTCGCGGGTTGTTGCAGAACTAGCTCCTGTCATGGGCTTATTGGCTGATCCGTCTTGGCCCTGCGACGAGGACCTGAGCAAAAAAAATATCGTTGTTGTCAGTGCCAATGCAGTCCCGGGAACGGTTCCAGCCTCGCTCGATCATGTCATTTTCAAAACACTGGAAGAGCTGAAACGGCAGGATCTGGACGGATATCGCTTTCGTCCATGGGGCTGGAGCGCGACGGCCGTCAAAGCGGCGAGCGAACTCAACATTCCCTCAGAATCGGTGGATCTACAGATCACAAAATGGATTAATAGCCGCGCCTTTTTTGCATCGTTCGATCACTGCCATGCTCTGGTTGACGAACAAATATCGAAGAGAGAGAGACCCGGCGCTCTGTGTTCCGAACTGTCTCAGGTCACAGAGGCTTTGAGGGCATTCTCGGCCGTTTACGGCGATAGCTGGGTGATTAAGTCTAATTATAGTCAGGCCGCTCGAAATCGGCTTCTGGGGCGCGGACTGTCCTTTGACGCATCGCAGCTGAACTGGCTTCACAAACGCTTTGATGCTTCGGAGCCAGTTTATGTTGAACCGTGGTTACAGCGATTGGCGGAATGCGGCCTCCAATTCTGCGTTCCCCCTTTGACGGATCATGACCAATCAATCCGATTTGAAGGTGCCTGTGAAATGCTGACGGATGACGCGGGTCGTTATCGCGGCAGCGTGCTGAATAATCACGGGGAGAACCCCTGGTGGACGTCTGCCATTTCACACTGCCAGACGATTGCTGCACAAGCGGCAGCGTTGGGCTTCCACGGGCCAATTGGGATGGATTGCATGCTGTTTCGGCACCCTTCC
Organism: Planctomycetota bacterium; assembly: GCA_031424595.1. Lineage (GTDB taxonomy): Bacteria > Planctomycetota > Planctomycetia > Planctomycetales > Planctomycetaceae > SXXK01. The sequence goes on from JANPHT010000526.1 coordinate 1,861, forward strand.
ACGGGTGGCGAGTGGCTTCGTCCCTGTCATGACATCAACGGGCGGTTTACGATGGGTCGTGTCGCGTTGTCGCTGCAAAAATGGCTGAAGCCCGATGAAATGGGATTCTGGTGCCATACGTCTTTAAAATCAGTCGATGAAGGGACCATTCTCTTCGATGATCTGAAGTTGAAGAACGTACGGATTGTGCCAACGAGTCCAGCGACGATTGGCACACAACCGACAAATTTTCAAACTGTATTGCTGATTTCACACAATTGCGAGAGCCTTATTCAAGTCGCTCGCGCGATCCTGAGCCAGAATATCCCTGGACCATTCTCAGGCACTGGACTTCCAGGAGAACACCGATACCATGACCCCCGTTGAACAACCTTTGCTTCAGAATCTTCGTCCGTGGTCGCCGGAATGGTACGAACAGCAAACCCGCACGATTGGCGAATCGGCCTGCAGGCAATTGGGCTTCTACGTGATCCCGAACGAGATGCGATTGTCGGTGGTTATTCCTGTTTACAATGAAGAAAAGACTCTCAGACTTCTCGTCGATAAAGTTCGTGAGGTACCGATTCGCAAAGAGCTGATTCTGATTGACGACTGTAGCAAGGATCGGACTCGTGACGTTCTGAAAGCCCTGGAGGCCGAAGGCGGCAGCGACGACTTCAATCGTATTCGCATCTTTTTCCATGATGTGAATCAGGGAAAAGGGGCTGCGCTCAAGACGGGTTTTACGCATGTTGAAGGTGACGTCGTGATCATTCAGGATGCTGACCTGGAGTATGACCCGGCTGAGTATCCTCGGCTACTCCAGCCCATCGTCGAAAACAAGGCTGACGTCGTTTTCGGAAGTCGCTTTCTGGGTGACCAGGCTCATCGGGTCCTTTACTTCTGGCATTATCTGGGTAATCGTTTTCTGACAACGTTGTCAAATTGTTTCACAAATCTGAATCTCAGCGATATGGAGACGTGCTACAAAGTCTTCCGCCGCGAAGTCATTGATGAAATCACGCCCAAACTCGTACAGAAGCGATTTGGCTTTGAGCCCGAAATCACCGCGCGAGTGGCTCGCAGGCGTCTGCGAGTCTTTGAAACATCCGTGAGCTACGCCGGTCGAACTTATGCGGAGGGCAAAAAGATTGGCTGGCGAGACGGGTTCAAGGCGATATGGTGCATCGTAAGGTTTGGAGTCGCCGACTAAACTTCCTGCAACAAGATCAAGTTGTAACAAGCTTAAGGCTGCATCCACTCCGCGGGTGGATCGGGCTGTTGCCACGAACTCATGCCGCCATCGACATAGAGCATTTGGCCATGGATGTGTTCGGCCCCGTCACTAAGCAGGAAGACAGCCGCACCACTGCAGGCGTCGGCTGAGGCCACTTTCCCGTTGGGCGTATGAAGTTCCATCCAGCGTCGGAATTTTTCGTTCTTCAGAGCGGGCTCCGTGAGTCGTGTCCATAAGAGACCGGGAGCGACTCCGTTGACTCGAATGCCATGCGGAGCCAGCGAGACGCAAAGTGATCGCACCATCGCGTCGATGGCCCCTTTCGAGGTGTCGTAGGCCACATGAGTCTGCTCGGCCAGTTTGCCATTGATCGAGCCAATCAGCAGAACACGGCCGGAAATGCCCTTCTCAACCCACCGACGCGCAAAGTGCTGTATCAGAACGAATTGCGAGTACACGTTGAGCTTCAGAGTCCGATCGAACGTGGCAAAATCCATCTGAAGGAAGGGATCGTCAATAAACGTTCCTGCATTGCAGACCAGCGTGTCAATATCCGGATTCAGACGTAGCGCCTCCTCCGCAATCCCCTGGGGTGATTCGGGCATCGGTTCCGCAAGGTCACCCGCAACAACAAAGGCAGGACCCCTTGCCGATCGACATTTTTCTGCCGCCTGAGCGGCCGCTTCATGATGCCGAGTGCCATGCAGAATCACCGTCGCCCCGGCGTCTCGCAGGCCAACGGCGATCTCCAATCCAATTCCCTGAGTACTTCCCGTGATAAACGCATGCCTGCCCGTTAACAATCCCACAATCACTCTCCTGAAAGTTAAAGCGTATGGCCGCGAATCTTAAAGCGAAATCGTCGGAACGTGGAATCAGACTGTCATCTTACCTTCCCATTGCCCACGGGCGCTTTCCAAAGAAAGTCGTTTCACGGAGAAACGGTTGACTTTGACCTCAGACAGACACAGCGATGCCGATCTGGTCATGGGGTGACACAGTCGAGACTTTGGGACCGGCCTACGTTCGTCACCCGCCAAAAGCCGCTTTAACCCGAATTCTGGGCCTTTATTTTATAGCGATTGAAGGGTTGCCGCACCTTTCTTCAATTGACTGTGGTCGCGGGTGTCGAGGATTCTCTTTGCGATCGGACCGCCTGACTGGGTATGATGCCCCCTCACATCAGCTTTATCCCGTTCACGTCAATGTGCTCCTGAGGCCCTCCGATGTCCGCTCCCGCAAGCCGCCGACTATTCCTGACCGCTGCTGGACTCATTTTGGCGACCTTGCCGATTATCACCTTGCAGCCAGTCCAGGGCGAGGAAAAGGAAAAAGCCAAGCCGCAGGTGGACGGCATCCTTTGGTGCATCGGCTCGGTCCAGTACAGCGGAGACGGACAACCCAGGATTGATCTTGGCGATGCGCATGGACTGACCGAAGGCAGCGAGGTCGCAGTTTTTCGTTCTCAGGACACCTATTTTCGTCCGCTTGGGATTCTTCGGATCCAGGAGAGCTTTGCCACCTGGGCAATTCCGGAGCCAGGCAGCATTGATCTTCAGGATGGCGATCGAGTCATCTACGTACGAACGATCACTCAAATGGGAACAGGAGAATCATTTCGAGAGGGCTATCTTCGGCAGCAGCTAGTGAAGATTGGCAACCACAACGCCTACTCCACAGTGATGAAGCAGGGTGAAGCAGATGCACTCCAGCGGTACGTTGCCAGACACCCTCGCTGGGCACGAGACCAAAAGCACATTGCAGGAACGATCCGTTCGGAGTCTGTGAGTCGCAAGGACGTTGAGGAAATGCAGCCCTTGCTGAGCCAGATAGTGTTGTTTCAGTCGTACCAGGCTCTTGGAATTGCATTCGACAAAACCATCGGACTGGAGTGGCACAACAGTCTCCGAGTCCTGACGCCGACTGCTGACTTTGTCTTCGATGCACCTCCTAGAATCACCCAGTCCTCTCCCGCCAATACATCGGAAACTCCAGCAGACGTAAATTCGCCGCCAGAAAATACGGCTGAGGTGACTGCGGCCAAAATGGATCTCGTGAAACGCGAGGTAGAACGCATACTTTTCGTGCGTGACAAAGAAGAACAGAGAGTCGTTATGATTCTTTGCCTTGCCCTGGAAAAAATGCCTTCTCGAAATGAGCGGCAATGGTTCAGTTTGCAGACTCAGAGTACTCAGTTTTCTTCGTTGGCGGCTGACGAACAGTTTCTCGACGACTTGCAGTTGGTGATGAAACGCACACGCGAGCAGGAATAGTATTCCCACTTCACGAGTCGCTACGTTTCACCGCACCTGACTCTGCGTAAAGTGCGGCAACCTGAATTCACAAAGTTTAATTCCGTCTTTCGCCCGTGAGGGGCTTTGCACGTATAAATCGAACCAGCCCGGCGCCTCGTGTGGAGACCGTACTGCCGGACGACGGAAGTTCGTGCTGCAGAACTCCGGGAATAATGCGTCGCAATCTGATAGACCAGATATCGCCAGGCTTCGCCGGTTGTGTCGTAAGCTCTGAAAGCGGAATGGCCGCTTCAAGACGCCACGTGTTTTCATCGGCATCAACGGCCACGAACCACTTTGGATTCCATCGATCCAGCATCCAGCAGCGATCACTCGTCAGCCCGGATTCGTCTATGCTCAACTGAAATGATGTGATGTAGTCTCGATCGGTGTCCAATTCGATTTCAAATCGGTCGCGATCTTCATGTTTGGAGTCGTGACTTCGATGTGCGGCCAATTGAACGTTTTTTCCATGTTCAGCAGAACGTGCGAAACGAGCCGCGAAATAGAGAAATTCTTCGTCCCAGGCCAGCATAGCGAGGCTTTTCGTGTCGTCATTTCCCCCTGACACGGAAGAAAACTCGACCGGCATGCCCAGTGGACTCACTGGCTCAAACGGTTTCAGCGACAGTTCTTCTGCGGACTCCCAGATTGCGTCGGTCAGCTGTCCATCCAGAAAGGGACGTTCTGTCCGACGCGGCAGATTGAATGTCAACAGACTGGGTGCCGACGCCGCGTTGAGTTGCATCTCGGACCTTGCATATTCGCCAAGCTCACTTTCACTTTGGCTAAGTTCAGCGAGTGTGTTTATGAATTCCCCGTGCCTGTCCTTCAGACGCTGGTTAGCAGCGTGCCTCAAATGAACCATCGGATTCAATTCTCGCTGCAACGGCCCCGAACTGGCAGCGTTGGAGAGAATGCGCAGCGCCTGCGCAGCCTGGTGATCCCAACGCTCCTGAAGTGCAGCAGCCGGATCGCCAGCATCGGATGAAAATACCTGGGACGCTGGCCGGTCAACTTTCGGTTCTGAAATACTCGAGAAGGCATTCACGGGGGAGCCTGCATCGGCCTCTCGATTCGCCGGATCTGGAACGGAAGCAGATTCGCCGGGAGCTTTTCCCGTCAGCACAAACGACGAGCCATTTACGGCTTTCATTCGGAAGTAACGAACCTCAGAGGACGAGTAGAACAGAAAAAGTGCTTCGGCAGCGGCGTATCCTTCTTCGGAGGTTGGATATCGTCGGGTAATTTCCTGCAATACAGAAAAATATCCGTCTATATTATTCTGCTGGAGATTCAGATCAGCCAAATCTTTCAACTGTCTTGCCGCGAGTGTTTGAGGCAAATCAGCCCCCACGTTACGCAACTCTGCGGTCAGCGATTCTTCTGAGCGACCAAGCTTAGTCATCCCCTGAATTGCAGTTCCTTCGATATGGGCCTTTTGCAGAATACTGCGGAGGGAACTGACTTCCGGACGTGAGCGGGATGCGCGAGCACGGCGGGCTCCATCCCATGCCGTCGGTTCCAAGTCATCAAGCAATGACTGGATCGCAACCGTTTCGTGGCGATCCATCAGCACTTCATAGCTGGCTCTCAATCCCGGCTGTGAACCAAGGTTAATCGTCGCAGGAAATGACTTCGAGACAGCATCGCAAAGGAGCCCCGTTGTTGTTCCCAGAGCTGGCAGCAGATCCTCATCACCAAACGACATACTCGCCTGATGCTTTACTGGAACTCGATTGATCACGCGATCGACGTACCATGGCGCCAGTCTTACCGAGCTAAGTGCCTCAGATTCTGAATCCTCCTCAGCCGCGAGTTCGATCGCCCGCGTTATGACATCTCGTACAAGGGCAGCGACCGCATCGTCGTCTGATGCTTGTTCGATGACGACAGTGGTCGGTTTCCAGTTACGAAGATCCCGCGCCAGCCGAAGTGGAAGCAATTTGCGAAGCTGGCCGTCGCTTTGTCGATTCCATTCAGAGATGAGCTGGCCTGAGGTAAGATGTTGTTCCGGCTTTGTGCGAGGAAACATCCAGTCCGCGACCGAGTCATTTCCTCCGATTTGCGAACAGGCCCATTGAGATCGATTCGAAGTCATCGTATTTGCAATACTCGAATTCACAGACGTCATTTCGAGCGGCTGAGACAATTGCAGAGTGACAGATCTCAATCCAACTTCTGCCGAAGCGTTCGAAAGAAGTTTCCAGGCAGCTTTATCCGCGTCGGTCACGAGGTTCAGGATTCCGGCTCGATAGCCTGTCGATCTAACAGACTGCCATGAGGTTCCCGCGTCCGCTGACCGTAGAATTTGACCGAAACTTCCCACCGCCAGTACCACAGTGTCGGACAAAAAACGCAGGCGATTAATACGTCCTGACGCTGGCAAGCTGTGAACTTCCCATTCGTCGCCAGCGGATGAACTTTGAAAGACACAGCCAGCGGGGTTACCGGCCAGAAGAACGTTTTCACCTCGATGTGCGACTGTGTGAAGGTCAATGACTTCACTGATTTCCCGAGGCAGTACCTGTCCAGAGGGTTGCCAGGTTACTCCGGAATTCGCAGTCTTCAGCAACATAGCTCCATCGCCGACAATCCATCCGTGGCCTTGCGCGTCGAGCGAAACACTTCTTAACTGCCGCAAGGTTGGCTGAGGGGAGTTGATAACAACCGTCTGATCAGAAACAACGGCTCCATAGCTTTGATGCTGCCCGACCACGACACCTTCGGAAGGGCTCAGAAACTGGCCTGCATTCCACACACTTCCGGGCCGATCGATCGACAATGCCGACCAATACTGACCTCCATCTCCTGATCGAAAAACTGTGGCGTTATGGTGACGCAGGACTGGCAGGGTCACAGCAATGGCTTCGGTCAAACCAAAATACTGCACATGCAGAATTCCCGGCAGGGCTGATGTCGCAATAAGTTCGCTGCTTGCCTGCTGCGAAGAATCTGATGACAGAGTTCGCCATGTCACACCACCATCCCGAGTATGAAAGAGGACAGCGGATTCTTGCGATGTCCCCGGAAGGATTCGATACCCGGCGATCCATCCAATCCGGTTTGTGAGGAAACATACGGATCGAAGACTGCACTCGAGAGGAGTCAACATCGTAGTCCACGTTTTACCGCCGTCCTCGGATTGGCAGACGACGCCGTGATCTCCGACAGCCCAGCAATGGACACCCACGTTGCAGATATCGTGAAGAGTGGCATCATCACCGATCGCAACCGTTCTGGGCACTCCACCGCTGTAGAAAGGATCCGGTGGGACATCCTGACTGATCAATACTGCATCGGGAACATGGTTGCTCTCAGTCTCACTCAACTCGAATTGTCCAAAACTGAAGTCACCCAGAATCATGCTCAGAAGGAATCCGGCAGCTGTGAATATTCTTCGCGGAGTCATCCATGACTCTCCCTGAAATGTGCCATACAACAATCATTGTCAAGACTCAGATCGGCCGTTGGCAGGATGACTTCAACGGGGATCCACAGCAAGATCAACCGACAGCCCGCGATCCAAACTGTCCCGTGAATTGTCTGTATCTTTTACTCCAAAAGAACTCGGCACCATTTCGCTGAATTCATAGAATCGAAGTGAACTGAAATTGGCTTGACTCCGAACACATTGACTTTTTCTTTTGAGTCAAGTCTTAGTCTCGCATCATTAGAGACCCTAACGATGCTGTGATACTGGGGGGGTTGCGAAGTTCGCTCATGTTACTGAGTCGCAGTTCTTGCCGGTTCGCATTCTTCGGAGCCCGATGGCGGAAGGAATGCTACTTTTCGAGTAGCGTTCATCTTGACCGGTCGTGGCAGGTTTGGGACAAAACGCTGGTCCACGACCGGTGAACGGTCTGAGATTGGCTGCTTATTCGCCCCACGGACCTCGGGGCTTCAGACTGGCAAAGGAGTGCCGAAACCGTGAAAAACCTTGTTGTTGCATTTGTGGCTGCTTTGGCAGTCAGTTCCGTAGTCGCTGTCCTTGCTCAGGATAGCGCTAAGCCTGCAGCCGCTGCTGCAAAGGATACAACCCCACATCGCGTGGGACTTGTAGACATGGCTGAAGTTTTCCAGGGGTACAAAAAGTTCGAGGATCTTCGAGCTGAATTGTCCGCTGAGATTGAGAAGAGCGACGCTGAAGCCAAGATCATGGTCGAGAAGATGCAGAAAATGCAGCTTGCCATGCAGGAATCAAAGCTTGCTCCCGGCAGTCCGGAGTATGAACTGGCCGAAAAGCAATTGCTTGATGCGAAGGGCGAATTTGAAGCCTTCCGTGCTGCCACGCAGCGGAAATTGGCTCGACGCGAATCGGAAATGTTTAAGGTGATCTACGCTGACACCACCACGATGGTCAAGAAGTATGCTGAATACGCCAAGTATACGATCGTCGTTCGGTTCGATCGCAAGGACATCGACGAAAACACGCAGCCTTCAGAAGCTGTGCAGCGAATGAATAAGCAGGTAGTTTATTATCGTGCTGACGATGACATTACCGACGTTGTTCTCTCAACCCTGAATAAGCAATACGGCGGGTCTTCCGGAGCAGCAAAGCCTCCAGTCCGCGGCGTAAGCGGCAGCGAAGACGACAAGAAGGCGATCCGCTGATCGGCCAGTTCTGCTCTGGTTGAAACTGACTGAATCTCCGGCAGTGGAATCCTCGATGGGAACCACTACCGGAGCTTTCCAGCGAATCAAAGTCGAATCGAACTCACGGCACTGGCTGTCCTGGCCAGGCCGTTCCCATAAAACTCATTCTGCAACTTTGGGGGAAGTAATGCTTATGAGTACGGATCAATCTTTTGAGCCTCGCCAACAAACACTGGCCCGACCGGCAGTGATCTCCGGGCGAGGTTTGTTTCATGGTGCCGAAGCTCGAATGCGACTGCTTCCGGCAGAAGTTCATACGGGGATAGTGTTTCGGCGAGTCGATCTGGCTGGGAAGCCGGAAGTGGCGGCTCACGTGGATAATGTTGCCAGCGTTCCGCGCAGAACCGTGCTGGCCTCCCGAAACGGGGCGCATGTGGAAACTGTTGAACACATTCTGTCTGCTCTGGCGGGTCTTCAGGTCGATAACTGCCTTGTCGAAATCAATGCCGCTGAAATTCCGGCGGCCGATGGCTCCTGCCTGCCGTTTTGCGAAGCCATACTTGAGGCCGGACTGAATGTTCAGTCCGCCGTTCGAAGCCTGATGCTGATTGAAGAATCTCACGGCGTGAATGATCGTGCGGGCGAGCAATGGATTGAAGTCATTCCCTCGTACGATGGTACGACGACTGTTGACTATCGACTGGACTATGGTGCCTGTTCAGCAGTCCCGTCTCAGTGCTACTCGGTGATGTTGACGCCGGAAACGTTTCTCAAGGAAATAGCCCCGGCAAGAACTTTCATTCTGAAGGATGAAGTGGAAGCCCTGCAGGTCATGGGATTCGGACGACATCTGACCGGCAAAGATCTGCTTGTATTTGATTCCGACGGTTCGGTAATAGACAACAAACTTCGCTGGATCGACGAACCCGTTCGACACAAGATTCTGGATTGCATTGGCGATCTTGCTCTGAGCGGTCAAATGTATGTTGGTCGAGTCGTCGCGCGACGAAGCGGTCACAAATTGAATCATGTGATGGCCAAGACACTGTCGACGATAGAAGCATCCCAGACTGCAATGCAGTGGGCTGCCTGAATTTTTTCGATTTCAGCAGAAGTGTTGGCTGGTCCGGTGTGACTCACGGATGACATCACACGGACTCAGCCAGTAGACAATTCATCGGACTCCCGATCAGGAAGATCAAAATGGAAACCAAAATCTCTCCGATGTCTCAGGTTGACCCGGGAGCTCGCATCGGTCGAGGTGTCTTGATAGGGCCATTCTGCGTCGTCGGCCCCGGGGTTTCTATTGGTGATGGCACTGTACTGGACAGTCATGTCGTGTTGATCGGCTGCACGACAATTGGCTGCAACAATCGATTCTGGCCTCACTGCGTAGTCGGCGGAGATCCCCAGGATGTAAGCTGGCAGGAGTCAGATACGGAAATCATCATTGGCGACGATAACATTTTCCGTGAAGGCGTCACGGTGAATCGAGGAGCTGAAAAGGAAGACGGCATCACTCGCATTGGCAATAACAACATGTTTATGGCAAACAGCCATATTGCTCACAATTGCCGCATCTATAACAACGTCATTCTGGTGAACGGTGTGCTGCTGGGTGGGCATGTTCATGTTCATGATGGGGCCATCGTCTCAGGAAACTCGGTTGTGCACCATTTTTCGACACTTGGCCGCTTAAGTTTTGTGAGCGGTGGTTGCCGAGTACCGCATGATATCCCTCCGTTTATGCTGGCCGCAGGCAGCGATGATCCGACACTCAAGACGATCAATATCGTCGGCATGCGTCGCGCTGGGATTTCGAATTCGTCTATCGATGTCATCAAAGAAGCCTTTCGACTGCTCTACCGTCGCAATCGTCCGCTGGATGAAGTGAGACAGCATTTCGAAGAGACTGTTCAAGGGACAATTCCTATTGAACTGTCCATGTTGCTGAATTTTGTAGAAAGCCAGCGAGCCGGTAAACTGGGCCGCGCACGCGAAGCCGTACGCAATAAACCAGCCGCAGATACCCAGAATCAATCTTCACAGGAACGTAAGGCCGCATGAATCGGGTCAAAGTCGCAGTTGTCGGTGTAGGCGCACTTGGGCAACATCACGCTCGGATCCTCTCCACTCTGGAGAACGTGGAGCTTGTTGGGGTCGTGGATTCTCGCGAGCAACAGGGCCAGGCGATAGCCACGAAACATAAAACGCAGTGGTTCTCCACGGCAAATGAGGTGCTTCCTCTGGTCGATGGAGTGGTGATCGCTGTGCCGACAGTGCAGCATTACGAAGTCGCCAGACCCTTTCTGGAACGCGGTATTGCCGTGATGATAGAAAAGCCCCTCGCCGATGGCCTTGAGGCGGCTCGTGTTCTGCAGGGACTTGCCACTTTCCGGAACACGCTACTCCAGGTGGGGCACGTTGAACGCTTCAATCCAGCATTTGAAGTCGTTCAACAAAAGGTGCAGCAGCCACTTTATATTCGCTGTCAACGCGTGAGTCCCTACACGTTTCGCTCGACCGACATCGGTGTTGTTCACGACCTGATGATCCACGACATCGATCTTGTCCTTGCATTGACGGGGGATACGGTTGTCAGCGTCGATTCATTTGGCGCTGTTACTTTCGGACCGCACGAAGACATGGCAGTTGCTCGACTGCGAACAAGCTCCGGCGTCATTGCCGACATTACAGCCAGCCGCATGAATCCAACCGCAGAAAGAACCATCCAGGTTTGGGGGCGAAACGGTTGCGTGTCAGCAGATCTGCAGTCCCGAATCGTCAGTTGCTGGGAGCCGGTAGCCGCTTTGGCAGATAATCCTGCGATGGTCCATGACATCATTTCTGCGACGCCGAATCCATTGACTCTTAAGGACGAAGTATTCACCAAGTGGCTGACGAACGAGCAGGTTCAAGCCTCGTCGGCGGATGCGTTGACTGCAGAGCTGCTGGATTTTGTGATGTGTATTCGCACCGGAGCTCGTCCGCGAGTTTCCGGAGAAGCGGCGGTCAGAGCCATGGAAGTCGCCGATCGAGTGCTGTCACGCATGTCGAAATGGTCGTGGCAGGATGGGTCAATGCCAGGCATTGACCGAAAAGCGGCATAGACCTGCATTTTCCTGTCGCGTGCAACTGCCTGCTACTGAGACCTTTTGCTTCATCGATTCGATGCCCTTTTGCAGGAACACCTCAGCCTGTCGTGGTGTGCCGAGAATGGATGTTCACATTAGATGTTCACATTAGATGTTCACTCAGCTCACTCTGTGAGCTATGCAGTGCGGCCGTGAGGTTTCATTGCCGAGCGATACTGGGGATTCATCACCAATCCCTTCAAAGTTTGACGCTGGCCGCTGTGATATCCAAGATGTCGGAGCCGCTGAAACTCACGTCCACCAGTGTGGTTACACCATTGCCTGAAGATTGGTGAACTCCTTTCCGGAATTGGATTCTCCATGTGAACGCTGAGTCGTCAGTTGTCGTAATGGATTCAATCTGGTCGCTGCACGCAATAAATGTCTCGAGAGATTCGTTGGGATTGATCACCTTCCCCGACTCCTGGCCTGTGATAACGAAGGTGTCATCCATAGTCTGAAAGAAGTTCAGGATTCGCACGCCTTTCGTCGCCGCAGATGGGCTCACAGTCAGAAAGGAGTTTGCAATCGTCGATTCATCGGTCGAGAACGGTGGCGTTCTGTGTGACATCAGACCCACATCGTAAGGTGGGAAGCCATACGAGCCGGATTGATTCTCAAATCGCAGCCAAAGTTTAAGCAGGGGCTGGGTAGTCAGCGATTCTTCGGATGCACCAGAGAGGAATCCCTTGAATGTTAAGGGTTCTCGAGTCACCTTGATCGGCGTTACCAACACGTCACCAAACCGCCGGGATTCTCCGAGATGCAAAACGTGGCCATCCGGCACTGGTGTTTCATCAGGCACGCGTTGAAACTCATTTGGAGCCAGAGGCCTCAAATCCGGGAGGCTCTCCAGGCCGGCATTGCCAGAAAGTGTCAATCGTCCGGTGATCAGCAGGAATCCCAGCAGCATGGTGACTGCAATCGCATAACCCACCACGATTGACGAAGTACCTTTCCTGCCAACCGCACTGCCAAAAATCGCACTGTCACAAATCGCTGACCCTGCAGACTCAATGGAGCTCGCGGTGACTTTACTGGCCGCGGATGCAACAAGACTTGCAACTGCCGGAGTGAACCTGCCAGTCTTCGATAGCTCTCCTGCCGGGGTTGTGGTCAGAACCGCGGCCTGCGCAGTGAGGTCAGGTACCTCCGTGGCTACTCCTGGTGCCGCATTTGGAAGAATGCCCGCATCGTTGAATTGCTGAAAAGCGAAGACGGCGTTTGATTCATTGACGACTGAAGCTTCACCTTCCTGCGATTCGGCAACTTGCGATTCGGCAACTTGCGATTCAGCGACCTGCGATTCAGCAACCTGAGATTGAGCAACCTGAGATTGAGCAACTTGCGATTCAGCGAACACGGCTTCCTCTGCAACCGATGCTGATTCCTTCTCGATCATCTCACCGGAATCAGGCGGTTTGACGTCGGAGCTCAGGAAGGCAAAATCTTTTGGACTATCGTCCCGGCGACCAGGTCCAGCCATTCGTTCAAACTCCAGGTAACAAAATCATTTCCTTGTCACATTCGGAAAACACTCCGGACAAGGGCCGGTTATCAGCATTGCATTGCTGCTGAAGAACTACAATTCGGAAACTGACTAAGTGATGACGCGATTCGCCCTCGTCATTTGCATCGGATTTGCCATTTCAACCAGAGCGTGTATTGGGAGTCAACCAGAATGAAGTCAATTCTCGCGAACGCCACAGGCTTTGTCCCGGCATCCCATGAAGATCCTCGCAATCCAGGCGTACTGAAGCGCGTGATCGCGACAAAAGACGATTTTCAGGCTGGACACGTACAGATGCTGAATTGGTCAAGACTGCCTGTCGGATCCTCCTTTCAATTGCACTATCACGAAGACATGCAGGAGATTTTTGTTCTCTTGAAGGGTACGGTCGAGATGCGATGTGGATTAGACGTCATCATGATGAATGCGGGAGACACAGTGATCGTGGATCCCTGCGAATCGCATAAAATGTTCAATCGAAGTGATATCGATTGCGAGTACCTTGTATTTGGTATCTCTTCTCAAAAAGGCGGCAAGACGGTCGTCATCGACAATGGACTTGAGGGGACCGTTGGCCAACCTGCAGAACAGAGTCATAAGTAAAAATGCCGACTAAGCTTCGTAGCATTGAGCATCGCGAGTAATACTCAATTTAAATCAGCCCCCTGTGGAGCTATTTTCAGTCGCTTCATCAGCGTGGCATGCCACATCGCCGCAGCGCGCTGTTGGCCAATCGCACTAAAGTGACGTCGGGAATTGACATCGCCACGATTCTCGCCCGTTAACGTATCGGTATCGGGACCTGCGCCAAAGCCGGGTATCGAAGTAAGTTCGGTAATGGCCTTGCGAATACGCCCTTCGCCTTCGGGGTCGTTGTAAACAGTGGGATGGTGGGTGGACATCGCAGCGAGCCACACAGGCTCAAATCCCCAAGCCGTAACCGCGGCGCTGCGAATGTTTTTCAGGTTGGTGATGTAAGCCTCCATCGACGTCTTCGCGATCACATCCGATTCCCCTTGTTGCCACAGAACGGCTCGAAATCGTCCGAGCTGTTTACCTCCGTCAATTAACCCAGCATGCAAACTTCCCTCTGGCAACCATTCTGCAGAGGATGTCCCGCCGACCGCAACATTTGCAAAGCCTACGGGAACTTGTAGATCTTTGACCAATAAGTCACCGACTGCGGGCCAGATCGAACCGCCATCACTTCTATCCGGAGCCGGTTGGGGATCATTTGCGACGGCCCACGAACTCTTTGCGGTATTCAGTGCCACAACACGTCCCTCAGGATCGTCTACCGAGAGTCGCTGATCGTTTGTGTTGGTCGCGTAGGATTGCCCGGCAACTAAAAATACTTCCCCCACGCCAAACGACGCCACGAATCCATTAACAGTCGCTCCAGCGGAATTCGCGAGCGTCCGAAGCTCAAGGCGATACCAGCCACCAGCCGGGACTGTCACCGCAGAGGAGAACTCAAGACCATGCCGATTTGCGGCTGTCACATTGAGCGGCGTCCAATCTCGCAGAACATCCAGGGAATGACTTGATCGCAGCAGCCGGTATTCCAATTGCCGCAATGAACTCTGCTCATCAGGACATACTCCCCGGATCATCACTTCCGCAGAGCCTGAAGCAACCTGAACTTTGGGAGCGGAAGGATCAAAGCCAGTGCGTTGAATCACCTGCCATTCGGCGGGACTCGTAACAACGATCTGCGCCTCCTGCGCTCGGCACGCTGAAACCGGCATCGGGACGAAAAGAAATCCCGTCATGGCGACAAAGACCGTTTGAAAACTGATCTGTTGCGTCATTGCCATGCTCCCTCAAATGAGATTCCCTCCAAAGCAGCGTCATCACTGCCGAATGCCTGCATCAGAGCTGAAGGGTACTCCGTTGGGAATCCGCTGACGATCCAGAGACTCACTGGATTCGAATGAAATAAACAAAAGACACTTGAGAGAATCTCCCGGAAAAAGCGATTTATCAGGATGCAGTGAATTGAAATGGATTTGCATCAATTCTGCAAAAAGTTCGAATGTCATGAGTCAAGCCGATCCGATGAATTATCGGGAGAGAATCTGCCGTTACGCGATTGACGGTCGAGCCGCAGTATTCAGTCGAAGTGCTTGTGCCGACTGGAGTGCGATAGATTCTTCTGAGGTCGAGACGTTCTGAGCATTCGTTGCTCAGGAGCAGAGTTTCGCCACGTCCGGGGGGACTTGTTGGCTGCAATTTGCGAATGGCAAGATGCGGTCAGAGTGAGGGGATAATCATGAAGCTTCGTCAGCCATGGGTGCTGCTGCTGGGAGGGCTGTTGTCAGCCTTCAGTGTGGGTTGCTCTGCGATCACAGCCGTCGTCAGTGATTCCCGTCCGGCGGCTCGCCACGGTCGCGGTTCTGCCGATCAAATGGCCGCAATCGCTCGCGTCTATGAGAATCAGGGACGCTACGACCAGGCGGAGGTCATGTACCGCAAAGCACTTAAGCAGAATCCCAACAATGTGGGAGTTCGCAGTTCGCTTCAGCAGCTTGCTGATAAGAAGAGCGAAAGAAAGTTTGGGGCCGAATCCCTGAAATCTGCGGTTGCCAACAGAAGTACCATCGACACGATCAAGCCCCTCGCTCGTGAATCGAGTGCAAAGGCGGGAGTTAAATCGCCGCCTATTACCGTTCCGTCAGTGGTCTCGATCCTCGCTTCGACGGAAGACAAGTCCGCTGACGCCATTGAGCAATCGGCTGTAGGCTTTGCTTCAGCGTCCAGCAATTCGATGAAAACCGTAGTACAAAAGACTTCTGCCGAAACTGTCAAGCCCGAGGAGACGCAGCCGTTCCTGACTGTGACGGCAGACGAAATCCTCCGCGTTGTGGACACTCCGGCTCTCCACTCAGATCTCATCCTGAATGGCCTGCTCTACGGCGATTCTCTGGAGACACAGTGTTTGGCCGCGACACTGATGGGTGACTGTGACCGCTCCAACGAAAAGATTCGGGAACTGCTGAAGGCAGCGAACCAATCTGCAACAGACCCATACCTTCGTTTGGCCGTTTGCGACTCGCGCATTCAACGGGGAGAACAGGACAGCGCAACGGCAGAATGCCTGACCCAACTTATCGACGACGCGCCGATGGAAATTCGGATTCAGGCCTGTTCGAATCTTCATCACTTCGTGGGGAGTGACTGTGAGACAATGTGTATCGCCAGCCTTCAAAACCAATTGAAGAATGATGAGCAGGACATGCGGGCCAGTGCCGCCGTGGCACTTGGAGACTTCAACAACTTACAGCCAGAGCTAGTCGCGCAGCTGAATCAGTTGTCAGAAAGTGATGCCAGTATTGAAGTGCAGGACGCAGCCAAGTCGGCCTTGTCTCGAATTGAGAATAAGCCCAGCGAAAAAAATCAAGCCATCATTGTGACACCACGAGGGTAGTCATACGAATTCGCAGGCAAAATGATGCTGCGAGCAAAAGCCAATTCAGACAGTGGAACAATAACTGACTCAGATTAGTCGGCGGGATGGAGACCAGAAATGATTCGAAAAACAGCGAAAACCTGGCTTGCCATGGTGCTGCTCACAGCATCCGGATGCACAGCCATTCAGGATCATTGTATCAACTATGAGACCAAGGCGAGGAACTGTGTTCTCGTTGAGAAGGGCTGGTTGAACTGGCGGTCCTGCTACAACGACCTTGATAACAAGCTTGATTTTGCAAAGGGATTCAAGGAAGGTTACACCAATATCCTTGAGGGAGGCAAAGGCTGCCAGCCAACTCTGCCACCGCGTTGGTATTGGAAGCCTTGTTATCAGACACCCGCGGGACGATGCAGGATTGCTGCCTGGTTTGATGGTTTCACCCATGGAGCTGTCGCTGCTCAGCACGATGGGTTCGGTAACCTGCAACAATTGCCAATCTCTCCAACGGCACGGGCAAATTGGATGACAAGACAAGCCCCACCTTCGGCGGCCTGCTTTGCGGGGATGTCATCCGAACAGCTGGCTGATCCAGGGCATCATCCGGATATCCACGGAGAGAATGTTCCGGAAGACCCGCCGATAGACATGCTGCTGCCTCCGGAACCCGGCGATGGCGGCGAAAAGTTAGTGCCAGCGAAGCCCTATGACGATTCGCTTGTTCCTGCTGTGAAGTGATCGGCAGTCGCAGAACATATTTCGCGACAACCTAAAAACATTAACTACCTCCACGACCGAGGTTGGCCAAAAGATTCATCAGAAAAGCCGTCCGTCTCAGACGCGTGCAGAGATTCAGGGAGGATACTCATATGCTCAGTTCAAAAGCTCCAGTTTTCAGAAACTTATTGTTGACAAATTCGTCTGGCAAAGCGCGAGCGGGGCTGCTTGGCCTTCTCGGGCTTGCATCGATGATCTCGACAGGTTGCCAGACACTGAATGCGGTTCCTGTTTCACGTGTGCCATCAGAAATCCTCGTGACGGAACTTAAAGACAGTTTCAAAGACATCTCGCTGCTCAGACTGCGACAGGATCCTCCTGACACATACCTGCTCGGACCGGGCGACGTACTTGGCATCTATATCAAAGGCGTTCTGGGGAATGAACAGGAATTGCCTCCCGTCCATTATCCCGAAGACACGAATCGCCCGCCGGCAATCGGCTATCCTGTTCCGATTCGAGAAAACGGAACGCTGGCGTTGCCCATTATTGAAGCCATCAACGTTGAAGGAATGTCACTGGTTGAGGCGACCGAAGCTGTCACTAACGCCTACACCTATCCACGAGAGATCATTAAGAAGGGCGAAGAGAGCATCATCATCACTCTGATTCAACCTCGCAAAGTTCGAGTGCAGGTGATTCGAGAAGAAGGCGGAGGAGTAGAAGGGGTTTCGAAGCGAGGCACCGGCAAAGTTGTCGACCTGCCAGCTTACGAAAATGACGTGCTGCACGCACTCAACGCGACTGGCGGTATGCCTGGGACTGACGCGAAAAACGAGATTCTGATCTATCGCGGGCTATTCAACTCAGGCGTCGATGCGGACGCAATTCTGAGTCAAGTCTGCAACAGCGATTGCGATGACCCATGCTTCTGTAACGAAGCTCCGCTGCCAGACCCTCCTAACGTGACACGAATTCCCTTGCGATACAATCCTGCCAATCCGCCGGTCTTCACCCAACAGGATATCATCCTGAACGAAGGCGACATCATTATCATTCGCAGCCGAGACCGTGAAACCTTTACAACGGCGGGAATCCTGGGCGGCGGAGAATACCCACTGCCTCGCGACAAGGACCTCGACATCCTGGGAGCAATCGCGATGGCACGAGGACCTCTCGGTAGCAGCGGAACTGGGATTCAGGCAATCGGCGGGGGAGGCGGTGGTGGTGGTGGATTTGGCGGCGGCGGCGGCCGTCAGCAGGCTTGCCAGCCTTCCGAGGCGATCATTGTCCGGGAACTTGCTTGTGGTAACTCGATCACGATGAAGATTGACTTAAACCGTGCTCTCGAGAACCCTTCCGAACGAGTCATAATACAGCCCAACGACGTTATTCTGGTCCGATATACTCTAGCAGAAGAAGTCGGCAACGTGCTGATTAATGCCTTCCAGATTAACTACCTGCTTGGAAGTGGATTGAATCGATAATCTGCCAACGACGCGTAGAGCAAATTCAAATGTAACGCCTGAAACCCGCCCTTACCGGCGGGTTTCCTGCATTGTGCCGCTTCTTTTGGGAACGCCGAGTTTCGCAAGACAGACATCACTCGCCGCGATAACATCTGTGGAAATTGATTTCCCGGATACTCAGAGATTTCCAGGCAGAATTCCATGGCAGATCGTGTTGTCCTTGCGATGAGCGGCGGCGTTGACAGTTCAGCCGCTGCGGTCCTGCTCCATGAGCAGGGCTACGACGTCGTCGGATTATTCATGCGATCCGGCGAAACTGAGACCGCCTGCGCGATTCCGAAGGATGGGCTACTTCCAATTGTGAACACTCCGGCACATCGCCAGGGGTGTTGCAGTTCAGAAGATGCCGCCGACGCGCGACGAGTGGCAGATCGACTGGGGATTCCCTTTCACTCGCTGAATCTGCAGGATGCATTCCGCCGCATTAAGGATTACTTTGCAGACGAGTACCTTGCGGGCCGCACTCCCAATCCTTGTGTTCAATGCAACAACTGGCTGAAGTTTGGAAAGCTTTGGGAATTTGCACAGCAGGTCGGAGCCGACCATATTGCAACCGGTCATTATGCTCGTGTTGAGCAGTCTGCGGAGGACGGTGAATGGGGGCTGTTTCGCGGTGACGATGACAACAAGGATCAGTCGTACGTCTTGTTTGGAATTCGCCGTGAATTGTTGCCACAGATTCTGCTGCCGATTGGTACGTACCAAAAGCCTGACATTCGCGAACTCGCTCGACAGTCCGGCCTGAGAGTCGCGGATAAGAAAGATAGCTACGAGATTTGTTTCGTGCCGGATCAGGACTACGCCGGGTTTCTGAAGCGGTACCGCGGCCACGACGGCACAGCGGGTGAATTTGTCGATCTTGCCGGAAATGTACTCGGCCATCACGACGGTTACGAACAGTTTACTGTGGGACAGCGCAAGGGACTTGGGATCGCTTTCGGAGAACCGAGATTCGTGATCCGCATCAATCCCGATAATCGGCACGTTGTCCTGGGTCTTCGCGAAGACCTTGCGACAACGTCGATCGCCGTTCATGACGTCAATTGGCTTGCGGATCGAAACGGTGATTCGTTTCAATGCGAAGTGAAAGTTCGCTATCGCCAAAGATCGGAGCTTTGCCACGTGCAGGTGACATCCGAATCCCATGCCGTGATCACTCCAACTTTACCAATCTACGGAGTGGCTCCCGGACAGGCTGCCGTATTTTATGAAGGCAATAAAGTGCTCGGAGGTGGCTGGATCACCGGAAATCAATGATCATCGTTTTACAAAAAGTTTCTTCGCATTGATGATCAGAGTATCATCGTCATCAAAGCGACCAGTGCCCTGGATCAACAGAAGGTCGAACTCTTTCACGTCGAAAAGTACATTCGCATCGATTTTGATCACTTTTCGGGCATTGTCAGTGAATTCCACCCGTGCAATGACATTCTTGATGTCCCGTTTACAAAATGGGCATTCGTGCGGATTGTGAGACTCATCGCCATCATGGCCCGTTGCATCAGTCACCACAAATGCGGCCATTCCTTGAGCAAACGGAGGAAAATCTCCCGCGTTGATTCTGGCTCGAATGACAAAATCATCGTCAGGTTTCAACGAACCCGATTTCAGATCCTTTCGAACATCTGCAACCGGTCGTTCGGTGGCCAATGGGGAGTCGACAAGAAACTGCTGACGCAAAGCCGCGATTTCTGGGTCAATGCCCTCACCGCATCCGGAGAATGTCAGGCACACCAGACTGACAACAACCACAAATCCAATTTTGTTCATGTTCAGAACTCCGAGATGTCGTGATTGTGTGACGTCGTCTGGTGACCAGTCCAACACCGTTCGCTGGGGTTTAAGTTCTGTCAGTTGCAGGACTCAGCCAACACGGCGTCGAATAACGGCGCCGTCCCGACTGTTAAGTTAACTCTTAGTTCCCGGCCTTCGGTGGTTCCGGCGATGCTTCTGCGGCCGGTGCGGGAATTGTTTCAGCCGGAGCTGGAGTTTCGACCGCTGGTGCAGACGTTGACTCTGCGGCGGGGTCTGCGGTCATTGGAACAGTATCTCCGCCACATGCGGCCGCCAACGCCGAGAGAGCCGCATCAATTGCAGCCGACTGTTCAGCATAGGTTGAGCCTTCCTGACCGTGCATCTTTTTATCCACCGATCCAAAGGCATCCATGAGAGAATTCACGCCGGTTTCGATCGCGGTTTGATTCTCCGCACTTACGCCTTCTTTTTTCGCCAGCTCTGGAATGGCTTCCAAAACGTGACCGACTTCATGCAAGGGATCGTGAGCCCCATCAGGATCATTTTTTGCAAAAGCGTCACGCATGGTGTCACGTAACGACGTCAGTTCTTTGATCGCATCCTTCAACGATTCTGGACCATGATCATGGTCATGTTCGTGCTCGTGAGCATGTTCTTCGGTATCAACATGGACGACCGGCGCGGGGGCATCGTCACACCCCATGCTCATCATCAGCGAAACAGGAATTACCATGACCCAGGAATGACGCAATGAACGCATCAGGAACACCCCTCAATTAAGAATAATCAACTCAGTTGCCAACAGGCTGAAACTCGCCATTCGCATGATAGCAGACGGAACCATCATTTTCGCACTTCGCATTGGAACAGATTCTGTCAGCGACTACGTCAGGATTCTTCGATACCTCAATGAAAAAGCCTCATTTGGGATCTACTTTCGCAGAGCCGCGAAGTTCTGCTTCATTCCCTGCACAATTGCTCCTGAATCCGAACCAAGAGCGATAAAACGGAACCCAAGAGATTTGTGCTGCTCCACTAGTTCCGGTCGCGACAGTATTCCCGCTGTCTTCCCATGCCTTTGGCACGCGCCGACAACGTCTTTCAAATGCTGAATGAAGATCGGCTGGATGAAATCACCCGGATGTCCCAGGTTCACAGACAAATCCATTGGCCCAACAAAGAGAACATCAACCCCGGCAACAGCCGCCATCTCATCGGCCTTTGCTGCGGCTTCGGGCGTTTCAATTTGCACCACCACCAAAGAATGATCATTGGCTTCCGACAGATAAGGCTTCCATTTTCGGCCATAGTCCGTCGCGCGAATGACTTGAGCCACCCCGCGCACTCCTGTTGGCGGATACTTCATGAAACTAACCGCTCTTGTCGCATCAGCAGCGTTCGCAACGTACGGAAACATCACACCCGCCGCTCCACTATCCATGACGAACTTAACGAGATCGGCGTCAATCGAGGGAAGACGGACAATGGGAGAGACCGCAGAGCCTCGTGTTGCAAGCAACTGAGATCGGAGTTCCGAAAAGGAACCCGAACCATGCTCCAGATCGATCAAAACCCAATCAAAACCAGCATCCGCAGCGATTTCAACAGCAGTCGCTGAACCCAGATTCAGAAATGTGCCCGCTAATAGCTGTGAGCTCAACTTTTTCTTTTCAATCCACTGCATCTCAATACTTTCCAATTCGTGAGCCTTGTGTTCCGCATCCTCATTATCCCCAAAACTCCGTCCACCAGATGCCATGGGCAGTCCTGAACACTTGAATTAGATGACGAGTTCAGTCTTCCGCGTCTAAGTGTCCAGTTCGAGAATCGAGGGATAAGCCTCTAATGATGACGTAGCCAACGGCTCTTCGCAAATCTGCGCCCAAAGACCGCCAAAGACCTTGAGAAGCCACGGGCCAAAAAGGAAACGACTCACCATTTCTTCCGATGCATTTCTGGCAGAAATCGGGGTGCCACCGCAGATTCACCGAACGGTTAAGGTCCTGGCGGAATGTAAGATACCTTGGTTGCTAAAGTGAGATCGTTGGTGTCGTCGCGTTTTCGGCGTTGTCAACTTTTCAAATGCTCCCCAAATAATGCCACGAAAAACACGCTTTCAGCAAATCGGCCCGCCAACAATCGATTCTAACTGCCGAAAAATGGGGAAAGTCACTCGGCGGAGCTGATCTGCCTTTGTAGTCTTTGCATTGGCACTCCAATTGCTACTCCGTAACACACTCAACTTACTGCATCTGAATCCAATGAATTCAGGACCTTACCAGAATCCTGAGTACATTGACTTCAGAAATCCAACTCGCAATTTTCATGATAGCTGTCTTTGATTACGAGATCAGATTCCTGACCAAACAAGCATTGTCGAGCGTGCTGTGGCTGTCTCGGAAAACTGACTGGTGGAAGCTGCTGCAACTGCCGGATGTCAGTTGGTTGCAGATGCTGGTTGCGGCAGCGTGTCTGGTCGTAGTGGTTTGGGCAATTCTTCGCCTCGTAGCACGAGTCAACGAAGATGTTGATCCTGCCGAAGCAGATCGAGAGATGCTTCAGGCATTGAACGATTTGCGACGTGAGGGTGACCTGACTGACGACGAATTCCGATCCATCAAGGGACAAATTACAGGCCGTCTCAACGCGACCTGGAGGGCGACGACGAAGCCTCAGAGTTCTGCAAAAAATGCTGGTCAGAAGGGGCTTAGTTCATTAGGTAGTCTTGCTTTAGGAGTCGTTTCCCAAAGCGAGAACGAATCAAACGATGATGTGGTTGAGACCGCAGAATCAGAAGAATCAGAAACCATCGCCAGTCCGACAAATCTTCCCGATCCTTCACAGGATACCAGTCATCTGGCCAAACGCTCGATGCCTCTGGAATCCGAAAAAGGGGAGGGGAGCACGGAAGCTGGTTCTACAAACGAAAACAACGAAGTTTCTTAGTCAATCCGGACTACGACGCTGTCTCTGAAGACGGCACCATTGGAATCCGGAGAAGGCCTGAGACGGGTATTAATAAGATACGGTTGGCAGGGAAGCCGACAACCCGGAGCGTCCATCACCTGCGAACCGCATGCGTTATTCAAAATGCTGCTTTTCGACTCAATACTCCAGGGTCAGGATAAGCGGTAAGAAGAACGCGACAGATCATCCAAAGGGATAACAATGGCATCAGGTAAGGAATTTGGTTCAGGCAAGACAACACAGCAGGGCAAGCGCAATGCGAACTGCTCCTTTTGTCGAAAGAACTACCGGGAAGTCGGGCCTCTGGTGGAAGGCCCGGAGGACGTTTACATCTGCGGGGAGTGCATTGAACTGTGCCAGTCAATTCTGGACCAGGAACGCCGACGCCGCGGGACGTCGAAGAAGCTGTTCAATCGCGTTCCGACGCCACGCGAGATCGTCAAAGAGCTCGATCAGTATGTGATCGGCCAGGACAAATCCAAGAAACTGCTGTCCGTTGCGGTGCACAGCCATTACAAGCGACTGATGCATAACCTGGAAGTGGGCACAGAAGATGTCGAGATTGAAAAATCGAATATTCTTCTGATTGGGCCTACCGGGTCAGGAAAGACTTTGCTCGCCAAAACCCTGGCCAAATCACTCCAGGTCCCTTTTGCGATTGGCGACGCGACAACTCTGACCGAAGCGGGCTATGTGGGCGAAGACGTAGAAAACTTGCTCCTGAAATTGCTGCATGCTGCTGACTTCGATATCGAAGCTGCTCAACGAGGCATCATCTTTATTGACGAAATCGACAAGATTGGCAAGACCAGCCAAAATGTAAGTATCACTCGTGACGTGTCGGGGGAAGGTGTTCAGCAAGCGTTACTGAAAATGCTGGAAGGAACCGTCGCCAACGTTCCTCCTCAGGGCGGACGTAAGCATCCCGAACAGCAGTACATCCAAATTGACACAACCAACATCCTGTTCATCTGCGGCGGAACGTTCGTTGGTCTGGAAGACATCATCGCTCGCCGCATGGGCAAGAAGGTTATCGGCTTCGGAAACCATAACGATGCTCACGAGGATCGTGCTCGTGAAGCATTGCTTGGCCATGCGACAGTTGAAGATGTGATGGAATTCGGACTTATCCCCGAACTCCTGGGACGCCTTCCGGTGATTGGAACGCTCGCTCCTCTCGATGAAGCTGCTCTGGTTCAAGTGCTGACTGAACCTCGCAATGCTCTCATTCGTCAGTACAAGAAGATGTTTGACATGGAAGAATGTCAACTTGAATTCACGGAGGGTGCTTTAAGAGAAATTGCTCGCCTCGCCAGAATTCGTGAAACCGGTGCTCGTGGCCTGAGAAGTATTCTCGAGCAGGTCATGTTTGAATTGATGTTTGAGCTGCCGGAACTGGAACGCGGCCAGAAGTTCGTAATCACTGAGGAAGTCGTCCGGGGTGACCGAAAAGTGTTGCATAGAGGCGACTCGGCGGCGGCTTAGTTATCAGCAAGAAACACACGAGCCGGTTCAGAATCGTCTGAAGAATGACCGACGCCCGCGAAGCTTCAGGAACCACCCGCTGAGCGGAACTGTAAGCAGGACAATCTCAAGGGCGAGTCGAACAGTTCCGACTCGCCCTATTTTGTTTGCCCAGCGAAGCTGGCCAGCCCCCGTCGCTGCGTGCCAGCCACCTCACGCTGTTCATGGGGAAGAGAATCCGACTCGCAAGGGCGTCAGCGGCGAACGCTGGGGTCGGAAGAAAGGATAGGAAGATGATTGAGCGTAGCGAACGCGAACCCGATTCGGACGGTTGTCGAGGCGAGCTTGCAAAAAGACGCGATGCCTGATTCATGAACTGCGACAGCAAGTGCCTGGGTTTCGCTCTCGGGAACAATTGATGGCCGCTCGGTCACGATCACGACACTTGCACACTGCGACAACTTATGTTCCCCTCAAGCCGCTTGCAGGCATCCAGCATCGCGGTGTTTCCTTGCACCGTACACCCGCCGACGTTGGCCAATATTGCGTAAATCAGCACCGCTTTGAAGCAGCAACCTTGTCCTTCTGCGACGGAACGGTTCAGGCCGGCTTCACGCACAGCCTGGTGATGCGGACGTGCCGATCATGATGCGCCGTGGCGACCTGAATTCCGTCGGCATGAAGATCCATATCGCGAGCAAGATTTGGCAGTTGAAAACGATGAAAATCCTTTTCTGTGTCAGTCTTCCAAAAGAGCAACCAACCGCCGCTTCCGCCGCCACTGACCCCCATCAGGGAACCATCTGACAGCCATTTCAATCGCCAGATCACACCTTGTGCAATACCTTCAGCAATCAACTGTCGTTCCATGGTTGCGGACTCGAGATTGAAGAGCAGCACCAACGGCTCATGGACGGCCCCCAGCGGATTCGTGGCTTTATAAAGGCCTCCCGCTGCAAGGTGCTTTCCATCCGCACTAACCGTCAATGATCTCACACCGCCGAAATCAACGCCTTGTCCGCCGTTATAAGAGTACAGGGCCGAAGCATCGAGCTTCCGAACTTCCGGGCCGCCCTGGATATCCCATTGGCGAATCATTCCGCCAAGGTCTCCGGTAAAAAGTGACTTGCCGTCAGGATGAAATGTCACCGAGTAAACCTGTTTTTCATGTCCTGAGAGTTCTTTGAGCAACATCCCATCGGCCATATTCCACAGCCGGACCATACGATCGTTGCCACCACTGGCGAGTATTGTTCCATCGGGACTTGTTGCCAATGTTCTCACCCATTGAGATCCATGACCGGCAATCGATCTGATTGGCTGTGGAGTCTCCTCCGTCGCAGGCCACCATGTTAACTTTCCGTCACACCCCCCGCTGACGACCGTCTGGCCGTCGCTGGAGAACGCAAAGGCAGAAACCCATGTCGAATGCCCTCCTGTCAGAATTGTCTTCGCGCCGTCCGATATACGGAATCGCTCCACCACGGCATCTTCCGAGCCACAGAAAACGAACTGTCCGTTCGGCTCAAAGCGACAGGATATCAGCGGCCGTTCGTGCTGCCATTGAGCCGCAACGTAGGCGGCTTTGGGGTCAAGCGTTTCCATAAACGTCTTCATGTCACAACGTCCTTCTTTTTCTCACAGGGCCATTCTCACAGAATGCATGGCAACCAACTAAGGACTCTCCTGTTTTGGTTCATCGTGATTCGACCACTTTATGTCCTGCTGCATAGCATAGAGCACAACGTTGATCGCAATCTTCGCAGCGTCCGCTTCAATATAACCATCGCAGGACAACGAGGCCTGATGTTCTAAGGCACAACTGATGTCGTACCTGCTGTAGATGACAGCGTACCGTCCGTCAATTTCAATGCCTTCCAGAATGGGCGGCCCTTCCTCAGTTCTCATGGTCAGAGTTGCTTTCTCTTCGCTGGGCACCAGCTTTCGGCGAGTTGTCTTCTTTATGTCATGTCCGCCATTGCGTGAAGTAAACAGTTCGTGATCAGCAGGAATCGGCTTCAACGGATTGTTGGGGTATAGTTGAGACATGAGATTCCTGAAACTTTTGTCGAAATTGGATGAACCGCAACAGGCATCCGCAAAGAGAACAGGTCCGCGTGAGAGATAGTCACGGATCGCCTGTTGCTGCTGAGCGTCAATCTGAAAGCGATATCTCCCGTGCATATAGATCAGCGGAAAACTGCTCATTTCCTCCAATGTGGGAGGAATGGCATCAACGCGAGTTGATGCCACCAGTCCCACAGTCTCGTTCAGGGCCGTCAGCAAATTCCTGAGCGCCTTTGGTGCTGTATCCCAGCCTCCCGTGTGACGGAGCTTGGCAATCTGCAGCAAACCACGTTCGGCGTTCTCCGCTCCGTTGATTCTTCGGGATCCCACGTCGCTGAGTTTTTCCGGAGGCTCCCGACCTGTTGCATAAGCAACAACATTGACTCCGACTTTCATCGCACGATCGACCTGGCCAGCAAGGACGGTGTTGCGATTTGCCGGCTCGTGTTTCATCCACTTCTGCCAGAGACATCCCACATCCACTGGTGAGTAAATAATTGACGTTCGGCAGCCAAAATCGACTCCCCAAAGTTCCACGCCTTCAGAGTTCAAAAGGTATTCACTTCGGTACACGGGATGATCCCCAGTCAGCTTCTGCAGCGAAGCATCGCCCTGAGGAAACATCCGTTTGATGATGTCTCGAAAGCCCTGATCAAATCCCTGACCATCGCAGTTGGCCACAGCGAATAGGAAGCCACCAGCATCCACATAACTGCGGAGCCAGGAGATATTCTCATCCGTCAGTTGAGGTGCGCCGCGACCGGAAATGAACAGGATCGGCGATTGACTCATTTCCTGAACGGCGGATTCTGTCTTCATGCGGCTCAGTGTCAGCACCTGACTCGTCAGGCGAGGTGGCCAGCCGGGAAGTCCGTCAACCAGATCAATCAGGTTCACCACGTCCAGGCGATGACGATTCCACTCGCCTTCATCTCGGGACTCACCATTCGGGGAGTTATAGTCCAGCTTGTTAATGACGACACGAGAAAGACCCTTTGACAGGAAGATCAGGGCCATTGACGTATTCAGAATGGCATCGGCTTCCGAGCCCGCGGCCAACCAATTGCCAGCCGGCTGCTGTGTGCTCGACAGCATTTCAGCGCCCTGGCGATACCAGTCGTGCCTTCCAAAAAAACGTACGCCCGTCATTCGTCCGGCACGCTCGAGGCCATAGAGATAATAGAAATGATAATTTCCATGCCCTGGGTTGGTCACAATGCTGAACATGTCAGCCAGCCAGCGTCGACCATTTTCCAGTGACGGCTCCGCCGGACGAAGATTGCAGCAATCAGGCTTCCCTTGAAAATCCACGTCACGATCATCCTGCAACATACGAGTCGTGATCGCGATGGTAGAAAGTCCGGCGACTGTCATACTGCCTCGAGCACTATGATCACCGCTCCCACCATAACCCCAGCCGCCATTCGGCTGCTGATCTGCCAGCCAGCGTTCATGCACTCTTTGCCACGTCTCACGAGAGACCTGCGCGCCGGCGTAGACGGCATCTCTTAACGCAAGGACGGCATACTGCCCGTTGCTGGCGTCGCCTCGACCGTTGCCACTGCCTCCCTTGCTGATGGGATAGTGCCAGTATCCTGACGTGGGTCCATTAACTTCCTGACTTTCCTCAATCAATCTTGCATACAATTGAATCCGCGGCAAGTCTCGATCAAACTGCTCAGCCGCACAAAGTGCCATGACCGTCAGAGATGTCTCATAAATTCCCCCATCGCCACGGACACCGCTGGGAGGCAGGTCCCGCAGGAAATTAAGACCATTCTGAACCTCTGGCGAATCGACAGGGACATCGCAGTTGATCAGGGCAAGCACCGCCAGAGCTGTCGTTCCGACCCTGAACTTTCGCCACGTTCCACTGGCGTCCCAGGAACCATCCTGATTCTGCTGCGATCGAAGAAAGTCGGAGCCCTTCTCGAGAGATCGCTTGACCGCCATTCGCAACCGCACATCATCCATGTTGTCATCGACGCCGTTCGCCTGCGCCAAACCCCTGCGACAGGAAATGCAGACTGCTGGCAGCAGTATCAGCAGCAGCCATACGGCACGCCATTGTCGATGACCTTGCCGCTCAAATAGGACTTCAGCCGTTTCATCGAAGCTCTGATGGTCAGATCTCATTTCAGCCTGCCTTCTCCGTACGCATTCGTCCAACAATGGCAGTGATCCGTTGAATCGCCTCCTGAATATCTGCCTCCGTATTGTGACAGCTCAGGGAAAACCGCACAGAGGACTTGCAGACCTCCGGCGAAACTCCCATAGCCAGCAGCGATTTTGCAGGCTCCATCGATCCACTTGCACACGTGCTGCCCAGGGAACAAGCGATGCCAGCCAGATGCAGATTTACTAATAACGCTTCTCCAGGGACTCCGGGAAACGCAATGCTGAGCGTATTGGGCAGCCGCACCGTGTCACCCCCATGAACAATGGCCGGGGCGCATCGTTCCAGCAATTCTTCCTGAAGCCGATCGCGCAGTCCCTTGACTGATTTTTCGCGCTCGATGGACTCTGCCTGCCACAGTTCAAGTGCCCTGGCCATCCCGGCAATCAGCGGAACAGCCTCCGTCCCTGCTCGCCGGCCGCTTTCCTGGTAGCCTCCGGCCAGCAATGCCGGAACCTTCACGCCGCGACGCAGCAGCAGTCCACCGACACCACGAGGACCGTGAAATTTGTGAGCCCCAAACGCAACCGCCGTTGCTCCGAGATTTCGAAAACTGACAGGCATTTTTCCGACAGCCTGAACCCCGTCGAGAAGCAGCGGTACGCCACTTTTCAGACACCGCTCACTAAGTTCCGTCAAATCCTGGATGACTCCCGTTTCATTGTGAGCCAGAATGACACAGGCAAGCCTAAGATCCTTCCACGGCAACTGGTCCAGCCCCTCCGCAGTCAGTCGCCCCTGTGAATCAACCGAGATGACCGCCTCACTCAGACCATTCATGACCGCGTTTCGACACGCTTCCCTCACTGCGGGGTGCTCTCCCATTGTGGCAGCGATGACGCCTCGTCGTCCGAGCGTGAATCCGTGGATCGCCATGTTCAGCGATTCTGTTCCTCCACTGGTGAAGATCACCTCTGAAGGATCGGCATCGAGAATCGAAGCGATACTCTCACGGCTGTCTTCCAGGACCTGGCGAGCAGCTCGGCCAAAGGAATGCTGACTTCCCGGATTCCCGAATGCATTGATCCAGCAATGATGCATGTGATCCAACACCCGCGGATCAACTGGAGTCGAAGCGTTGCTATCCAGATAGATCGAGCGGACTGACAAGCCAGTGCCACCAGGCGTGAACGGATCGTTCACAATTCCTTATCCGTTCGGACGCGGACCTGAAGTGCCCCCAGCATGCGTGTGATGCGG
>JANPHT010000527.1:0-16643 GCA_031424595.1 Planctomycetota bacterium
GACGGCTTTGACAACGCTGGCATCGGGGTTCAGCCTCAATGAATCCTGCAAACCAGTGATTCCCGCAGTTGCGTCTTTTTCAAAAGACACAACCAACTTCTCACGGGCATTTCCCGAAACATCCTGGGCGGAGAGGGAGACATTTCCGGTCGCCACCAATTGTCGAGGTCGCACCTTCGATATATTCAGTCCCTGCATCGGCGTAGCAAAACCTTCCGGTGCAATTGGCGAACTGTCGACCTCTGCGGGTAGCGCGTTGTCGAGAAACAGGTCCATGACGTCGCTGGAAAGCGATAGGTCCGCCTGCAGTTTTCCGGACGGCAACCTGGTGGCCTGAATGACTTTCGCGTTTCCCGTGATTGTGATCCGTTGTTCTTCCGCACGACGCATCAGCAGTGACGTTGCCCATGACGCTCCCGTAATTTTTGGCTGCGACAGGCCTGCGATTCGAACGGATGGTCCGATCCTGCCTTCACCACGGCATTCAATGGTATGCACCTCATTGTCTTCGCTCATCGCAACAAGTACATGGCTTGCGGTCAGTTTACTGCCCGCCTGATGGACTTCGACGGGAAACCGTTTGTCGTTATCCAGGAGCTCAATCATTCGGTTTTCAAGATGGTATTTCAGCATCCCCATGC
Source organism: Planctomycetota bacterium (assembly GCA_031424595.1). GTDB lineage: Bacteria > Planctomycetota > Planctomycetia > Planctomycetales > Planctomycetaceae > SXXK01. The sequence continues at coordinate 642 of JANPHT010000527.1, forward strand.
GAGCATAGACCTGCTCATCACCATCTTTTGTCGTGGTGAATTCGACAGGCTGTCCTTCCGCCTCAATTCGCGACAACTGAAGCTGAGTGGACTTCTTTTCAGGGTCAGCATCCTTGACGACGGGCTGGAACTTAAGAACCAGCTTCGAACAGTAGAGTTGATCAATCGTCCCCGTTGCGGTTGGGTGTTCTATCAGTACCTGGTTATCGCGGTTGGCAGTGCGGTCCAGGAACCCGGAAAAGGTCGCTTCCTTGGTTGGGACAAAGAATTCAAATCCGTTTGCCGCACTGACATTCATGCGAATCGGTTCGCGCAGGGAGTCCTGATCCTGGAAACTCAGATCACAATGAATTCGTCCACGAAGTCGAATCCGCTGCACATCATTGATCGCCAGCAAACCATCTTTCTCTTTGTTGTCCGAGCCCAAAAGCTCAATCTCCGCACCGGACTCCGCGCGTCCGGAATGCGTGCCCCAGGCGAATTTGACAGGTTGCCCGGTCCAGATCTTCATTGCGTCTTCGGAAATGTGGAAGCTGCGACCTTCAATGCGCAGGCCGTCCGGACCGTTGATGAGCACATCGCCATAAAGTGATCCAGAGACGATTTTTCCGAGCTTCGCTTCCTGCATTTTCAGAGGAGTCGATGAATCCAGCTGAGCTGACTGAGCGGTCGCTGTGATCGGCACTTCATCTCCTTCCTGCTGCCACAGGAATGCGACCGGGCTGATGGAGATGGTATGGTCGTTGTTTTCAAGTTCCCATTTATCAAAGTAGAGCAGACGTCCCCCATCGCGAAACTTTGCGTTGGCGTCTTTGACCCACGGATCGGCCTGGAACCATTGCAGAGCCTTCTCTGTGAAGACAGGCAACTTTTCCTGAGGATGCGATTGGCTTTGTGTGACCGACTCTTTACGTTCCACGATCAGCCACGGCGCTGTCAGCCGCGAGTACGTGAGATACACAGCCACCAGACCGATGCCTACCAGCACGGTCCGAGGTCCTTTTGATGTCGATGAACGTGACATGATTGACGAACTCCGCAGGCCAACAGCTGCTAGTGGTCAGGCTGAGCGTACGATAGGAGCCACAGACAACACGGTGTGCGCCGAGCCCTTCAGAACACGATCAGCCCCTTCGACACGTTGAAGCACATCAGTGATGTCCAGCATTCCGACAGGGGTTCGATGCTGATCAATCACCGGAACTTCGCTGAGCTTGCGTTCGGACATCAGATGAATCGCTTCTGGCAACAAAACGTCCGGGCCGACAGTGATGGGATTTGAAGTCATAACCAGCCGTATCGGCTGATCCAGTTGCTCGTCTCTGCGGTTTTCAAACAGGCGAGCCAGGTCGCTGTCTGTAAAGATTCCCGTGAGTTTCCCTGACGCGTTCGTGAGAATGACAGCTCCCGTTCTTCTTCCTGGCTGACTGTGATGGATCATGACTTCTCGTACAGTCTCATTTTCCGAGGCGATGCGAAGCTGACTGCCGGAACGCATTACTTCACGCACTGGACACAGTTGGCGACCAAGGCTGCCGGCCGGATGAAACTTTGCAAAATCCTTTGTTGTGAATCCCCTGAGTTGACAGAGAACAAGTGCGAGCGCATCGCTGAGTGCCAGCATGGCGGTGGTTGAACAGGATGGTGCCAGTCCGAGACTTCCGGCTTCTTCGTGCCTGCCAAAACGAATAACAATATCAGCATGTCTTGCCAGGGTGTTGTTTGTGTCCTGGGTCAATGCAATCAACGGAACCGCCATGTGTCGAAGCGTGGGAATCAGACTGATCAGCTCTTCCGATTCTCCGCTGTTCGAGATTGCCAGGACAACGTCATCCTGGCCAACGCAACCAAGATCTCCATGTCGAGCTTCTGTCGGATGCAGGAAGTGTGCGCGAGTTCCGGTGCTGGCGAACGTCGCCACGAGCTTTTGACCAATCAGCCCAGCCTTTCCCACTCCAGTGACAATGACGCAACCTTTAGTGTTGCGGATAAGCCGTACAGCGTCGCAGAAGCAGGGATCCAGATTGTCCGCCAGTCGGCCAAGCGCTTCCGCTTCCTGACGAATGATTCGTCGAGCTTCTCGCAACTGGTCGACATCTCCGAAGGAAATGACCGCGCGAGGTGATGTAGATTGTGTCATCGTGTCTTCCCTGACAGAACGGTTTTTTCGCGTTCGCAATCCCTGCGGCGAAATCCTCTATCCCATTCCTGTTCGTATGCTGAGTCAGCAGAGTGTACGACGAGACTCGATTCAACGTCAATCGAGATTGTTTTCCTGATTCATGTCACAAGTTGTTTCAGGCCATTGAGTTGCGGCGTAAAGCTGAAGCCCGGCGGTCTGCCTGTTAATCTGTATCAAAATGTCGCATGACTTTGAGGACAGTGGTGGCCTGGTTGGTCGGCACTGCTGGGAATCGCTGCGGACTGTGATAAACTCCCCGGGAACCGGAGACAGAACGGGGAATCAGGCCGCAGAACACGAGTAACCTGATATTTGGCTGACTTTGTACCAAGAGCGCACGATGTGCGAATCATGAGGAGACGGACATCGTGAGCGGTTTTGTTGCTCCGAGCGACCAATTGACATCCGTGGAAGGCCTATCTCCCTTTTTGGGCGTGACCCTGAACCGACTGACATTAAAAAACCCTGTTTTGGTCGCTTCAGGCACATTTGGTTACGCAAAGGAAATGACAGCCTTCGTGGACTTTGCCCAATTGGGAGGCATCGTCCCCAAGACCGTTACGCCTCAGCCTCGCCCAGGTAATCCGCCCCCGCGGACAGTCGAAACAGCCAGCGGAATGTTGAATTCGATTGGACTGGATAATGACGGATTTGATCAGTTCGTGTCGGAAAAACTGCCGTACCTGACGGGGCTTGGAACGTCGATTGTGGTCAACATTGCAGCCAAAACGAACGATGATTTTCGCCGAATGGCGGCACGCCTGGATGCTGTGTCGGGTGTCGCTGCCATTGAATTGAATATCTCGTGTCCCAATGTTTCGGGCGGCGTTGACTTTGGAACGGATCCCAGTCTTGCGGCTGAGGTTGTCGCTGCAGTGCGAAGTTCATGTTCAATCCCGGTGATTGCAAAACTAACCCCCAATGTGACCAGCGTTGTGCCCATCGCCAGGGCGGTGGCCGATGCAGGAGCCGACGCGGTTTCGCTGATTAACACGTTTCAGGGCATGGCCGTCGACTGGAAGCGTCGCCGCCCCGTGCTGGGCAATGTGTTGGGAGGCTTGAGTGGACCTGCCATCAAGCCCCTGGCCTTGCGGATTGTCTGGCAAGTGTCTCAACAGGTGAAGATTCCGATCATCGGTATCGGCGGCATTCAGTCCGTCGATGATGTGATGGAGTTTCTGCTCGTGGGAGCCACGGCCGTTCAGGTTGGGACAGCCAACTTCTACAATCCTGGCGTGGCCAATCAAATTATTCGTGAACTACCTGCTGCACTCAGAACTTTGGGTGCCGCTAACGTTGCGGATGTCGTTGGAACGTTGCAAATCCCAAAACGGGAGTAGTTCCATTTCACCGAGCCACGATCGGAAGCCGATAGCACCGTCCCTGGGTGTCGTCAACAAATGCCGTTGTTGATTGATCCACACTTGTTCCAAAAATACAGACCTTCACTCAACTCTTGCCCTTCGATGTCACTATGAAAGTTCTCTCCGGAATTCAGCCCACAGGTCGATTTCACTGGGGCAATTACTTTGGCGCCATTCGTCAGTACATTGCGCTGCAGGGTCAGGAACAGTCGTTTTATTTCATCGCCGATCTGCACGCTCTGACCACCGTTCGTGAGCCTGCCGCGCTGCGGCAGAATGTGAAAGATGCGGCTCTGGACCTGCTGGCGCTGGGACTTGATCCAGCCAGAGCGACGATGTTTCGACAGTCGGATGTTCCCGAAGTCACCGAACTGACCTGGTTGCTGATGACGATCACGCAAATGCATCTGCTTGAAAAGTGCCATGCGTTCAAGGACAAAAAGGCTAAGGGAATTGCGGCCGATGCCGGGCTGTTTACTTATCCTGTCCTGATGGCGGCCGACATTCTGATTTATGACAGCACTACGGTTCCCGTAGGAGCCGATCAGATTCAACATGTCGAAGTGACTCGCGATCTGGCTCAGCGATTCAACGTCACCTACGGAGAAACCCTGAATCTGCCGGAAGCCTATGTGCTCGATGATTCCGCCAAAGTTCCCGGGACTGATCGGGAGAAGATGTCAAAAAGTTACAACAACACGATCCCGATCTTTGACACTCCCAAAAAGCTTCGCAAGACAATTATGTCCGTCCAGACAGATTCGACACCGATGGAAGCAGCCAAGAACCCCGAGACGTGTGCTGTATTTCAGTTGTTCAAACTCTTCGGGACACCCGATCAACAGTCAGCACTCGCAGATCGCTATCGAGCAGGGGGCATGGGATACGGTGAAGCCAAGGAGACGCTGTATCAGGCTGCGATGACTCACTTTGGTAAAGCGTTTGACCGCCGAACACGTCTGGAAGCCGCACCAGATGAAGTAGAAGACATTCTGAAGCAAGGCGCGCGTCGCGCACGAGCGAAGGCGGTCGAAGTCGTAGAACGCGTTCGATCCGCCTGTGGCTTGTCTGCTCGTCCAGCTTGATGAATTAGAATGGTTCGAAAGCTCAGTTTTCCTGGACCGGAACTTTGTAACTGATCGCGCCGATGGCTTTGCCTTTTTCGACATTGCGATAGTTTTCATGGCACATGATGCACTTTTCCATGACCACTGGAATCGCCGTAGCGGCCAACAGATATCGCTTGCCGCCTTCGGTTACCACTTCGTCGTAAGAGGCTTTCCCAGCGAGTAACTGAGCCATCGCCTTTTTCTCGAAGCCCTCTTTCGGAAGATTCAGGTCATTGTAGGGCTGCCCGGTTGCATCAACCAGCCGTGCTTCATGCCAGCCTTTTTTTGCGACGGCATCAAACAGCGCCTTGAATGCACTTCCGGCCGCAAGATCCGAGTCGGTTTTTACATAGTGCTCGGTGACCAGCACTATCGCCGTTTTGTAAATATCATCCAGAAGTCGGACTTCCCGGCGAGTCCGCTCGACCGCTGCGTCTTTGGCGACCGCTTTTGATTGGGATTCATCGGCAGTTGTACTTGGGGAAACAACAAATGACACAGCCGCAACCAAGGCGGCCAGAATCAGTCCGGACGCGAGAGTTCTCTTCCACATTCGACAGCTCCTTTAAAAAACATTGGCTAATCTGAAAACAGGATATCACGATCCTGTTAGGAGGTTATCATTGATAAAAGGAGATGTCAATGTCCAATTTGTTCTGCGCGCAGCGACAGGCGCACAGGCGCTTGGTTCGGAGATGATTTGTCGGATCGAAAGTCCAGGCGACTTCCGCTACATTGGGACGAATTCATCTGCCGCTCGCCTAAGCGTTGACGTGGCGTCTGAGGGTTAGTGCAGTTTATGCCACGTTGCCTGGAGTCCGTGATTCGAGTGGTTCCCGCACTCACGCGGCGACTGTCCTTGATACAGGTTGAGCCCATGTTTTCGCAAACTGTTGAGTATGCTCTTCGAGCTGTCGTGCATCTGGCTATGAAATCGCCCGAGCCGCAGACCACTGCGTTGATAGCTGATGCCACAAAAGTGCCTTCTGCCTACCTGTCGAAAGTACTTCAGGGATTGAAGGAAAAGGGCATCGTCAACCTTCAGCGTGGAATTGGCGGCGGCGTGTCGCTGGCCCATCGACCGGAGGAACTGACAATTCTTGATATCGTGAATGCAGTAGATCCCATTCAACGCATCAAGCACTGTCCTCTGGATTTGAAGTCTCACGGTGCAAATCTGTGCGCGTTGCACCTTCGTATGGATAGGGCTTTGATGTCGGTGGAAACAGCGTTTCGATCAACAACGCTGGCCGAACTTTTGCAGGATTCTAATCCCAGCGTCCCCTTGTGCGATCAGTTGGCCGCCAAGTTGTAGGCAATCGTCAGAGCCTTTGATACAGTCTCGACAAGCTGTCTGCGAGGGACCGGTTTCTTCAGGATGCTGAATGCCTGAGCATCCTGAGCATCACGGCACACATCGTCGCTGGTGTCGGACGTAATCAGAATGCACGGCCGAATGAAGTCGAGCTGCTTCATGGCGCGCAACGTTTCGATTCCCGAGAGAATTCGCATGTGCATATCAAGCAGGACAATATCGATCCGGCGAGACTGAACCACCTGCAGTGCCTCTTCGCCTGATTCTGCCTCGTGCAGTACAAGAAACGGCCTGTCTTCCAGAACTTCCCGCAGGATTGAGCGGAAGGAAGGATTATCGTCTGTGATCAGAAGTTGAAACTGTTTTTCGACGAGAGAGACCATTTTAGGAAAACCTGTCCATGGAGGTTCAACGACTGTGGCACGGCATCAACATTCCCTGATCAGCCCGCCACCTTGTCCAACCGCTGAACTATGAAAGGCTGGCGAAGATATTTCCAGTCTGAAACAAAGCCACCGGAGATTTTTTTCATTCTGGATCCGTTAATCCGGGTTCATTGACCTTTCAGGATATTGAATCAGGGGACTGTTGTGATCGCTTCGGGCCGCATCTGAACAGGACGACAATTGACTCAGCGGAAATGGCCGGGAACAACTAACGGAATTCTATGCGCTGCGGACAAAAGCGTTTGAGTTTTGCAGGGTCGATTTCAATTCCCAATCCCGGCCTGATGGGGATCTGCAGGAAGCCGTCTGTGTCGATGAGGAACGGGTCGGCAGTCAGTTCATCAATGTAGGCACAGGGCGTGAGGTACTCAACGTATTTGGCGACAGGAAGAAACGCAGAAATCTGCAGGTCTGCTGCCAGTCCCACGGCCGTATTCCATCCATGAGGCACAACCTGGACGTTATGATCCTGCGCCATAAAAGCGATCCGCCGAAATTCGCTGAGACCGCCGTTTTTCGTGACATCCGGCTGGATGATATCGACGGCGTGACGTTCGAGCCACGGCTGGAACGATTGGCGACGTGTGAGGACTTCGCCACCAGAAATCGGCACAGGCGACATGCGAGTCAGCTCCACAAAGCCGTCAATATCATCGGGAGGCAGCGCTTCTTCGAACCATGTGATGTCATAGTCCGCCAGCATCATCGCGGTGTTGCGAGCCCAGTTGGTTCCATGTGGCCAGAACTGTTCGCTACCTCCCGCGTCCACCATCAGTTCAACGTGATCGCCCACGGTGTCGCGAGCTGTTTGCACAAGCAATTCATCAAAGGCACGATCACGCCGGCCGAATGGTCTCCAGCCCATTTTGATGGCCTTGAATCCACGAGTCACGACGCTTTCAAGGCTGCGTGCGAGGGCTTCAGGTTCGTCGAACAGAATTGATCCGTAGGGTTTAATGCGATCTCGGTGATTTCCGCCCAACAGTCGAGAGACCGGTTGTCCGCAAGCCTTTCCCATAAGGTCCCATAAAGCGATATCGATACCGCTGATGGCATGCGTCACCGAGCCGCCACGTCCCTGCCAGAACGTTGACTGATGCAGTTTTTCGGTCACTCGCTCCGGCTCAACCGCGATTTCACCTTTGAGCATCGGCCACAGCAGTTCTACGGCGCCAACAATCAGTTTTCCTGAAGTGAAGCAACTTCCAAACCCCGTCTGTCCGGAATCCGTATGAACCAGTACCAGGGTATGCAGGTTTTCCTGAGGCTCATGTCCTTGTGGCCAGCCTCCATCGACGGTTGCGCCTGTCAGAGGACACACATCAATTCCGGTAATGATCACCCGACGGTCTCCAGATTTCTGTGGGGGGCAGGATTCTGCGATGAATTTCAATTGCCATTCAGGAAATTGCTTTCCGAATCAACATGGCGCGCGATTTCGTTCGTGACACTCTCGCGAATACTCTATTGTGCCGTATGCATTGCTGCCACCCTTGCAGCTATTCGCATAATCGAAGTTGAGCTGTCAGCCATCGAAACGCTTGCCCCTGCAGATATTCCGATTTGTTTTTTTGCAGTGGTTTCGGGCCTCAATTCTGCCTGATAATGCTTTCTTGTGAACAATTTTCTCTACGCCGTGTCGGCAGAAAACCGTTTCATTAAGAAGACGAAGCATTAAGCGGGCATGACAATTGCTTGATCAGCGGATCCGAGTTGCCTACAACGACCATGGAAGACGACCATGGAAGACGACGATGAAATACGGCGATAGGCAGGTGTTAAAAGTTGGAATTGTTGGATTGTGGGCTGCACGGTTGTCTTAAAGTCCAATGAGCCGACATCGTTGTGACACGGATTTCATTTCTTAAGGGTATTCAGTAGAAGTTGCATGGCGGATTCAATCGTTGAACTCACACACCACGACGAAGCCCGAACCTTGTTTGGGTCTCGTGATGAAAATCTTCGTCGCCTTTGCTCAACAACCGGTGCTCAGGTGGTCTTAAGAGGCAATCAGGTGCGCATCTCGGGGGACGACGAACAAGTTCGACTCTGTGGCGAGATGCTGAAAAAATGGCGAGACATACTCCACAAGAGTCAGGATCTGACACCGTCGGACGTTGACATGTCGCTTGGGGCCAGGAAAACAGGGAACAGCAGAATGATCCATGCGAACGGAAATCCTCCGGCACTTTCAGGTTATGAATCGTATGCCCCGAACCGCGCGACTCAGGAAATGCGGACGGGCGGAGGGAAAGATCGGGTCGGACAAATTCGTCCGAAGACCGATGGGCAAAAAACCTACATGGATGCCATGCGCGAGCATGAATTGGTATTTTGCGATGGGCCGGCTGGATCGGGGAAGTCCTACCTTGCGGTGGCTCTGGCATTGGAAGCGTTGCGTGCAGAACTCGTTCGCAAGATCGTGCTTGTGCGTCCAGCCGTCGAGGCCGGGGAGAAACTCGGTTTTCTTCCCGGGGACATGTTCGCGAAGGTAAATCCTTTCTTGCGGCCACTTCTGGATGCCATCCATGACATGCTCGATCACGAGCAGGTCCGTCGCTACATGGCGAATGATGTCATAGAAATTGTCCCGCTGGCCTTCATGCGAGGCCGAACTCTGAACGACACGTTTATGATTCTGGACGAAGCTCAGAATACTACGACAACCCAAATGAAGATGTTCCTGACCCGCATGGGCCTCAATTCCCGCATTGTCGTTACGGGTGATGCAACCCAGATTGACCTTGAAAAAGGTGTTGAAAGCGGCCTTAAGGATGCCATTCGAAGGCTTTCTCACATTCCTGGGGTTGCCATTGTGAAGCTAACTGGGCAGGATATTGTCCGACATCGGCTGGTTCGAGAGATTGTTTCGGCGTACGAAGCAGACACTCCTCAGGGCGGAAACCCTTCCTGAGTGTGAATTTCCCGGCACCTGCCAGCGCGACGGACGCACATCCGTCGGCCGTTGCTTACATGTTCACAATCCTGCATGAATCCTTGGCGATTGTTTGGTCGCCCAGTTCGCGTGTGGTTTCATTACTTTGCCTTTGCTGGCATCCGGAGATACACGTATTACCGGCTAAAATCTCTGAGATCGTCGCAGGATAATCGCCATGTCGTTCTTTGGAACTCGGCGATCGCGGCAGGCTCGCGTTTTTCGCGCCACGCCTTCAGTCTGGGATCGCTTTCTTTCAGCGTTTCGAGACTACAGGATTTTAACCCACGTGCTGATTGCCGCGCTGGCGACAGTGGGGTTGCTGTTGGCAGTTCAGGCCTGGCGGTCTCGATTTACCTATCGAGCGGGGCAGATTGCCTCGGTCGGCGTCCAGGCTCGCGTGGACTTTGAAGTTGAGAATATTCGAGAGACTCAAAGACTGTTCGATGAGGCGATCAAGGCGGCACCACTGGTGTTGGTGCAGGAAACAGCCATCATTGACCGACTTCAGTCTCTGTTGAGGGATCAACTCAGCGAAATTGCCAATGCGGAGACGATCGATCGAGTCGCCCTGCAAACGCTGGCCGCCTTTGGCATGGCTACAGGTGATCCAACGGCGCGGGAAACGGCATTCAGCCTCCTCAAGAATCAACTGCGTGATGCCGAGGAATCAAAGGGCAAGCGCATTGATGAGCTGATGAAGGAATTCGAGACCTTGCTGAAGGACGCTCGAAGCCTGGGACTCATCGACAACACGGCTGCCAGGCGATTGCTCGGTGATGCCGCAGATGTGACAACACCCCTGAATCGAAATCGTTCGATCAAGGTGCTTGATACCGACGGCGTCGTCCTGCACAACGGCGTTTTAGCCGACGTTTTGCTGCAGGAGCAATTAAGAGAAACCGGACGCCTTGGAAAAACCTGGCCGAGCCTTGGAAAGCTAAATATCCTGCAGGGCACGATCGAAGCGTGGCTGCAACTGAATCTCAAAAATCAATTGAAGCTGGATACTGTTGCGTCTGACGGGGAACTTAAGCTCGCGGGCGAAACGGCTCAAAGGAAATTTGACAAGTACCCTTCCGGAACAATCATTATTCCGGCGGGCACACAATTGGGTGAAAGTGACGAGCAACTGGGTTTGCTCTGGCTGGAGTACCTGGCTAACGAATCCAGCATTACAACGTTTCAACGTTTCAGCCGCGTCTGCGGCACGGCCATGCTGGTTGTGTTGCTGGTCATCCTGTTTGGAGCGTTTCTGAAGTTTGCAGCACCAGAGATGCTGGAAGAAACTTCTCGGTTGGTCATCTTTGTCTGCATGTGCATCGGGACTGTTTTCCTTGGGACATTGGTGAGCCGAGATCCGTGGCGAGCGGAGATTATTCCTCTGCTGGCCGCCGTGATGATTACGGCCATTGCTTACAGCCAGGTGGTTGCGATACTCACGGCATTCTGCCTGTCGCTTTTGATTTCAATGGCCACTGTCGGGGAACTGGGACACTTCGTTTCGCTGATGACAATCTGTGTGACGTCGATCATTCCACTGCGGCGCATCAAGTCACGGTTGGTAATGATCAAAGTTGGTTTTATGGTGGCTGCGGTTTCTTTTTACGCGGTCTGGGGTGTGGGAGTCATGGAGGCTCATGGTGATGACGGAGCCTGGCGCAATATTGGGATTATCGTATCGGCGCTGAAGTTTGCTGGCTGGTCGCTGGTCTGCTGCTACCTCGTGGCCGGCAGTCTGCCGTTCATTGAGCAGGCCTTTGGAGTTGTGACAGATATCAGTCTGCTGGAACTCACGGGAGTTTCTCATCCGCTGCTGATGGAATTGGCTCGCCGAGCGCCAGGCACCTATAACCATTCGATGACGGTGGCATCGCTCGCAGAGGCTGCTGCCGAATCTATCGGAGCCAATGGTCTGCTGGCTCGCGTAGGTGCGTATTTTCATGATATAGGCAAGATGACAAAGGCTGAGTACTTCATCGAGAACATGACTGAAGGGTCCGAGAATCATCACAAGTCCCTCGCTCCTGCCATGAGCACTCTGATCATTATAGGGCATGTCAAGGATGGCCTTGAGCTTGCGGAAGAGCACAACCTGCCGGACCCGCTCAGACAATTCATTGAGCAGCACCATGGGACGACGCTGGTCGAGTATTTCTATCACGAGGCAACTCGAAAAAAAGACGACGATCATCGAACGGATGCGGATGAATCCAGCTTCCGTTATCCCGGTCCGAAGCCGCAGTCGCGGGAGACGGCAGTGCTGATGCTGGCCGACGCCGTCGAAAGCGCAAGCCGAACTTTGAAAGAGCCGACACCGAAACGCATTCAGTCATTGGTGCACGAAATCAGTATGAAGCGATTGCTGGATGGACAGTTTGACGAGTGCAATCTCAAGATGAATGAAATCAGGATGATTGAAGAATCACTGATCAAGTCGCTGCTTGCCGCTCATCATGGTCGAGTTCGATATCCGGGCCAAAAAACAGCGTAAGTTTTACACGGCAGAGGATGACCATCGGACGATGGCGATGATCTGCAATTCACTGAGCCAAAGGTTTTGCTGAATCCCATGAGCGCCAGGCCCTTCGAAATTGATATCAGTAATCGGCAGAATGCAGTTCCCGTGGACCTGAGGATTCTTCGTGAGGCCCTCATTAAAGGCCTTCAGATCGAAGAAATCAGTTCGGCAGTGTTGAGCGTTTCGATTGTGGATGATGCTGCCATTCACGCGTTGAATCGTGATCATCTTCAACATGACTATCCAACAGATGTGATCAGTTTTCAGCTGGAATTCTGCCCCGGCGGTGTCTCCGAGAGTGCCCTGCACGAAGTTGACGATGATGCAGCAGAGACCAACGAATTCGCCGAAGAATTCCATGGCGATTCAGACGAAGTAGGTTTTCCAGAGCCTGCCGGGGCGGGAGTTAATGAGAGACGAGCGGCTGGGGCGACAATCGAAGGCGAGATCGTCGCCAGCGCGGAAATGGCGGCGGCGATGGCGAAAGACGGTCGGTGGTCAGTTCAGTCGGAACTGATTCTGTACGTCATTCATGGAATGCTGCATATCTGTGGCTATGACGACTTGTCAGTCGCCGAGCAGAACATCATGCGAGAGCGTGAACGTACTATTCTTGGTTCGCTGGGCCTTACGGCAGTCTACAGCGATGACAGCCGGGACTAGTGGAACATCGGGAATGCCGAAGGCAGAGTACTGCTGATCAGCAACGATTGGACGTCGATGACTTTCGTCATCCTTTGATTCGATATCCGATTTTCTGCAGCTCGTTCCGCACCCGATCGAGATGCGAACCCTGGATCTCGATGTTGCCGTCGGAAATAGTTCCACCGGCACCGCAGGAATTCTTCAAGCCTTTCAACAGTTCCGGAACGGCATTGTCTGCGGACTCAAGATCTCGCACGACAGTCATCAATCGACCGTGTTTGCGTTTTTCAACGCCAATACGAAGTGTTTGCTTGTTCGGTGCTTTACGGATCGGTTCCAATGGCGGGCATGTGCACTCCGATTCAGGCTTTTCACAGCGGTCACAATGGGGCGGTCGATCGAATTTTGTGCCGGCAAAAAGTCCCATTGTCAGCCAATCTCTAAAGGCTCATTAACAGGAAAGGGTTTAGAAAGCACAGCGTTCGAATCAGAAGTAACCGCACCAGCGAAGAGCGCCATAAATCAGGCTACTGCTGAAAACGCCCACGAGCAAACGATCGATGGCGAAGAGCTGGACGGCATCGTCATGCAGCAGATCACCAACTCGGCGAGCACGGGTTCCCGGTGATACGTTTTGGCAAGAGTCGATTGGCATGGGCTTCTGGATCGCAATTCTGAAGAGCCTGAATACACTCGGTTTGAGGATTTTGCCGACTTCTCCTCTGGAAGCCAATCCAAAGTGCAGTTTAAGCTGACAAAACCCGCCAGAATCAGTCAGTATGGCAAACGCTGGCCGAGCGTTTGGCAGGTGTCAAATCCGACTGCTCCCGGTCTTTTTGCTTCAGAAAGGGACTAATGACCGGATGACGCCATGGAAACTGCGTTAAGATTGAGTGTCGCCTTCGTCATTCTCGTGTCTCAAGTTTCAATGTTGCAGAGTCTTCAGGGATGCTGGACAACAACGATGCAATTACTGACTCAACTGAGAGTGCGGAGGCCAGCTCCGACTCAGCAGGGGCGATGCGCATTGAGGGGGCCGTTTCTCAGGCGCCGCCGAAGTCGATGCTCAAAGTAATTGAAAGTCAAAATCGACAGAAGAAGAGGCGCAGGAAGCCTCCCGCGTGGGCTTTGAAAGTTGCTTCTCGCATGGCAGCGACGAAGCATTTGTTTCGCACGAGGATTCCCGGTCTCTTTCGTCGTCGCCGCCGCGAAATAGTAACCGCCGTGGTCAGTTTTTTTGTGCATCTGACAGCCGGTATGCTTTTGGCAGCGATGCTGTTGCCTGCGCCTTCCAAGTCGGAGGTGCTTCAGCTTCTCGGTGTCAATCCTGATGTCAATGAGGCAACGGAAGAGCCTGTTGAACTGGCTGAAATCGTTCAGCCTATCGAGATCAGTGATCTTGACGTGAACAGCACCATGAAGCAGATGCTGGCCGAACTTGACAAGGGGCAGCAGAGAAACGATATCGAGTCACCGGAAGATCGCGATATCACGCTGCCTCTGGAGGACTTGACAGACGTGACCGAGATCCCTTTTGTGAGGGGACATTTTGGAGGACGATCAGAGGCCGGGCGCCGGGCGGCTGTCACGTTGTACGGAGGAAACGCCGAAAGTGAAAAATCGGTGAGTCTCGGACTTGCGTGGCTGAAAAGTATACAAAAACCAGACGGGTCCTGGAGCTTTGACGAAATCGGGGGCGCCAGTGATCCGGGAAACCTCACGACGACGGATATGGGCGCTACTTCGCTGGCCCTGCTCTGTTTTTTGGGGGCTGGAAACACGCACCGCAGTGAAAGCCCAAACAAAGATACGGTTCAGAAAGGACTGTCCTATCTTCTGACTAATGCAGAGCGTAGCGCATCAGGAGCCGATTTGCGTGGTCGCAGTCAGGGACACTCCGGAATGTATGTTCAAGGCATAGCAACGATCTGTATTTGCGAAGCAGCGGCCCTGGAAAGGGACGACAAGGACCTGAAACGGATGGCTTCGGATGCCGTGAAGTTCATTGAACGAGCGCAGAATAAGGTGGATGGAGGATGGCGATACAAGCCGGGCGATGCGGGAGATACTTCCGTCACCGGTTGGCAGATCATGGCTCTGCAGAGTGCAAGGGCCGGCCGTATCAAAGTGCAGGGAAGTACGATGCTGGATGTGAAAGAGTTTCTTCGCGCCGTGCAGTTCGAAAGCGGAGCAAAATATAGCTATCAACCAGGAACCCCGCCACAGGATACGATGACGGCAGTAGGTTTGCTTTGCCGCATGTACCTTGGCTGGAAACGCGATAACCCGGCCTTGATTGCGGGTGTGCAGCACCTCTCGAAAGCAGGTCCTCGTCGCGGAGATATCTATTACAATTACTATGCCACGCAGGTCCTGCATCACTGGGGCGGAGATCTCTGGAAAACATGGAACCTGAAGATGCGAGAGGAGTTAGTTTCCACTCAGATCAAGGACGGCATCGCGGCCGGAACGTGGGACGCAAGAGACCCCCACGGCGGAGCCGGCGGACGAATTTATCAAACAACTCTGAGTCTGCTCACCCTGGAAGTCTATTATCGCCATCTTCCAATTTATCGGCGATTCGATGACAAGGCGGCTGATGATTCGCCCGCCATGGAAACGCCGTAAACCGTGCTGCTAAAACGCTCGAACGGGCCGTGGGCCGAAGCCGATCCGGGTTCTATTGCTCAATCAGGTGAAAGAATGAGCATTCCATTAGCAGGTTTTGTGGTCGAAGGGCAAGTTGAGAAACGGGTTTCCGGGGCACTCACGTGATAGTGGTCAATGCCTGTGCTGCTGTCAGAGTGTTCTGAAGCAGCATCGCGATCGTCATCGGTCCCACTCCTCCAGGCACTGGCGTGATCGCCGAGGCGACAGCGGCGGCTTCCTTGAAGTGGACGTCCCCAACCAGCCGATCACCGACGCGATTGATCCCCACATCAATAACGACGGCTCCCGGCTTTATCATATCACCGCGAACAAACTCCGGTATTCCCAACGCCGCGACCACGATATCTGCGTCTCGGATGACGCCACCGATGTTTTTTGTGCGACTGTGACAAACCGTGACGGTGGCATCCACGCCTTTTTGAAGCAGCAATGCGGCCATGGGCTTTCCAACAATGTCGCTTCGACCAATAACCACGGCATGCTGCCCGGCTGTCTCCAGACACGACACATGCAGTATCTTCATGACACCCGCCGGAGTACACGGCAGGAATCGTGGGCGTCCCTGAAGCATCAATCCGACATTCTCCGGATGGAAGGCATCGACATCCTTTGTCGGAAGGATCGCATCCAGCACGACCGACGCATTGATCTGTTTTGGCAGAGGCAACTGCACCAGGATTCCGTGGACGGAACGATCTGCATTCAGAGATTGAACAAGTTCCAGGAGTTCTTGCTGTGAAGTTGATTCTGGCAATCGATGCAGAGTGCTTGCCAGTCCGGATTTCTGGCAAGCCTTCTCTTTGTTTCTTACATAA
>JANPHT010000528.1:0-8896 GCA_031424595.1 Planctomycetota bacterium
CTTCCAGTTCAGACCGATCCGGCTCAGCACAACCGAGTCATGCTGATTGAATATTGCCGGGCCGCCGCCAACAAAGACGCCAGTCAAGGGCGGCACATCGCTGTAGTCTCGCCCCCACGAAAGAGTAACGTGGTCTGTCGAGCAGAACGTATCATTAGTTGGATCAACATCCAGCCAGACGCCGTTTCCACAATAGACAGAAAGCCAGGCATGAGATGCGTCTGCTCCGACAAGTCGAGGCTGTCCTTCCGGCGGGATCGTGCGCAGATAGCCACTGATGTATTTTGCAGGAATTCCCAGTGATCGCAGCATAGCAATCTGCAGATGAGCAAAGTCCTGGCAGACACCTCGTCGCAGTCGGAACACCTCCTGGACCGGAGTATTCACTGTTGTCGCGCGATTGTCGAAAACAAAATCATCATGAATCCGCTTTGTCAATTCTTCGATGGCATCCACGACGCTGCGTCCGAGTGTGAATGATTCGGCACCGTATTCACGCATCGCAGGCGTTGATGTGATTCGATGCGAGGGAAACGCGAACTCCAGAGCGTCCCGGTCCTCCGCATTCCCTGGCTGGCGTAGGGAAATCATCAGTTCTGCCAGGGTCTTTCCGAGCGCCGTTTTTGGAATATGCACTTCTCGCACAGTCACGACCGTTGTGGAAATCACATCCAGTCGTTGATAGCCCTCGTTGAACGAAAACACCTGAACCGGATTTCCAAAGGCATCGACACGACGAGTTCGAATGGACGGTTCTGGATCGATCGTCAGACGGAATGACTCCACCTGCTGCCGATCAACAGGTCGTAATTCCAGCCACGCCTGATTATGGCCAACAGAAACGCCTTCATGGCCGTCATAAGTAGTCTTGTGAGTCACCTTGTATTTCATGGTGTGCCTCCGGTGCTGTCCGTGAATTGTCGTGGAACACCCGAATGCACCAGGTATTTGTTCGTCAGTGTGTCCGAAAGCTGAGTCATTGCGTCATCCACCGTTTTCAGCGCGGCGAGCACAACCTTGGGAGTCGCGGCCGCAAGATCGTCGGCGGTCAGCATTCTCACGGCATGCACAGCCTCCATGACCAACCGCATTTCTTCAGACCGGAGTGGTCTGGCTTCGTATCCCGGAAGTCGATCGACGTGCTGAACCAGTCGATCGATCTGATACGCCAATGACCGAGGATTCGTGTCATCAGTGATCGCCAGATCCAGCACCGCGTTTCGTTGCAGATTCTCGCGATATCGGAAGCGGTACGTCATCCGCACATCAAGGATTTCAACCATGGTCTTCAGCAGATTCGGAGACACCGGGCCTCGCTTCATTTCCGCAGAAATCAACATGCGTGCTGTGGCCCCCGTGCGTTCAATGCAGCGGCCGAGTTCCAGAAAACGCCATGACGGCCCGCGATTCATTCCGTCAGAAATCAGCCCGCTGACAGAAGCCAGATCGCCGATCAGTGCGTTCGACGCATTCACGACATCGGCCAGATCGTGCCATTCCTTCGACGGAGTGACGCGAAATGTTTCTGAAGTCACATTGATTCGGTGCCAGGTGTCGGGACTGATCCAGTCGCGAACCAGTGAGGCCAGTCGCGTCAGATCCTTGACTGTTCGGGCCAGACCACCGTATTCATTGGGATCATAGACCGCAATCGGGAGTGCTTCCGCCAGTGACGGCAATTGCGATTCCATCCCGTCCACGACGAACCCCGGTTCCAGTTGCCCCATCTCACTCAGCGCACGCGCGAGAAATCGGATCTCGGTCATATCGACATTGCCTTCGCCGAGCAATCGCTCCGCGAGCGCTCGTACGAGTCGCCCCAGAAAGTCACAGCGATCGAGCGATCGTCCCAGCCAGAACAGGTTGTCGGCAACTCGACTGGGGAACAATGCGCTGGTTCTTCGCAATTCTGCTGGCTGGTCTCGCGGAGACAACAACGACATGTTGTCAACCTTGCGATCCGCCAGCACCCACAGGTCTTTACTGCCTTCACCCGCTGCGACCGACAATTGCATCGGTCCCGTGTCAGGTGCGACACGAATTAATCCGCCTGGCATGAGATGCCACGCATTTTCATCTTCGACGAGGAACGCTCGCACAGCCGCATGGCCACAATGGATTCCCGCCTCTGACCAGACCGGCACAGCGGACCGAGCGATCTTTTCCTGAGCCACCCAGGCCCACGGTTGCGCATGAACCCGAGCCAGGAACTTCTCACGCAGTTCGGGTGCCAGCTCGGCGGCGATCACTTCTTCACCGCCGCTCTTTTGAAATGCCGGTTTGAACACAAGGTCAGTCAGCCGGCTTTTGACATGCTGCAAACTCTCGGGAGACCCACACCACCACGTGGAAATGGACGGCATTCTCAGTGGCTCACCAAGCAATCTCAGACAAAGCTGCGGTAGAAACGCCATGAATACGGGCGCACCAACAATGCCGCAACCAGGCGTGTTGGCAATCGTCACGTTACCGGAACGCATCGCATTCAACAGACCGGGAACCCCGTGTGCTGCGTAACCGCCAAGCTCAAGGGGATCGAGTCCGGATTCCGCACAACGCGCTAAAATAACATCCACAGGCACAAGTCCAGACAAGGTCTTCATAAAGACGACGTCGTTTCGCACGGCCAGGTCGCCACCTTCGACCATCGTGTATCCGAGGTAGCGAGCCAGATAGACATCTTCGAAGTAATACGGGTGCATGGGGCCGCTGGATAATAAGACGACTCTGGGACTCTCACCCGGCTTGGGCGCGCGGCGACGAATCGAATTCTGCAGTCGGGCAAAGAACGGTGCCAGACGTTCGAATTGAATCTGTTTAAATGCCGACGGCATCGAACGCGAGCTGACAATGCGATTTTCCAGTGCGAAGCCTGGTCCAGCCGGCGCTTCTGAGCGATCAGCCATCACCCACCACTGCCCATCAGCCGATCGAGCCATTTCGGCTGCGTAAAGAAACATCGGGGAATGTTCAGGACGTCGAATGTCGCAAAACGGGCGAAGATACTCCGGATTTGCATAAAGCACTTCCGGCGGCAATGTGCCGTCTTCAAGTAATGTACGAGGCCCGTAAATATCTGCAATCAAAAGATTCAGCAGACGAGCCCGCTGGCTGAGCCCCTGCTCAATCACCGACCAGTCGGCGGCCGTCGTTACCATTGGCAGCAGATCAAGTCGCCAGGGTCGGGCCCCATCGCCGCTATCCGTCACGGAATGATAATTCACGCCGTTTTCACGCAACATTCGATCCGCCTGAGCGTTTCGCCGTGCGAATTCCTGCGGTGCCACTGAACGGAGTGCGATTAGAAATTTCTGCCAATGCGGCCGAGGCTGTCCATCCGCGTCGTAAACCTCGTTAAAAACGAATGGCGGGCAATCGAAGATTCGATCTGTTCGCAAATTCGCAGTAAGTCCAGTTGCCATTCCATCGTTTTCCGGAAACTCACTCGCATTCAGAGCAAGCGGAGTTTGTTTCGAATCATTTGCCACAGGGTTATCATTCCATCAACCGCGAATGGCGGAAGGCAGAAGCTATGCTCAGTATTCTTGCAGGGAGTGCTCTCTGGAGCAAAGGCACAACGATTAGGAAAGAAAACCTTTCCAATTGAGGCGAGGTTGAACTGACCCTGCCAGTGAATCCCCTTGGTCCATAAAAACCGGGATTTGAGGCGGCCCCGCGTCAAGTTCGCAAGACGTCAAGTTGGCAAGACACCAGGTTGGCAAGATACATTGTCGAGGCTCGACGGCTTACGCCAAAGAAGAGACTTCAGGAACTAATCGGTGTCTTTCCCGTGTCACCTGGGATTTCCTGGACATATCGAGGCAGTGCATATCCAGGCAGGCGTGTCGACAATTGTCGAATGATCTCCTGGCCTTCGGGCTTTCCAACCTCAAAGTGAGCCGCACCGGTCACCTGATCCAGCTGATGCAGATAATAGGGCATTACCCCGATGTTGATGAGCCGCCGGCTCAATGCTTCCATCGCGTCCACAGAGTCGTTGACACCTTTTAAGAGGACCGACTGATTGAGCACCGGAATACCGGATTTGACGAGCCTTCGCAGGGCCAATTCACAGTCGCCGACGATCTCGTTGGCGTGGTTCGAATGGACCACCACAATGGACTGAGATCTTAATTCCGAAAACAGCATCAGCAGTTCGTCGGTCACTCTCGACGGCAACACAATCGGAAGTCGAGTATGAAAACGAATCCGTTCGATGTGAGGAATAGCATCGATGGCGGAACACAGCGACTTCAGCCGCATGTCACTCAGCATCCAGGGATCTCCTCCACTGAAGATCACTTCAGAAATGGAAGAATCCAGAGAGATTTCCGTAAGAGCGGACTGCCACTCATCCAATCGCCGAGGCTCAGCTTCGTACGGATAGTCACGCCGAAAACAATATCGACAATGCACCGCACAGGAACTCGCGGCGATTAAAAGGACTCGTCCCGCGTACTTTTGAAGAACGCCCCGAGTACGGCGGGCGGAAAGGTCACCGACAGCATCGGAAATGAATCCATCGACCACAACGGACTCCGCGGCAAGCGGCAGAACTTGTCGCAGCAGCGGGTCCGACGGGTCTCCCGGCCGCATACGGTTAAGAAAATTCTCTGGCACGAGAACGGGGAAGCGGCGAAGAATCTCAGCCACACGGGTCACTGATTCCTGTTCGTGGCCTGATTCCCTGGCCGTCTTGTGGGCGGATTCCGCAAAATCCAATGTGAGAAGCCCAAGGCGCTCCGACGCCCGCTCCAGGCTTTCACCGGGATCAATCAGGTTAAGTCGCCGCAGTAATTCTTCGGAGGTTCGCACAGCGCCTGCCAGTTCACGCTGCCATGAACCGGGCAGAGAACCATCCAAAGTTGGCAGTTGGGCAAAATCTGTCGCGATTGGTGGGGGAACGGGCAACATTCAGGATTCACTCGGGCATAGGGTTCTGGTAACGTACGCGGCCAAATTTCTGGGTTTCCTTCAGGGTCACGATGTGACAGGAGCCCCGACTTGTCGGCTGTTCCGCCGAAAACTATCAGAAGATACCAGACTCAGAGAAACGACTCCAATGGGCACTATCAACGCAGGTGAATTCAAAAAAGGAATCAAGGTTCTGATTGACGACGAGCCCTACGAAATGCTCGAAAGCTTTTTCGTAAAGCCCGGAAAAGGCCAGGCGCTCTACCGTACGAAGCTTCGTAATCTGATCAAGGGAACACAGTACGAAAAGACCTATCGAAGCGGAGATTCACTGGAAGCGGCCGACGTTCATCGCAGCGACGGCGTCTATTCTTACCGCGACGGCGACAATTACGTGTTCATGGACAACGCGACGTTTGAACAGCACAGCCTCGCTGCTGCCGTTGTGAAGGACGAAATGCGATGGCTGATGGAAGGTTCCACCGTCGGATTGATGTACTGGAACGGTCAGTTGATCAGCATGAGTCCTCCGCAACAAGTGATTCTGAAAGTCACCTACACAGAACCGGCGGCTCGTGGCAACACCGCCACAAACGTCTCCAAACCGGCGACTGTGGAAACTGGCGCGGAAATTCAGGTGCCTGCATTCATTAAAGAAGGCGACAACGTCAAGATAGATACTGATAGCGG
Organism: Planctomycetota bacterium; assembly: GCA_031424595.1. Classification (GTDB taxonomy): domain Bacteria; phylum Planctomycetota; class Planctomycetia; order Planctomycetales; family Planctomycetaceae; genus SXXK01. Next base: position 5,605 of record JANPHT010000528.1, read on the forward strand.
ACAGTACATGGAACGAATTCAGTAGTACCGTGCGACCAGGTTAAATCCGGCGAGCGGCAGCGCGCGAACCCTCCGAGTGCATTGACTCATCATTGGGGCTCACGCTCTGCCGCTCGCAGGCAATTTTCAGTTTTCATTTCCAACCGATTGCCACATGTCATCGAACTCAGAACACAACGGCCGCTTGTATATTGAAACTGTTGGCTGCCAGATGAACATGCTGGACAGCGAACTGGTTGTTGCCGCTCTACGCAAGGACGGGTACGAACTGACCGACAATCCCAAAGAAGCGGACACGATTCTGTTCAATACCTGCAGCGTTCGTGAACACGCGGAGCACAAGATCTACAGTGCTCTGGGGCGACTGAAGTTCAGCAAGCGTTCGCGACCGCAGAAGGTCATCGGGGTGATGGGCTGCATGGCTCAGAAGGATCAGGACCTGATCTTTCAAAAAGCGCCGCATGTTGACATCGTAGTCGGTACTGGGCAACTGGCAGAGATCCCTCGTTTGATTCGTGAGACTCGTGAATCGGCCGAGCGGACTCAGGTCAAGGCCGTCAGTCTTGGCCGTCGTGACGGTTCCCGAGAAGAAGTTTCCGACAGCTTTCAGAGTTACGACCCGTTGCGAGATCCGGAAATGCGTCCCACGCCTTTCCAGGCGTTTGTCCGCATTATGATCGGCTGCGACAAGTTCTGTACCTATTGCGTCGTGCCCGCGACGCGCGGTCCCGAGCAGAGTCGTCCCCCGGCTCATATTGTCCGAGAGGCAAGAGTGCTGGCGGATCAGGGCGTCAAGGAAATCACGCTGCTGGGGCAAACGGTCAATAGTTACAAATACACCGAAGACGGACGACTCGTGCGAATGTCCGATCTGCTGGCCCAATTGAGTGATGTCGCGGGAATTGACCGCATCCGATTCATCACTAATTTTCCACGCGATATGTCCAATGATCTGCTTCAGGCGGTCCGTGATCTGCCAAAGGTCATGAAATATCTTCACGTTCCCGCGCAGTCCGGATGTGATGAAGTGCTGAAGCGCATGAAGCGTGGATATACGGTTGAAGAATACCGAGAGATGATGCACCGTATTCGAGAATACGTTCCCGGATGCGCGGTTTCCAGCGACTTCATCGTTGGCTTCTGCGGTGAAACCGAAGAGGCGTTTCAAAAGAGTATGGATTTGATTCGCGAGTGTCGTTTCAAGAACAGCTTCATATTCAAATACAGCAAGCGTGAAGGAACCAAGGCGTTTGATCTGTTCGAAGATGATATTCCGGAAGTCGTCAAGCGTCGTCGTAACAATGAAATGCTTGATCTCCAGAACGCCATTAGCGAAGAAGACAATGCCGAGTTCATCGGTCGGCGAGTTTCCGTATTGGTTGAAGGCCCCAGCAAATCCGCAGCAAAACGCGCCGCTCGGGAAAGCCAGCCATCCGAAGCAACCACTTTGCTGCCGATCGCGGGACAAACTGCCCCGGGGGATCATCACGACCATCATCATGATGAAGAGCCTCAGACGATTCTGCATTCGTCGCCTGAAGCCGCTCGACTTGCGATGCAGTTGACAGGCCGATCAGAATGCGATCGCATTGTCGTCTTCGATGCGAACCCGCGACTTATTGGAACGAAGGCAGAAATCGAAATTCACGACTGCACCAGCACAACTCTCATGGGCTCCATTGTGACGCGTGAATTGCAGCACGGGGCGGGGCTGATGCTGCCGATTCTTTCATGAGATCCGGATCACAAATTAATTGGGCCATTGCACTCTAAAGAAGTAAAACGTCCCTTATTGCGATTCATTCAGTGACGGGCAGTGATTCATTGTCTGGTGTTTTCCCATCGGCGTATCGGGCAAGCCATGCAGGGAACCATTTCTTGTCACGTTCTCCGAACGACTATTCGTGCAGTCGCTGTCGAAATCTTCTCACGCTCATCGTATCCCCCATTTGCAAACAACCAGCCACGCCGCAGGCTGGAGCTTTGCGTCTTATCAGGGTTTTCCTCCGCGATGGTTGCAGTAAAATCCAGGCCGTGATATTTCAACCGTCACCGGGATAAAACCGCTGACATAACCCATAGCCCGGTTTGTTCCCGGGTTAATTATCGAAGTTCTGCCATAGGTCCCTGCTACTTTTCATTTGCCACGTCTCATTGGAGGAGCATGCATGTCCCGTTCAACATTCATTCCCGCCCTGATCGTCTGTCTCGGGCTCACTTTCGCTGCAGTAGGCTATACTGCCCAGGATGCTGCAACACTCGCAGTTAAACCTAAGCAGGACCAAGCCCCGACTGTCGCGGATTTTCAATCGCTCGTGCAGCGCGTGGAGAAACTGGAGCGGCAGCTGTCTGCCCGCAAGGAACAAGAACAGTTGGGCCGCGGTTTCCTTGCTATTGATCCAATAGTGGCAAATCTCGATGAAGGCCGCCTTACACGGTATATTCGGGTTTCCATTGTTTTGTCGATCGAAGATGGGCAAAAGCAATCTGCATTAACGGCGTTGGCTGAAATTGATCCGAAGATCAAAGATTGGATTTACGGTTTTCTATCAGACAAGACGCTCGATGATGTTCGCGGCCGTGACAACCAACAGAAATTGCGCGTTGACATTCAGGCTGGAATCAATTCTCAACTTAAGTCGGCTGGTTATTCCGAGTTTGCCAAAGCTGTGCTGTTCGATGAAATCAACATTCAGTAGCGGCGGCGCGTGGTGTAACACGTAAGCGACGGTCTTAAGATAGGTCAATAACTGATTCAAAACAAATTTTGAAAGTCACAAAAGGTGTCAGGAACCGAACCCGCTAAATTCCTTGAAACGGTTCCTGACTCCTTTTCTGGCACCCTCTAGTCCTTAAACAAGCGACCCGGGACAGTTTGTTTTGCGTTGTTTTTCGGTTTTCGCGCCGCGCAGCGGCGAACGACGCGAGCGATTCGCTTGAGGTGCATCGGGTTGAAAATTCTGCATCGCGGGGACTTCAGCAGCGTAGCTGCGGTAAGGCGGGGCGACCGGTCGAGGCACAACGACTTCGACATCACATGCCTCCGAACACTCGTGGCCGAGGACGAGTGGTCGGACGCTGCGTCTACAAATTCAAGACTTCCACCATCCGCCAGAAGATCGGTTGTGAATCATTCCATGCCAGCAGGCGGTACACGGTGCGACGGCCGGTGGTGAGGATCTGACACGGGATGCGAATGATCGTGTTCACAAACGTGCGGAATTCCATTTTCAGAAGTTTGAACTTCTCGCTGTGACGACGATCTTTCCAGCGACCTGTTTCAGGAAGCCAC
>JANPHT010000529.1:0-3311 GCA_031424595.1 Planctomycetota bacterium
AAAAGCGTTTGCCTGGCACTGGGCTGCGGCCAGAACCCTTGCCGATTTTCAGCCTGATGTTCTGATGTACTTTGAACCGCATTCGGCTCTGGCTGCGTTCCTTTACTTTTGGTGGTTTCGTGGCAAGGCACGACTTTTTATTCATCATCATGAATACTACACGCCGGGCGACTATCGACAGCCGGGAAATCGGTTGACTCGTCTGAATCATTTTTTCGAACGACGTTTTTTGTTGCCACGTGCCGACTGGATTTCTCAGACAAATTCAGATCGGCTGCGTTTTTTTCAGGTGGATCATCCGGAGGTTGGAACGCATAAGCTGCATGTGATGCCGAACCTGCCGCCACAACGCTGGCTGCAGCTCGAAGCTGTGCAGAATCAATTTGCAACGCCGACTTTGCGTCTGGTCTACGTAGGATCTGTTTCGCTGCACGATACCTTTATTGGCCCGCTGGTGGATTGGCTGCTTGCAAATCCTGCGTTAGCGATTTCACTGGATGTTTTTGCCTACAATTGCGATCCCGTGACTCTTGAGTTCCTGAAAAAGTCCAGTGGAGAGACCGTTCGATTTCATGAACGAGGTGTTGACTACGACGAGCTGCCGACGCTGCTGCGGCAGTTTGATGTAGGCGTGATTCTCTATCGCTGTCGAACTGTCAATTATCAATACAACGCTTCGAATAAGCTGTTCGAATATCTGACGTGCGGGCTGGATGTCTGGTATCCGCCGACGATGCTGGGAGTGAAGCCCTATGCCAGAGATGATGCGTGGCCGCGGGTCATGGAGATTGACTACGATGAGTTAACCTCGGTGGATCTTTCTAAGATGCGATCGAGAGACGGACTGCGTGAGTTGGCGTGGCAGGAAACGTGTGAAGGCGTTTACTCAGTGCTCGCTGCAGCGATGCGAACATCTTTATCAAAGGAATCGGAGATTTCTGTTTGAAATCCTATTTGCAGAGATTCGTCCGCCGTGTGCGTCGTCTTCTGGGACTGGGTTGGTCCATTCATGAATTTGAGGATCGCTACCGGCGCACATCGGGTGATGCCTGGGGATATCTCGAGAACCATGCGCATGAAATGAGATTGAAAAGGATCGTTGAAAAATTGCCCGCCCATTGTTCGGGTACGTTGCTTGAGGTGGGTTGTGCAGAGGGTTTCATCACCAAACATCTGTCGATGCGTTTCACGCATGTCGTTGCTTGTGATTTATCTTGCATTGCTATCGACCGGGCTCGCAAATACTGCGGTGAAGCAAAGAATATTGAGTTTCATTGCCTGGACATTCGCCAGGGAATCCCATCACATGGTATCGATGTTTGCCTTGTGTCGGATGTTCTCTATTACCTCTCTCCACGAGAAATCGAGGCATTCGCCGCGGAGCTTGCGTCTGCGATGAACGTCGGTGGGTTACTCATTTTTGCCAACGAATGGAATGCAGCCTATCGTGACCTGACGCATCCGGAGAAAGCCTGCCGTTCCATCATTGTGGCTAAGCACTGGCGACAGAGGTCATTTGAGCAGTGCGTTTCCGATGAGAATTGCAGTCATTGGATTGGCGTTTTCGAAGTGTTGAAGGGATGAAATTCTTAGTGCTTAGTGCTTAGTGCTTAGTGCTTGGTGCTTAGTGCTTGGTGCTTGGTTGGGGAAATTGTCACTTCACACCGCTCACTGAGGTGCTGCAGGTTTCAAACCCCACGCTTCGGGATATCGATTAATCTCCAAACAATCCTCTTGCCCCTTGCCCCTTGCTACTTGCCCCTTGCCCCTTGCTACTTGCCACTCACTCGTTGCCATATCGATGCGACGGTTTCATACAGCCATTGATGGTTGCTGTTGATTCCGCTTGTTGAGGGGATCCAGCGGGGCCAGATTTTGTCTGCCGGGCTGCCAGCTCGCGGAAACCAGAATTCGGCCGGGGCGGCGATCGGTGACAGTTCCTGATCGCTGAAGATCTGCATCGCTCGCACCATATGACTGGCTGATGTGACGACGACGATTTGCTCGCCTCGCCAACGCCTGGCGACTTCTTCCGCTTCCTCTGCGGTGCTCTTCGCTTCTGTGATCATTGACACTCTGGACGGATCCAGTTGCAGCAATTCCACTATCTGATCCAGAAAGCGAGCTTTCGTCTCCGCATCGGCTTCTCCAGCGACCGAAACGAGCAGTCGTAAATCCGAATGCGTGCGGTAGATGCGGACGCCTTCCAGCAGACGCGCATGAAACGTGCTGGACACCTGACTGTTAGCAGGCATTTCCGGGTCAGGATTGAATCCCGTTCCCAGGACCACTATCAGCCCCGGGCGGTCTTTGTCCAGCGTCGCAGTCATCTCCAACGGCTGGTAAGCGTACTCTCTGGCTCGAGCACTTTCATAGCTGAGACCCGAGAGTCCGCCAATCGTCAGTACAAGCGTCCCTGCTCCTATCAGGCTGAGCGCACGGCGACTTCTGGATCTGAGCCACAGCAGCCATCCAATGGCCTGAAGGCACAAGCAGATCAACATCGGCGACAGCAATGAGGCGACAATGAGTTTGAAAGTTTCCATCGATTGCCGGTTCTGTGATGACAGAGTTGTTTGTATTGAAGAATGGTGCAACGCAGGGTACGAACTGGATTTGGGATTGACAACGGAATTCATTTCTCGCTCAGAGCGGAGTCATTATGGCTCGTCTCTCCGAGGCGAGATTCAGCGTCCGTCTCGGAGAGTCGGGGCACATTGGGCTGCGAGCGAAACTCGCGTCAGGACAGGGGTTAGAGAGTGAAGGGACTGTTTGTTGGAATCAGGACACTGGGGACGACATCTCAGTTGCGCGCCGACACGTTGCGGGAACTTCTCCCTGAGTGTCACTGGACTGACGTTGATACAGACTTGATTTTTCAAAGGTATCCACGATGGGCACGTTCCCTGTGGTTCAGACTGCAGGCAGGACCGGCTGTCACAGCATTAAATCGAGATGTTCTGCAGCAAGTTGGCACCAATACGTTTGACGTTGCGTGGATTGATAAAGGCGTCTGTTTGTGGCCGATTACAATTCGAACCATCCGGGAACGATCGTCAAAGCTCATCTACTACACACCCGACACGTCATTTTTGGCCAATCGTTCCCGACATTTTTTTGCAACGGCGGATCTGTATGATCTGGTCATCACCACCAAGTCTCTGGAACTCAAAGAGTTTGAAAAACTGATTCTCCCGGAGCGGCTGGTCCTGGTCACTCAGTCGTTTGACTCGCGATTGCATTATCCGCGATATCTCTTTGAAGAAAAACGCAGCGAAGCTATTCTGATCGGGCTTTGTGAACCATATCGG
>JANPHT010000530.1:0-3834 GCA_031424595.1 Planctomycetota bacterium
CAAGCGGGACCGGCGCAAAGTCGAAGTAATGAACAGACCCCTCGCCGTGAGCTGCCAACCACGCTCCAGCGAGTCATTCCCTCAGGCAGGGCGCTGCACTTTTCGCCCGCCAAGCGCCACGATTTCTCGCCGCCGTTTACACTGCGACGAGCACACCGCTGGTTCTCGCCCGTGGGCCACCAGAGTTCTGTCACCTGACGAAGCGTCAGAAGTCGTACCCGCAGCGTCAGAACATCCAACAAATCCATGTCACGCTCGGTCAGGGTCCGCGTCATGATGGCTTCTCCTTTTTGCGACGTGGTTTCGGGGACTCAAACGATTGTTTGAGTCCCGTAAGAAACTCGTCGACTGCATCCGGTGTCAGACCATTGGGCTGGTGTTCGCCTCCACCAATGACTTCCTGTGAGATCGCTGGTCCGCTGGAACTCTTCGGCTTGGCCACAGGGGCGTGGCTTCCCGGAAGCAACATGCCCGGCAGAGACGGCCACGGCATCGCACGACGTCGCTGGTACTCCGTTTCCGTAATGTGGTACTCAGATTCAATGATGACCGGAAAACCACCGAACTGGGCGTACCCATCACCGGTTCGCAGTTTCAGCACGCTGCGAAACGGATGGTCACTGGTCAGCAGCACATCGTTGATGGTGATCCGAGGGACCACTCGTTCGCTCTCCGAGTACGAGTGACGCACCTCACCATCAGGTTTCACATCTGTCTTTCGCCCGAAATCAATGTCCACCGTCTCACCGCTGCTCTGAATCAGACGTTCCCGATCTTCACTGGCAGAGACGGAGAACCACTGTCGCAGTCGGCAGTTGGCTTCAATGGGAGGTATCAGGTTCACCGAAGACTTTTTGAGATCTTCCATGCTCTGGTTTGCGAGAATCACGCCCACACCCATGCTGCGGGCCAGCTGCAGCATGTATTCCAGGTTACTTGCGACCATCCGCTGAAACTCGTCGATCACCAGAAACACCGGATGTTTACGTTCGGTTTGCGTGGAAGCGGCGAGCAGCATGTAGTTCACCAGACGACCGATCTCAGGTGCACCGCTCGGTGACAGTGTGGCCGACAGATGAAAGTACAACAGTTGCGGTTCAAGGAATGGTTTTGTCAGATCAATCGCCTGCTCCACGACCTGAGGATCATGTCCCGTCGCATCGGTAACATTGAGGGCACTGCAGTTGGCCAGTCGCTTGATGACTTCCTGCACATGGACTCCCGCTTTGCGAATCTCAGGATGTAAATCCTGCTTCTTGGCCGTGGTAATCACAGTGCCGATACAGTCTGCAAGCTCCTGAAATGTCCGGACGTGCGGAAATGACTTGATCGCGTGATACAAAACAGCGGCATTCGCAGAACTGAAATAGCCAGCTCCGTAATCAGTGCCATACGTCAGTCCATTGGCACCGCACAAAATGTCGGTCTGCGTCAGCAGGTCGAACTTGTCCCAGAACGGCTGCGTCATCGGATTGAACGCAAACGTTGACCGATCCGCCTGATTCGAAAAGCACTTGACCGGGATCGAGATTCCCCGTTCGGCTCTGAGCCTTTCGGCAGCGGCCATCTGGGTGGCCAGAAGTTCCAGCGAGTCCGCTTTGAGATCGATCACAATTACACTGCATTCACCGGACATCACCAGTTGCTCGATCAGCGGACAGAGAAACAGTGAGGTCTTTCCGGAACCACTGTCGCCAAGTCCATGAGCGTGTTCTGTGAAAGCCTTGAAAGGCACCAGCACCGGCGTTCCATCGGCGACGACTCGACCCATATAAATGCTCTTTTGCTCGATGCGATCGGGTGAAGTGTGAATGTCAGCGATGACCGACTGAGTCACATTTCGGCCGCGTGATCGCGATGCCGCCAGGGCTGCTTCACAAAGCACTGGCGTAACCATCGCCGTCGCCAGAAACACAGGGATCACAACGGGCAGAGCGGCCATGGCGGCAAATGTGAAAAACCAGGTCACAGCATTGTGCTTGACTCGCTCCAGTCGTCCCGCATCTGCAGCGTCCAGCTCTGCATTCATCGTGGCATGATGCTCTGCACCGATTGCAAACACGTCTGGCAGAGGCGAGCCGTCCCAGCGGACAAGTGCGATCCCTGTCAATTGGGCCGCAAGAAACAGCATCGCCATTCGATGCAGCAGGGAACCCGCTGGACTCTGCAATAGTCCGGGCAGCGTTGAGGGCGAATAAGAGCACCACGACTGCAAACTTTGAAGCCACAGCTTCCAGCGTGGACCCGACAGTCCTGCTGGCGCCGGTGTACACAGCATGCAGACAGGAAGCGTCCACGCCGCGACGATCAGGATCTTCAGGCTGGACCAAAGCGCCGCAGCAACCACGATCGCAGTGAGACCCGCCAGCATCAACAGTGTCTCTGAGGCGGCCGCCCGCGCCGCAGCCGTCTCTGCTCGTCGCATCGGTCGCGTGGTAATCATGGCCACCGCATGCTGACCGAACTGATAAACCAGCAGACCAGATCCAACGGCCATCGCCAGCGCCTGCAGTGCCCAGGGCACACGATGATTCAAACTCGCAATACCCACTGCCAGCAGCACAGCCGGATGGAGAATGTGTTTCAGGCTTCGAGTGGTGATGCTGATCGCAAGGCCGGTTACGATGACCGGAACAACGAGCAGCAGATCATACGGATCCAATATGGCGAACCCGGGAGCCCGGTAGAGCAGCAGCATCGCCGCACCGATGATGAGTGCGACCCCCGACGCCTGCAGCACACTCGTCCAAGCACCGTTCGACGACTGGTGAGGCGCGAACTCGATGGTGGGCCGTGTGGCCGGCAATCGGTCCGACTGCAGCGGATTTCCCACGGACTGATAGTAAACGTTACGCATGATCAGCACTCGCTCCAAGAGAAAGAAGTTGAGGAACAACAGCAAAATGAATCAGAAGACCGGGAGGCCAGGAATGGTGATTCAGAGCCCGCTGAATCGCGGCGACTTTCCCGTGAGTACTCGTGATCACGACCAGTCGAAACTGGCCCGCAGCGACAACCGCTAAGAACTCGCTGATGCGGGACCGCTCGGCCAGATCCGCCGCACATTTGCGAGCGACGTGATCCGCCGGGCCGCCAAGATCCACACGCACGAGTTCCAGCACGTTGGACTGATCAATACAGTGCGGGGCCACCGTGAGAGCCAGAGGTAGCCAGGGACAACGCTTCTTCACTTCCGCCGCATTCAGTCGCAGATGCTGCTGAGGTCCCAGCGTGGCAAATGCAAGCAATGCGAATTCCTGCGGAAGTGATTGAGAACCCAGCGGCATCGCACGATGGGCGCCGAGTCCCAGATTGCGGACGCTCACTTCACCCAGCACAAAGTATTTCGCGGGGTAAAGCAGGATGTGTTTTCGCAGCAGTCCCGCGTCACACAGCCGGTTGGCAATCTTGTCGATGGCATTGCGAGACATGCCCGGAAGCACGACCCGCCGAATCGCTTCGAGTGTGGTCAGTCGATATCTGGCCACATGTTCCAGAATCAACTGATCACGTTCCCTGGGACCGCGTCGCAGCTTTTCTTTTTTGGGTTTCATATTCGATCACCACAGTTGATAAGGAAGGTCGCGAGACACACAGTCCTGATGAAACGCCTCGACACGTTCTGCGTCGTAGCCACCGCCGAACTCGATGACCCAGATCACCTGTTGCTGATCATCGACGATGAAGGCGTCCGGCAGCTTCTGGCCGAGTCGCGTGTGGGCCATCAAATCTTCACCACGCCACGCGACCGCCCATTTCGGTGAAACCTGATTCAATCGCAGCCAGACGGCAGCGACACCAAGGTCATGGGTGGCCTGAGCTGGACGCTTCAGA
>JANPHT010000531.1:0-1354 GCA_031424595.1 Planctomycetota bacterium
GCCCAAGCCGCGGGGGCTAAAGCCACGAGAGTCAGGCCGAGTGTGTAGACGTGCAGATCGTGCATACGAGCGTGCGAGGTTTGGGGTGCTCCTTCCACGATTATAATAACACGTTCAGAGGCGGAGGGACGGTCAAACGGCCTCCTCCCGCTTGCGGTTTAGCCGCGTCGCAGTCAAATTTCATTCTGCAAATCGGCTAAACCGCAAGCGGTATCATTTCTCCTATGCCTCGCGAACTCTTCCTGATCACCGGCGGTTACGTCTACGATCCCACCAATGGCATTGATGGCCAGGTTAAGGATCTCTGGATCGAAGGGGGCCGCATTGTCGAGCCGCCGAGCGATGCAACGGAGCGGCCGGTGAGGAGGCTGAATGCGGCGGGGCTGGTGATTATGCCGGGCGGGATCGATATGCATTGCCATATCGCCGGCCCGAAGGTCAACGTGGCCAGAAAGATGCGGCCCGAAGAGAAGCGGCGCGGCGAGCAGATGCCTCGTACCAGCGTCACTCACAGTGGCAGCATGGGAAGCGTGCCGAGCACTTTCGCCACTGGCTACAAATATGCTGCTTTGGGCTACACGACAGCATTCGATGCGGCGATTCCACCTCTGGGAGCACGACATGCTCACGAGGAATTTGAGGACACGCCGTGCCTCGACAAAGGTTTCTACGTTCTGATGGGAAATAATCACTATGTGATGCAGACCCTGATGAAGAACGAACCTGCAAAACTGAAGGCATTTATCGGTTGGCTGCTGGCTTCCACCAAAGGGTTCGCTCCGAAACTGGTGAATCCGGGTGGTGTGGAAGTCTGGAAGTCGAAGCAGGCCGGAAACGTCAGCGGTCTGGATTCACTTGTCGATCACTTTAATGTCACACCGCGCCAGATCATCGGCGGAGTGGCTCAGGCAGCAGCGGAACTTGGCCTGCCGCATCCGGTCCATATCCATTGCAACAATCTCGGAATGCCAGGCAACTGGGAAACCACGCTGGAGACCATGAGGGCTCTCGAGGGTCATCGAGGTCACATCACCCATATCCAGTTTCACAGCTACGGTGGCGGCAACGGCGACGAGAACACCTTCAACAGCAAGGTCCTGCCGCTGGTGGACTATGTGAATTCGCATCCCAACATTACCGTCGACGTTGGTCAGGTGCTGTTCGGCGAAACAACCAGCATGACAGGCGACGGGCCGCTGGGATATTTCCTGTCAAAGGTCTACGGCGGCAAGTGGTTCAGCAGCGATACCGAAATGGAATCCGGCTGCGGGATCACGCCGATCAAGTATCGCAATAAGTCGCTGGTCCATTCACTGCAATGGGCAATCGGTCTGGAATGGTACCTGCTGGTGAA
>JANPHT010000532.1:0-7976 GCA_031424595.1 Planctomycetota bacterium
TCCGGCTTCAAGGGCAGATCGGCTGGCCCTCGACGATAAGCCGGTTCATTGGTCAGATTATCCGGCGCGAGACCACCGGAGTCCCATCGGCTGTCTGTCACCCAGTGGATCTTAACACCTTCGGGTGTCAGCAGAAATGCCATCCGATCCAGAGCGGGATGAGTCTCCACAACACCACGCTTGTAAAAGAATTCGTAGTCAATCGAACCGATTTCTTCGAGCGGTCTCTGATACGCCAGCAGACTCTCGAAGTACGATCCGTGTGGCGCGTTTGCCTGTCCAAAGATCTGTCCCGTACTTTCCGGATCGTTCCGATGGACCCATCGCGCGCCATCGTTTCCGACGGGTTCCTCGTGATAGGAATACCAACCACGCAAATCGCTGGAGCCAGACAGATGAATACTTTCCGGAATCACAGGATCGCCTGTAATTCGAAGATCGCGAACGCTGCCATGAGATCGCGACCAGCTTCGAACAGTGACCCAGGGATCAGGACTATCCAACTGTTCCGTACGAACAACCTGACCGTTGAGATACGTTGTCGCCAGCTTGCCTTGCACCACACAGCGATAGTGAACCCATTTTCCAAAACCTGAAAAGTGGAAATCGACAGGTTGCCTTCGAGCGCCATCGCGAAAGGTTCCGATCCAGATCTGGGAGAGATCAGAATCAGTACCCACAACCGTTCCTGCCACCATGGCCTGGCTGGCAGATGGCGACAAATCGCATTCCATTTCAAAACTGCCTGTCAGCGGACTTCGGAAGAACAGATAGTCCTCGTCATGCCCCGATGTCTTATCAACTCGGTCCTGCTGTCGCCCCCACAGAGCTTGTGGCAGCCCTGGACCTCGAGTCGATGAGCGAAGTCGACTGACTGGAATCCACTGATTCAGATCCGGTGGCTCGATGATGTTTGGATCCGGTCGCGGTGTTTCGATATGCCCGTTCCGCCCGGCCAGTGAAGCAATCTGATTGTGCCAGGCCAGCAGACCATACGGATGCTCCCGCTGACTTCGATTTGCAAACAGCCACGCAAGAAGCTCGTCGGCCGCTGGATTTCCCTTGTGGCGAATGACCGCACGATGAACAACCAGCATCTCCGGCCACATGTCGGCTACAACGCGAGGCGTGGACTGAACCACCAGCGTCAGTAATCGATCTCCCGCTTTCGCTGCGAGTTCCTGCTGTCCCATTTCCAAATGGATCAACATCAGTAACGCGGCCCTGGCTCTCTGTTGTTCTTCCTCGACTGGTTCCGCCATTCCTTCGACAGCACTGAGCAATTTGTCCAGCCGACCCATCTCTTTGGCTACGTCAAGCAGATCATCGACCGGTGAGACCACATTGCCGCCACGTGTGACTGCGAATCGAGGGTTTTCTATGCCGTTTGATACAACCTCCATCGGTGGCGGATCCGTTTGCGCAAACGCTCCCCGCATCCGAATTGTCCAATGTGTTTCGGACGGCAAGACCCAATGCGAAAGGTACTCGAATCGCTTCTCCGCGAGCATGGCAGCCGCCGCACGTCTCACGGCAGCCACATTGTCCGCCAGCACATCTTCTTCGAACAACGCTGCCAGGGGTGCTGCGTTTGAAGTCTGTACGGCAGTCAGCCGGTCTTCGTCGGCGGATACGACCTCAATGAGCGAATGAATCGCTGCGAGCCACAAGAAGCAAATCATGACTTCTGAACGGAGATTCACGCGGGTCATGTTAATTTTCCTCAACTGAATTTCCGTTGTTTTCTCCCGCGGGCATATAGGACTCTGCATGAATCTGAATCGACTTCAACAAAACGCTCGAATGTTGCTTTGTCGCACCAGTGTGCAACAGGCAGTGCAGCACAATGGGGCCAGCAGAATGGTCCTTCTGGTAGATCACGCGATCGCGGTCTGAGTCCTTCGGACGAGCCAGCATGGTGTACGTTTTGCCGTGCCGCGCGATTCTCAGGGAAGCAACCTGGTCGATCTCAAAACCACCATTCCAGGAGTACTCATCTTTCCCCGTCGGCAGTGTTCGATGTTGCTGCGACGAGACTTTGTACTCCGTCGGAGTTCGAATAAACATTGAAGCAAATCGACTCCGGTCGCCATCGAGCAACTGCACCTGCCACATCAGCGTTGTATACCTTCCGCTGGTCGGCAGCCCGAGGCTCGCTGCGTCGAACGTGAGCGTCACATCGAAATCGCCCTGAATGGGGTCACGTGAACCTAGAAACGCTGCCACCCAGCCATCGACACCCTCGGACTCCATCATCCAACCCTTGTCCGCAGCCTTCCATTCTCGTGCATTTCCAGGCAGGGAAAAATTCTTTGGGTCCGGCGCTGTCTTCGTAAAGTCATGCACAACGAACACGGCAAACTGTTCACGCTGTTCGTTCAGACGGTCTACCTCGGCCTGCTGATTCAGCAATGCCATGCCCGACAGCCGTTCCGCTCTGACGGACAGAGTTGTCCAGACTGTGCGGCAATGTGCCTGGTCTGCAGCAAATGCGGAGACGCACAAATCGCCAACTCTCAGATCCTGATCTCCCACATCATCCGTTCCGAATAACTGAAACATGCTGGAATCGTTTTCCGCCACAAGATAGTGCAGCGTCTTCCCAAGTCGCACCAGCCTCAACGTGCCCTCCGTGGCCTCACAGGCTTTCCACTGAGCAGCCGCCTGCCGATTGCCGTCCGGGTCAATATTGACGACTTCTTGTTTGATTTCCTGACGTTTGTTCGGCTGACTCGTTCGGGCAACCCGGATCTCCTGACGAGTGCCTTCAAGAGTCGCCATCAATTGGATGCCGGCAGCGCCCGACTCAGAAAAACGCAGATCTCGAAACGAGGCTCTCAGGTCGAAATCACCGCCAACCTGTAATTGCGCCTGCAGATCCGACTGCGTCCAGTTGCCGTTGCTCTGGAGGTCGATCACCACTCCCTCTTTGCTGGCCATCATTGACGAATTGCTTTGCGAAAAAGCATGCTCCGGCAGTTCTGAGTTGCGGAAATCGTGATGAAACGACTTTGGCAATGCGGCTGCGGACTTTTCGAGCTCGAATGTACTGTTCTGAACCAGAAGGGGTTGCATGACTTCGTCGAGCGTCTTCGGCCAGTCGCCAGTCCAGATCATGTTCCGAACACGCGCCTCCGTTTGATCGGCAAAGTGAAACAGTCCAAACTGTCGATGATTGGATTCATCGAGCTGGAACTGGAAAATCTCGGTTCCATTGACGCTCAGGTAAACGCCATCGTTTTGTATTGAAACCCGACATTGATTCCAGTCATTCGCCTTCAGCGGGATCGGAGTTGAGCCACCGATCTTATTGTGTCTGATCACGTTGACGGGAGATTCCGGCTCAAACTGGAAGGCGCCGTCGGTCACAAAATGTGTCTGGACCCCTTCCGGAGCGAGCAGCATCACCCTTCGATCCAGGGCCGGATGAACCATGAACTCGTCTGGCACGTAGTAAAATTCGTATTCAATGACACCGTTCTCAACCATTGGCCGATGATGTAAGAGAAGGTTTTCCGCCTGAGTCCCGGCAAGTTCGGGTTTCTTTCTGGAGATAAGTTCAGGCTCATCTGCGGTCCCGGCGTGGATCATCCATGAACTGCGATCGAGAATTGCACTATGAATCGGCGCAGCCTCTGGAGAATCGAAGTAAGACCACCAGCCCGTGAGCTCAGAGTCATTGATCATGTTCACCGATCGGGGAATCTGCGGATCGCCCGTCACTGTCAGGTTGCGGAAAGAACCATGTCGCTGGCGGCGAGATCGCAGGGCTAACCAGGGAAACGAATCACCGTGCAGCGCTCTTTGCAGATACTTTCTGCCATTCACGTAATGCGTGCAGACGCCGTCACGAACAACAATGTGGGCGCTCAGCCATTCATTCGGGTACGTCATTGGCGGATCCAGAGTCACCAACTCCTGATTCAGCAAGCCACCAACTTCTGCTTTGCTGAGAAGCCATTGGTGAGCCGCGTACACTCCGGCATACGCCAACGCCATCTCGTGATAGTTGAACGCTGTCACTTCACATTGAAGATCAAAGTTGCCGGTCAGCGGAATTGGCAAGTACAGAAAATCATTTGAGTGACCTCCGAGTCTCTGCATGGTATTTCCCGAAGCACGCCAAGTCGCCGGTGGCCAGCCGCATCCACGAGATTCAGCTGTCATGACGTCGGCCGGGATCCAGCCCTGAAACGTTCGTTGTTTGAGGTCCTGCTCTTTCGCGCCAATGTCGTCCCGACGACTGACCCGTGCGAAGCACTGAAAAACGTAGTTGTCCCAGGCGGTGCAGCCGCTCCATCGAGCCTGATCGACCTGTCGGTCAAAAATACACGCCGCGAAATCCTTCAGCTCCAATGCGTCGACGGAATGCTCCATCCCATAGGCCAGCGCCAGAGTTTCCGGCCACCAGCGTACGCCATGATTCTCCCCGCGAACACGAACCAGCTCGGTGAGCAGCCCCAGCAACTTCGCCGCCGATTCAGAATCTTTCTGGGCGACTGCGATCATAAACAACAACGCCAGCCGCGCTCGTTCGCGATGAGGTTCGCTGGCATCGCGATTCGCCTCGACTCGCTGCCGAAGTTCGTCCAGCCGCCCGGATTCTTCGGCGACAGCAATCAATGCAAAGACAGGCTAATAGAATCCGCCGGCAATTGCATTCGGCGACAAATGAGCGAGGCCCTGAATCGGATCGACGTGCGGAAACACAGCGTTCATCCGATACTCAGATCGATGCGCTGAAGGCAGAACCCAATCCGCGAGAACTTCAAATCGCTTGTCAGCAGGCAGCGTTTCCGTCCGCCGCATCAAGGCAACGACGTTATCCGCAAGGACCGCATCGTCATCCGCAAACAACGAAGCAACAACGGCCGCCGAATCGTCCGCCGCCGCCGCTATGGCAGCATTTGATCCAGGCCAAAGGCAGGCAAGGATGATGAGCGTTTGCAGCATTTCGTCCCACACAAATGAATGCACGATTTGTCAAAAGGAGTTTGACTGATTGCCAGAGCCTGTCTCAAAACTACTTCTACTCGAGCGCAACCAGCTTCTGCAGTTGTTCGGGAGATAGCTTCTCCGGCCAGTCTCCCTTGAGTACCACGTTGCGAATCTGCACGGCCGAAGTATTTCGGTCGTGATAGAAACCGATATGACGATTGAAAATGTCCGACACTGGACGCTCGTAGCTCTCTTCACCGTTAAGCGACAGGCTGACTTTTCCACTTGTCAGCTTGATGGCGACAGCATTCCAGGCAGCGGCCTTCAATGGCAGCGACTTTGGACCTCGGCAATTTAGCGGTTCCACGATCGCATTGTCAGCGGCAAGACCTGTCCATTCGCTGGAGTTGTCGGTCAGCCAGTGCATGCGAACTCCACCCGCTTCGATCAGGAATGCGAGTCTGCCCAACACAGGATGGACGGTCGTCTTTCCTTCATCATAGAAGAACTCGTAGCTCAGCGATTCGCCTTCCAGCAGCGGCCGCATATAAGCGAGGTGACTTTGGGCGACCCTGTCAGTTTCAGGAGCGATCGCCATTCGACCATGAATGATTCCTTCAGCCACGTGCCAGTCAGGTATTTCCGTCACCGGCTTCACTGCGGGATCCGGTTGAAATGGCACGATGGCTTTTGGAACAGTCTCACCATACGTCGCAGTCCAGCCTCGCAAATCGGTGCTGTCCGCAATGCGGACTTCTCGAGGAATCACGGGCTCACCAACCAATTCAAGATTTCGGAAGTACACTCGCCCGTCTCCAAACGCATGCAGGCCCAGCCATGGGCAACTGCTGCTCGACGCTGCCGGTTCGTTAAATCCTGGATGAAGATTTGACAGGAACGTCACCTTTTCAGCATTGCTGCGAATGTTGACTCGATTAAACATCCGCAGTTCTTTGGGAGCCACAAACGGCCAGATACGTTTTTCGCCGCGCGATCGCTGCACTTCCCGCAGTGTGAATGCTTCTGCGTTCGCGTCGAACCCCAGGCCACCATAGGTCATTCCAGCTCCACCATGATCCAGCGCCGTCACTTCGCCCTTGAGTTCAAATGATCCCGTCAGCGGGTACTTGAACAGCAGCAGATCGTCGCCTGGTCCTGCAAGTCGTTTGATGTGCTCTTCATGAGTCAGCCAGATCGCGCTGTCGGCACCAGTCGCAGATCCGCGATGAGCCTGATCATCCCCGGCAACCCACAACTGCGGCGGTGTATAAAGCACGCTATTGGAATCTGTTTCCGGGCTGCGGTTCTTCAGAATGACGACAGCTCGCAGGCACCTCAGGAACGAGATATGCGGCGAAGTGCCCTTAGTGAAATCGAACTGATTCAGGCGTTCTGCGATCTGCTCACATACAGGCCCCAATCCGGTTCTCGTCATTGCGGCTGATATGAGCACAGCATCATTCAAAGCTGTTGCTAGAGCGTCTTCGCCTTCCGGAGCGACTCGGGCTGTGAGTTTCGCTATTAAGTCTGCATCGGTCGTCCGAGTGTCGCGAATCTTTGCCAGAGTCAGCACGAAGTCCGCGTTTGCCGTTTTTTTTGCAGCCAGTCCTTCGAGTTCGGTGATCAGTTGCCGTAGACTGCCGGCATCGTCCGCTGCAACGATCATCGTCCATGCTGAACAAAACAGCCCCGGCCTATCGCCGACCGTCGAGACGGCAAAGGATTCCTTCTTCGGTCGCTGCCCAAGTGCTCGCGCGAATTCCATGGGAGGAGCAACTTCCGGCACAAGCGACGTCAGCACTCGTAGCGGCTTTGTCGCGTCCTTTTGAATTGACCATTTCCGTAGCAGTTCGTACTGCTCGTCGGTGCCGAGTTGCGCCAGTGCTCGGTGCATTCCCCCCGAAGCCGCTGACAACTTTGCAAGGAATGGATCCTCTACAACAACAGTCTGCGGATCAAACGATTCAAGAGCCTTGAGGGCTTTTGGAATATCGTCATCGTGCAGTGCTTCGAGAACGGCTTTGTTCAATGCGGTTGTTGCCGATGTCGCAGCGGCATCTGGCTGCGATTGGGCGACTGTCGAGACCTGCAGTGCGATTACAAGAAACAGAATGAGAGCAACGGTTCGCATATTTTCAGTGTCTTTCGCAATAGTGTCGTCTCGTGAGCCGCATGGCGCTAGCCGCGGATGTATGTCTGCTCGCAGTTAGCGTTTTGAGGCTCATGGCGGTTCGGCTGTGAATACAATTTGATGTCCATCCGGTGACCAGTCGCAGTCGATGATTCGCCAGTTTCGTGGCTGGTCAGGAACGGGGATAATCGTCTCAGGTTTGTCTCGTTTGACGATGAACATTTGAGGCGTCCCGGTCGAAGGATCCAGTCCGGAGAACAGTACCTGATTTCCATCCGGATGCCATGACACATCGGAATGCAGTCGAACGCCTGTGTAGAGCACTTTCACTTTTTGGGGCTTGTCAAGATCGATCGCGACGATGGCGACGGCATCGCCCTGATCCTTCGTCAGCCTGGCTTTGAAAGCCAGCGACTTGCTGTCACGAGACCAGCCGATTCCTTTCTCTATCGCGCGAAATGGCGAAGGCTCGTCGGCTGACGGGATCACTCGCTGCTCATCAGTTTTCACGTCCAGCACAACGATCCGCTTGTTTGAGATCCACGCGATGAAGCGACCATCCGGGGACCATGCACCACTGTGGCCGGCTGGATCCAGATCTTTCTTGACAACATTGCCGCCAGTCGCGGGAATGATTGATACGCCCCGCCCATCGTTCGTGATGACGATTTCTGAGCCGTCCGGTGAGAGGCTCGGCAATGTGCCGATCGCGAACGAACGCTGTTGAGAGTTGCTTAAGGTGATTTGACTGAGAAGAGAATATTGGCCGTTGTTCATTTCATAAATGATGGATTTGCCATCATGAGACCACTCGGGCCACTTCAATTGCGAGTACACTTCACTGGCGTCCGCAAGCGTCCTGACCTTTTCGGCTAAAGGCGTAACACCTTTCTGGCCATCAGCTGGA
>JANPHT010000533.1:0-15526 GCA_031424595.1 Planctomycetota bacterium
ACATGTATCTTGGTGCCTCTGCCATCTGCCACGACGCGAAGCACCGTGCCAGCATGGTGCCGGACCTCCGCGTGGTGGACGAATCTCGAGATGCCGCGTACTGGCGGGAGCACATCACCGACGGAATCGCGGGCATCAGCGTGCCCTCGATTCCGTCGGTGATGTGCTCCCGCCAGTACGCGGCATCTCGAGATTCGTCCACCACGCGGAGGTCCGGCACCATGCTGGCACGGTGCTTCGCGTCGTGGCAGATGGCAGAGGCACCAAGATACATGTCGGAGCCGAAGCGCAGCTCCGCGTAGAGTGTGTGGCACTCGGCACAGCAGCCTCACGCCAAAAATGAAATTTGAACCCCTGAATGTCTCCGTCTATTCCTTCGAGCTGACGATGATGATGAAGAGGACACAGATGATCCAACTCGGACTGTCACCACCACCCTGGTGCGGTTTCACGATATCTAAGAGTTCTTTTCTCCCGTCAACTAGTGTTTGACAGAGTTTCTGCAGGTCTTGGCCGTCCTTGAGCCCCTTGAGAAGCTGGTCGAGTTCATTCCGAATCGCCGACGATTCCCGCTTGTCCTTGCCAACCTTGGTGGCGTAGGCGGTGAGCGATTCGAACAACTTAGCCGGAATTTTATCAGCCGCCTCAGCGGAGTTGGAAAACAACAGCGACGATGCTCCGGTCACACCCAGAAATGCCCCTGCAGTGCCAAGAAACCGTCAGCGAGCCACATTGTCATTGGTCTTGTTTGAGTTCTTCGACATTGACTGTCTCCTATCAAGGTTTTTGTTGATTGCCACGAAACATTGAAACTAATCCGGCCGAGCAAGCGGGGAGAAGATTCGGCCACCAAGAGTGTTTAAACCACCCGCTTGTCCCGGTCAGCTGAGCCGTTTGTATGGGATGAGAATCTATTTTCCCTGCGCCTTTCATCGCCTTGGAACCTTCCCTTCCAGCGGCGTTTCGACGAGAAACTTCACCAGCGATTCAATTTGCTCGGTGCTCAGGATGCCTCTATTCTCCTTTGCAAACGCGGGCATCAGCGTCCCGTCGATTCCGTCGGTGATGTGCTCCCGCCAGTACGCGGCATCCTGCAGACCCACCGTGCGCAGGTCCGGCACCATGCTGGCGCGATGCTTCGCGTCGTGGCAAATGGCGCACACGGCGAGGTACAAGTTGTAGCCAAATCGATCCTCCGCATACCGCGTGTGGCACTCCCCGCAGCTCCCTTTAAACACAGCCTGCCGGTCGCTCTGGGCGAGAGCCAGGTTCTGTTCGCGAGTCCCGGACGAGATCGGCTCGCCGTTCGAACCGCCCTCGGCAGACTCGTCAGTGGTTTTGGGCACCACTTCGGAAGTGACCAGGAGGGTCGAGTTGCCATGGTCGGTCTGGACGAAAATCGACTTCGTCACTCTCCCGATTTTGCCAGCGATGTTCATGCTGATCTGGATGTTCTCGGCGGTCCCCGGAGCGAGCGAAAACGGCAGTTCTTTGGTGTCAGCTGTGGTGCATCCGCAGGAGGTGTTGATCTTCTCGATGGTGACCGCTTCGGATGAGGCGTTCGTCACCTGGAAACTGAACAACACCGGCCCGTCGCCTGCGGTGGCGAAGCGGCGTTGCTCCATGCCATCCCACGCGAGAGCGTTCGCGGGTGCGTGTTCCGTGGGCTCGCTGACGCCCGCTGGGTTGTGGTTGGCAGAAACCAGTTCTTCGACAGGAGTCACGACTTCCGGCAGAGCCGACTCCGCGGGCGTCAATGATCTTTTGTCCCGGGAAGCGTCATTCAAAGGAGACGATGTCACCGGGGCTACGGTCGGCTGTTCCGACTGTTCGCCGGAGCAGCCGCCTACCAACAGACAGAGAACCAACCACGAACGGACGCGCCAACGTTGCATTGTCTTCGATTTCATAACCAAAGCTCTCTCAGAGTGTTAGTGCGATTCTTCGCGAGCGGACCAAAGCTGCCCTCCTTCGTGAGCGGCACGGCACTACCTACTGGACTGTTGATTTAATGGGTTTTCCCAACCCGACACGTCAGTGAAGGATAAAGTTGCCAGCGTTTTTCGCCAAGCATCCCTCGCTGACGCAGCGGGTGACGATTTAATCAGCAGACCGCAAGCCGACGGCTCCCCGTAGGATAGGATCGAGAAAACACGGGCGGTCGAACGCCACCGCCCGTGTCATTCGCATTCAGACTTCACTCGTCGCTTCGCTTGGGTGTCAGCGGTCCTTTCTCGGTCTTGGCCGGCTCGGCGTTCGGCTCGTCCGTCAGCCCGGCCTTTGCCTTTCTGGTGGTCGATAAAATCCCACTGGGCCGCTTCTTGGCTGTCCACTCGTTGCAATCGGAACTCACCTTCAGCTTGACCCAAAACACTGTCTCAATGGGCAAGTTAGCGAATGTGTGCGTTGCCCCGCCAGAAAAGCTTTGGCCTGAGACCAGCACGTCGTTCGCATCATACAATTCCCAAGTCCAGATATACGGAGCCACCAGAATCGCTGGAGCTGTGACCACGCAATTGTAGGTACCACCGGTCGGAGCCTGATCTTCCAAAGCGAAGGCCAAGTAGGATGGATCGACCTTCCCCATCTCGGCCACCGAGATGTTGTCGATCAGCAGGTCGTTCCCATCGCCCATCGCATCCTGCTGCGGCAGATTGATTTGCAGAAGGACCGATGAACCTGCGGCCTCGATCGTGGCGGAGTACAGATGTCCGCAGCCGGTGTCCTCGTCCGTTTCGCTCCCACTGACGATGCTACCGTCCCCGTCGATTGTGAGATACGGCTTCGCCACCACGTTGAAGCAGCACTGTGGCAGCGGCAGATACCGGAAGCAGACGCGATACTTCGTTTTCCTCTCGGACACCGGAATCTTTTGTTCCCAGATGACAGCTGACGGATGGGCGGGAGCGATCTGGTTGGTCAGGCCATTCACGAACAGTACATTGCCGTAGAGGTCCTTCGTGCCCTGGCAAGCCTCTTTGGGGAACTCCCACTTCTCGCAGGCCTTTTGGAGACTTAGCACGGGGGACACGCTGTAAGTCCCTGGCTTCAGGTGATCGAGTCCGTCCGCTGGGTGATACTCCGAATTGATCTCCTGGCCATTCGATTCGAAGTCCCCGTTCTGGACGAGATTCTTGCCGAGGCAGCACCCCTGCACGGGCTTGGGGTCGCAGGTTTTGGGATCGATGAGGTAGTCGTTGATCGGATTCGGAATCTGACCACCACTCGAGATCGCTCCGATCGTGACCGGCGGACCGAATGAGTACGTCGCGCTGGCGACGTAGTCAAAGCCCAGCAGGGACGGGTTCATCGCGTTCAACATCGCGGGAGTAATTGGGAAGCAGTACAAACCCGGTGTCGTTGTCAATGTGGGACTACTGGTGGTCAGCGTTGTCAAGAGCGCGCCGCCCTGGTAGATCTTAAGCGTCATGATCCCCGTGCCGGTTTGATTGCCTGCCGGACTCACCATGGTCGGGAGTTTGTACTTGAAGCAAATCTGACCGGGTCCGCAGATCGTGCTGTGCTCCTCGTCATATTGCAGCGTCCCGGGATTGACCCCTGTCTCGTCGCAAGTGAAGTTACCCGCGACAACCGCCGGCAACCCGTATTGGCTCAAAGCCCCGGCGGCCAGCGGCAATGAATTGGTCAGGTCTGTCGGAGATACCCATCCGCCGTTTACCGCGCTTGGAGCAGGCAGGACATATAAGCTTGGCTGGCCAATTCTGGCAATGTAAATCTTTCCGTCCGGCCCGAGTTGTAATGCAGCGACGTTGCTCCCGGGAGGATTTATCGGGGTTGGAAGCCCAAGTCCGGTTCCACTGATGGGATAGTGGTAAATAGCACTCGTGTTCTGAGTAGTGGTTGCCCACAGGCTCTGCGAGTCGGGTGAAAACTCTAATCCATAAAAGCGAGCCGGTTTGGTATCCCGAGAAGTTGTCGTCCCTCCTGAATAGTTGCTAACCACTCCCGAGACGGTGTCGAACTTAAACAACTCAACAAAACTCGGGGGGGTGGAGGCATAGGTAGGTAAATCTAGAGTGTTAAGCCCCGCATGCGCGAGCAACTTGCCATCCGGCGAAAACTTCATCTGGCCTTGGCCAAAGCCGCTCCATCCCCCTGTGTAGTTTGAGCCAACTGCAGAGATTACCGGTGGCTGTGGCGTGCAGGTGCCGTCGGGAAGAATGTGGTATGCGTAAAAATTATTATCATTCATCGAGTGGGCCACGACCCAAAACCCCCCGCTCCCATCGCCGACGCCCGCGACTTTTTCGGACGAATTGGCCAACAGAAGAGTATTTTTGGCCAGCACATCGCCCAGACCGCTATTCTGCGTGATACCCATATCCACTACCGAATAGCGCAGACCGTTAGCATACCCATGCTCGAACCCATCGGTGGTGAAAATGAAGTACTTCTCACAACTACAATGCACGATCAATGCGGACTGCGTTGAAGTGGAGTTCCCCATCAGCCCGAGGCCGCTTGGCATCGGGAGGCCGTTCTTATCCCAAACCGTCGTTCCATCCGTATAAAACAATAGATCTCCATTGGCGTCCGAAATAGTAGAGCAGCCTTCCATGGTGAGAAATGGAGGGGAGGCAAGCGATGGCGTCACGGTTATGAAATTCGGTGCGCCGCCAAAGTTGATTCTGGCGCGATTTCCGAAGATCCAGTTGTTGGCCGCGTTTGGGTTGAGGCACTCACAGAAGTCTTCTCGCAAGCCTTTGGTCACGACCTTCTCGACCTCCGCACCCTCCTTCCGCATCACCTTGCGCGGCGATTTTTCTTCGTTTGGCTGTGGCTTGGACAGTGGCGTTCCTTCCTTGGATGGTCGCATGCTGGCCGCACGGCCTCCATTTAGGTCAAGCACTTCGATACTGTTGGCCCGATTATGGTCAGGGGGCAGGGTAGTCACACGAATGATCATTCCCGGCTTCAGATCGGCCGCCCGGAATGCTTTCCCCTCCAGCCTCGTCTGGGCATCGTCCGTTAGTTTAAGAGAATGCTCCTTGCCACCCTTGCTCGTCATCATCAGCATGTTGCCCGAGATTTTGACCAGCTCGCCCTCGAGCGTGCTGTCCTTGGCCTTCGCGGCTGCGTCGGTCCCTTTCTCCTCGCGCTTCATCGGCGTTTTTTCATCGCCCTTCGCGGGGGTTTTCTCTTCGTCGCTCACCGGGACCTTCTCTTTTCCCCTCACCGGCGCTTTCTCCTCCGATTCTTTCACCGGCACTTTCTCATCTGATTCTTTCACCGGAGCGGGATCAGGATCTTTGGATGGTTCTTTGGCTGGCGCAGGTTCCTGTCCGAACACAATCGTGTAAGGCTTCGCCGCAGCCAGCGCGACAAATGCGCTCAGTGTGCCGACCGCGATAAGCGATCGGAGGGTTTTGGGGACGTGTCGTTTCCAGGGCAACATGATACGAGACCTTCTCTGAAGCGAGCGAGTCGATGGGCAAACTGTTCTACAAGGGTTCATGCGTATTCTGTGAGCAGACCCGGCCAGAAAAATCGGAAAGTTTTTGACAGTCGGCTGATCTGTCTCAGAACAGCAAGTGCGTGCATTGTTGAGCAACGCCGGGTTGGACATTTATTGCCGCGTGATCGAACGGCGAGGCGCCTTCCCGACCTGAGACAGGTCGGGCTAATGCGTTCGAGAGCGCCGCTGGCACTGCCTTCAGAGAATCTTTTAGAGCCATCAGAACGCTGCCATCCAGTTCGCCGGGATCAGCGCGGTCACGACTTGTTATCAAGCGACGCACTCTTACCAGTCGGCCGTTTTTGATCGCCTCAGCGTTTCTGTTTCTGTGGTTTGAAAACACGATGTGACTGATGCGAGTTGGGGCAGGTCGGTAAGTGTCGACGATGAGCGTCGACACTTACCGTGGGAATGCAGTCCATCGTCTACCAGAGGACAATGAACGTGTTTGAGAACCGGGAGGTGTTTCCGAGTAAATCAGTGAACGTGGCTACGAGGATCGAGCCGGACGGAACAAGCCCGGTGAAAGAAACGGTCACAGGGGAACTTGTCTTGATCACATCCGTAACGAATACGGCTCCTTCGCCGCTGGCCGAAGAATCAACCAGGAAGAATTCCAGCCGTCCCATGCCGGCGGCCACAGTCACGACCATGCCAGCGCCAACAGAGCAAACCGGCGCGGCCGGATTCGTGTTTCCGCCACTGAGAAGATTGATGCCGGCAAGGTTGTTGCTGAAGATAGAGTTTCGGCGTATCGAGTTTTGGATGCCGGCATTAACTCTCACACCGGAGCCACCGTTAAACGCGATCACATTTGCTGCTTTATCGGGCGTGTTCGGGGAAGTGTGTGTCCCAACCGTAACCACGAGGCCACCAATTTGATTTTTTGAGCCCTCTACGGAAATGCCATCACCCCCGTTACCCAGAGTTCCTCCGATGATATTTGTGCCGATCGAATTGCCTTCGATGACGTTGGAATCTGCCGTACCGCGGAGGTATACGCCGGAATTACTGTTACCGGAAATGAGGTTGCCATCGGTGGTTCCTGTTCCACCCACTCGATTTTTGGAGGCATTAAAAATATACACACCACGGAAGTTGGGCAGGGCGAATGTCCCGCTGATGTCCGTGCCGATTTGGTTTCCGAGAACTTTATTTCCAGTAGCAAGGGACTCAAAAATCTCAATACCATTGCCGAGGTTACCAGCGACAAGGTTCCCTTGTCCGGATGATGACCCGCCGATCGTGTTATTCGGTGCTCGGTCGATTCCGACGCCGTCGATTTTGTTACCGATCGCTTGTGTTCCGGTGATATCAGTGCCAATGTGATTGCCCTGCACAAGATTTCCCGTAGCGCCGGCTCCAATGATGTTTATGCCATGCCGGCTATTGCTGGAGATGACATTCTTTGCGCCGAGTCCGCCGCCGCCAATTCTGTTTCCTGGCGATCCAATTATCTCCACGCCGTTGCCGAGATTACCATTGGGAAGGGTTGCCGCGTTGACGATTCCGGTGGCATTTGTGCCGATCAGATTGCCACGCAACACGTTTCCAGGCAGGAGACTGGTCGCCAGAATCTCGACACCATCGCCGCCATTGCCTGAAATCACATTGTTCAGAACCGTGTTGCTTGTCAGTCGGATGAGGATGCCATTCCCTTTGTTCCCCATGCCTGGAACACCTTTGCTACCGTTCAAGTCTGTGCCGATGAAATTCGTTCGCACCATGTTGACCGACGAACCAAGTTCAATCCCGTCACTACCGTTTGCGGAGATAAGATTCCGACTGGAGTTCGTGTTCCCACCGATGAAATTGCTTCCTCCATCACCAATTGTTGCAATCCCATCAAAGCCGTTTCCAAGCGGCAGCAAGCCATTCGCAGCGGTACCGATAAAATTGCCCACCACCCGATTTCCAGTCGCCAGAATGCCGCTGATCAACACTCCCCTGGAATTATTTCCGGAAATGACATTCCTGTCGCAGGCGCTCAGGCCCCCGATCACGTTTTTCGTCGTGTTATCGATATAGACACCGTGGATAACGTTACCAAGGTCAGCTGCTCCAGTGACGCTGGTTCCAAGGTAGTTTCCCGCCACCACATTACTGCCGTTCACGGAGAGCCGGATACCACTTTGGCTGAAACGATTGATGACCAGGCCTCGCACAACGCTATTGCCAGCAGTGATTCTCAGACCATTCGCAGTCAGGCCGGCACCCGAGCCGTTAAGCTGAATAATTGGGACGCAGGTCAGGGCATTGAAACCTGGCTGCGTCGTGCCGTCAATAATCACCTTGTCAGTAACGGTCGGAAGCGGGCTGAGTACATTGATCGTTTGAAGACCCGTGCCGATGCTGAAACTGATTGTATCCAGACCAGGCATAGAGTTCGCGCAGTTGATAGCTTCC
Source organism: Planctomycetota bacterium (assembly GCA_031424595.1). Lineage (GTDB taxonomy): Bacteria > Planctomycetota > Planctomycetia > Planctomycetales > Planctomycetaceae > SXXK01. The sequence continues at coordinate 7,883 of JANPHT010000533.1, forward strand.
CTCAGCGAACCCGCTCCGACATCTGACGTGGTTGTCACAATCAGCGTACAGGGGTCAGCCTCGACAGCCGAAGAAAACTCCGACGTACTGCCGGTCACCGCAACTCCACCGACAGCATCAAGTTCGTCCGTCGCAGTAGCCACCAGCTTGTCACCGGCTAAGAATGCAGTGCCAGCTGGAAAGCTGAACGTCTTCGAGCCCGGAGTCAGGTAGACATCCGCGCCGAGGAATTCCTTTCCTTCCTGCCCATTTGCGTCCGCACGGAAGAACTCAACTCGGAGTGGATAGGTGGAGTTGGCTGCGAGGGACGGCACGGCATAGTTCACCGAGTAGATCGCACCACTGTGGGTGATCGGCTGCAGGACCGGGAAATTCTGCAAGTTGTTGGGTCCCACATCCGAATCGCCGGCATCGTTAGCCGTCACGCCAGGTCCGTTTAAAGGCATCAGGTCGATCCCCAGACCGGTGCTCAGTCCGTTGCTGAAGATCGAGTTCCCCAGAATCTGATTGTTCCTGCTCAGGTCCAGAGCGGCCGAAGTTCCTTTGTCAATCGCTACGCCCGTCCTGTTAAAGGCGATCGTGTTTCCGTCGACTTTGGTGACTCCACCGATCAGGTTATGTCGGCCGAAACTGGGTGAATCGCCAGGGGTGAGACTCGGAAAACTTGTTATCCGAACACCGAACGGCTGTGAACCGAGACCGGTCGTACCGGTCGAATTAGTACCAATCAGGTTTCCTCGAACGGTGTTGTTTGAGGTGCCAATCTCAATACCCTTTGAGCTATTCGCCGAGATCACGTTGCGGTCGCGTTTCAGTGGACCGCCAATCGTATTTCCGTTGGAGTTCATGCGAAGAGAGAGTCCGACGCCATTTGGCATCGCGACAGAGGCTGTACGGTCGGTGCCAATGAAGTTTCCGGTGATCGTGTTTCCGGTGGTGCCGCCCAGCAATTCAATACCGACGCCGCTGAACTTATTTACAACCAAACCTCGCACGATACTATTGCCGCTTGTAATCGTCAGGCCATTTGTGGCAGTCGTGCCGGGGCCATCTCCGGAAAGCTGAATCAGCAGCTGAGCGTTTGTGCCGGCGGTCGTACTGTTTGCTGTCGAACCGAATTGAGTATAACCGTCGATCACCAGGGGCTCTGAAATCGCCTCATACGGGGCGAGAGGTTGAAACGTAAAAGTGCTGGGGGCCATAATATTAAAGTGGATCTCATCCGGCCCGGGAGTTGTCACATTGGCATCGTGAATCGCTTGTCGCAAAGAGCCCGTTCCGCCGTCGTTAATGTTAGTGACGGTATAAATCGTCGTCAGCAAAGCGCGATCTTCCAGAAACTCGGTCTGCGCAACAGTGTTGACTCGCCGCCGACTCCGCCTGTTCGTTGCGCCGCCGCGTGAAAACTTGCGAGAGAGAGTTTGCTGGATCGTACGAAGCCACGGGGTCATTATCATGAGTCAGAACCTTTTTTCGATCGGGTGAGTCGAGTGATAAACAACGCAACAGGGACTCATGCGTAATCGGTGAGCAGACCCGGCCAAAAAATCGGAAAGTTTTACAGGGGGCTGTACAGCGGGAGTGAAGCAGTGCAGCCGATGTTGGCTGGCGAGAGTGTCACCAAAGCCCGTCGGCCAGATCAGGTGGGCAACACGCGGGGCGATCCTCAGACAGGATTCCAGGCGATAGTCACCGAACGATCAGGGAGCCGCAGCGGGAGCGATCACAGAAACACCGAAGCCGGTGACTTCGCGAGTCACGTCCAGAAAGACAATCGCCTCGCACGTGCTCAGGGTGAAGCTGAGATTAGGATTGCGCACGACCGTTGAGCCATCGAAGGCATATGTCAGTGTCGAATCGTTCCAGTCCCATCCCGGCATGTCGGTTGGCTGGAGTGAACCGGGGAAGCCAATGCCCGTCCCCGAACCATGCTGTTCGAGCGGAGTGCGATTCAACCAGGGCCGCGAGATCGCATGGTGTTGCGAGTCGTAGGCATTGAGCGTCAGATGTTCGTTAGTATCCAAATCGCCGATATGCAAATACGTACCGGCCGGAAGGACGCCGCTCGCCAAGCCGGAAAAGTCAAATTCTGTTGAATGATCCCCCGTGTTTCCGGCGGGAAAGCGGCCGAGACCCGTGAACGAGCCCTGCCATGCAGTTGGCACATCCGCTGACCATGTGCCCGTGAAACTGCTGGTACTATGGACGTAGGAAGGCTGCACCGGCACGATGCTGCTGCCTGTCGGGGCGAAAGGAAGATGTTCTCCGGTCCCGGTCAGCGGAGTCTGGACGATCTCGTGAGTGATTGGCTTCATTCGACTGGCGACCATAGCCGCCGAGACACCGATGATTCCTAGCAGCAATCCACAGGCAAGGACGATCCGCTTCCCGCTTCGTCGTGTCAGCAGAGGCAGCGAGAAATCAACCGGGTGCGGACTCATTTCCGATGGTGGCGTGCTGACGTCAGAAGAGGCAGGGGCTTGATACCGGGAGAGTGCCTCGGCGAAGTCCGCCGCCGAAGCGAACCGATCTTCCGGGCGGCGAGCGATCGCTTTCCAGCAGATTTCTTCCAGGTGGAGATCGACATCGCCACGAATTTCGCTGGGGCGAGTCGGGGTTTCATGAGTCAGCTGGTACAGCACACTCGTCACGCTGCCGCTTCGAATCGGGCAGCCAGCCAGCAGCTCGTACAGGACGACGCCAAGACTGTAGATGTCAGAAGCGGCACCGACTCTTTCAGCTTCACACGCCGCCTGTTCGGGTGACATGTAGGCCGGCGTGCCGATGATGGCTCCTGCGAGTGTCACTCGCGAATCGGTCTCATGAGCCATCCAGGCAAGTCCAAAGTCCATCAGGATCGGTTCACCGCTTTGGTCAATAATGATATTGGCCGGCTTCACGTCCCGATGCACAACTCCCGCGCGGTGCGCCGCATCCAGCCCCATCGCCAGCTTGCGAATCCATTCGGCAATTTGACTTGCCGCGAACCATGACGCGGCCGGACGCCCCGGTGTCCCGTTCACAGTCTCTCGAATTCGGCTGCTGAGAACCTGCGACAGCGGTACTCCGTCGATCCAGGCCATTGTCAGGTAGTGCCTGCCGTTGTACTCATCCACATCCATAATCGGACAGAGGTTTGGGTGTTGAACCAGCGCCATGACTCTGGATTCCCGGCGAAATCGCTCGATCAGCTGCTGCTTCCCATCCGAATCAAATCGCGGAATTTTCAGGGCCACGTGCCGACCCAGAGTGTTATCCTGGGCCAGATAGACAATTCCCATGCCGCCCGTTCCCAGGACACGTTCGACGCGATACCGTCCAAAAAGTGTTCCCACTGCCAGCAGTGTTTCGTCGATTTCACAGGCCGCGCAGGCATCTTTCGATTCAAGCAGTTCCGCCGCAACTTCGCGCGACGGGGCCACCAGCATCGAGGGTGCTGTATCGCCGGCTGCGGCGACCACGGTTGGCGGATCACCCCCCTGAATCGGTGGCTTAACAGCTTTCGTGACCAATTCAGCAGCCACATCTGAGCTGCAGAGTAGTTTCGAATCGACGATTTCCAGAGCAGTTTTAGAAAGGTCTCGATCGTCCATAAATCACTGCAAATCGTAGGTGTGAGTGGATTTCGCTTGTCCCATCAGACTCATGCGCATTCCGCGATCACATCCGGCCAAAAAAATTCGAAATTCTTTCCGACGGGACGGCGCGTTTACCACTCACCATTCGCTCCGCCGACGGGAATCGCCTGCCCCCAAGCTGCCTAATCTCAGCCAGCGTTCGAATTAATGTCGGTCGGGTCAGCCGGAAGACGCTTTCTCCACAACGCTAACGTATGGGACGCACAATTGATATGACAGGCGGATTCAGGAAGTTTTCGTACACTCTGGTCGCGGCAAGCTGCGAAGTTGTCCTCGGCGAGGAGGACCTACTAAAATCGCGGCTGAACCCGCCGGGCTTCCGTCACTTGCGTGGAGTCGTATAGGCAACCCGCGATCGAAGTTGTGATACAAAGCACAATCGTATTTTCCTCTCAATTATTCCTTGTGAAAAGGGTGCAGTTCCTGGTCGGAGGCTGGCGCCAGCAGACCAAAGCTAACGCTGTTGTTGCCGCGAGTTACTTCCAGAAAACCGAGGGGTTCGCAACTGCTCAGCGCAATGGTCACGGAATGAGATTCCGTAACAGTATTGCCATCGAACGAGTATGTTCCTGTGGATTCTTGCCAATCCCATCCCGGCATGTTTTCGAGGACCGGCAGACCCGGAAAACCAGGCCCAGAGCCGCTACCCCACTGAGAAAGTGTTTTGCAATTAAGCCACGGAGAAGCGATGAGCGTGTGCGCCGAATCAAAGGCTCTGAGAGTGAGATGGTCGTTCCGATTCAAATGGTAAATGGTGAAGTATGTGCCCGCCGGAAGGACGCCGCTCGCGAGTCCGCTAAAATCATGACGGCAGGCGTCGGGTGTGTAATAGTGGCCAGCCGGCCTGAGGCCTTCCGCTGTGAATGTCCCCTGCCATGCGGGCATCGCGTTCGCTGACCATGTGCCAGTAAAGCCGGTTGGGGTTTCCGCATACGTAAAACTCACGGCAGCCAATACGTGGCCGATCGGGGCGAGAGGCAGATGCTGTCCAGAGCCCGTCAACGGAGAATTAACGTCATGTCGGGTTACAAATACGGCCGCGAATCCCAGGATGCCGAACAGCAATGTCGAGACGATCGCGATTCGCTTCCTGTTAACCCGAATCACAGGAGCCTTCGGGTCGTCAACGATGCTGATGCCTTCAGTGGACGGCAGCACGGCATCCGCAACAACGCGGAAGACGTCAGAGTCGATCTGGGAGAGGGCCTCAGCAAAATCGGCTGCTGTTTTGAATCGATCTTCCGGACCGCGAGCGATCGCTTTCCAGCAAATTTCTTCCAGCTGCAAATCGACACCGCTGCGAATTTCACTGGGACGAAGCGGCGTTTCGTGCATGAGTTTGTACAATACGCGAGTCACGCTGCCTGTGCGAATCGGACAGCCAGCCAGCAGTTCGTACATGATGACACCAAGACTGTAGATGTCAGAAGCGGTACCGACTCTTTCAGCTTCACACGCCGCCTGTTCGGGTGACATGTACGCCGGTGTGCCGATCAAGGTTCCTGCAAGTGTCACTCGCGAATCGGTCTCCTGAGCCATCCAGGCAAGCCCGAAGTCCATCAGGATCGGTTCGTCGCTTTGGTCGATGATCACATTGGCCGGTTTCAGGTCTCGATGCACAACTCCCGCCCGATGTGCGGCATCCAGCGCCAATGCCAGTTTGCGTATCCACTGGGCAATCTGTGCCGAGGCAAAAGATGAGCCGTTTCTGATCAGCTGCGACAGCGGCTTTCCGTTAATGTAGGCCATTGTCAGGTAGTGCCGACCGTCCTGCTCATCCACATTGATGATTGGGCAGAGATTCCGATGCAGCACGGACGCCATGACTCGGGCTTCTCGCCGAAACCGCTCGATCAACTGCAGTTTCCCGTCCGAATCGAATCGCGGGATTTTCAAGGCCACCTGGCGATCCAGCCGAGTGTCGCGGGCCAGATAGACGACTCCCATGCCTCCTGAACCCAGCACACATTCGATGCGATACCGGCCGAACATCGCCCCGGGGACCAACGCGGTATGGGGGAGTCCGCCCAGTGTGGCAGCTCCATTCGCTTCGTCAAACTGCGTCACAAGCAGTTGTGGTGGGGTTACGCACTGCGATCGGGCCGTTTCGTTGGGTTCCGTGACCACCGTTAACGATTCGAGCTGCGGAATCTGACGACTTCCCAGGAGCAATTCCTGCACGGCATCCTTGCACAAATCCGCAGCCGGGTGGTCCAGAAAATCGGCCGCTTCCGTGACGCGATTCAGCAGCCTATCGATTCGTCCACGCAGCGTCGGATTGTCGCCGCACGTCTTGTCGAGGTACTCCCTGCGCGACGCTGGGTCGTCAATCTCAAGTGCAGCAATGAAAAGATCTCGTTCCTGCATAAATGATCGCAAATCGTTCGCGGACGGGAATTCCCCAACCATGTCATGAAAGGCTCTTGCGTATTCCGCCAGCGAATCCGGCCAGGAAAAATCAGAATTCCCGCTGGTGCCCGGATTTCTAGGCCTCCGGCGAAAGTTCTTCCAGCAAAAACGAACGAGCGTACGCCCAAAGCCGCCGCGCCGAACGTTCGGGCATTTCCATCATCTCCGCAGCGTCCGCCAGTGGGAGGCCAGTAAAATAACGAAGTTTGACCAGTTCTGCGGCTTGCGGGTCTTTCGCAGCGAGCCGAGTCAATGCCTCGTCGATTTCAAGCAGACTGATGCCCGAACTAACTTCCGGCAGATCGCTTAGCGAGACTTCCACGCGATCCCATTCGCCACCTCGTTTCAGAGCCACCTTGCGCCGGGCATTCTCGATCAGAATCCTCCGCATTGCTTCGGCTGCCGCTGCAAAGAAATACTTGCGACTGTGCAATGCCTGATTTGTCGGCACATCCACCAGACGAATATAGGCCTCATGCACCAGCGCCGTCGCCTGCAACGTCTGCCCAGGCGATTCCTGAGCCAGCTTTGCACGAGCCATTGCACGCAGCTCTTCATACACGAGTGGGAAGAGCTCGTCCGCAGCAACGTCCTCTCCGCGATGAATCGCGATCAGCAGCACAGAGACATTCGACGTCATAATCTCAGTCCAGTGTTTCCCGGATCGCCGTGAATTCACGACAACGAGCCACGAGTGATCATGAGTATAAAGAGAAGAGTCAGGGCCCGAGAGTACTCAAGAGTAACTAACCACGTCATCGCTTCAAAGCGACTTCCTTATGTAATGAAAGGCTTAGCGGCCTAACAGGACAGAGCCAGGTACTATCAGCCGCAGAGCGCTAGCACTCGGTTTTTGGCAAGGAATATCGCACGAAGCGGACGCGATCGCGTTCCGGCTGATGGTTGGAAAACGCAGCGTTTTTGAGAACACGGCACTGTTCAGTTAAGCAGTAAATGGCACCACGAAACGAGCCACATTGATGCTCATCGCGGGCTCTGCAGTCAGCAGAAGCATTTTCGGCGTCGGTCGAAGAGTTGAGAGAGGTCGATGAGCAGAGTGGCGAAGACAAGAATCAGCGTCCTCCTAGACTCATCGCAAACCAACGACGAAGGATGGCCTCTCCCAAAACAGTGACATGAGCGAAGATCAGCGTACCAAGGGCCGTAGAAGTCAGAACGGTGGCGTACAACTCGGCCAGATCCAGGGAAGCGGATTTCCTTTGAATCATGGCACCCAACCCCGGCTGTCCAGACCCAACAAAGAACTCACCAACAATGGCGCCGACAATCGCCGATCCACTGGCAATTCGGATACCCGATATCAGGTAGGGCAGAGACGACGGAACACGAAGCTTGAAGAGCATCTGAAAACGTGTGGCACTATTGAGCCGGAACAGATCAAGCAAATTCGGGTCTATCTGGAGCAAGCCAGTGGTCGTATTTGTGATGATGGGAAACAGACTGATGACGCAAGACACAAGCATGATGCTAAAGAAACCGCGGCCGAATGAAACGATCACAATGGGAGCAATGGCGATGATCGGTATCGTCTGGAGCAGCACCGCATAGGGATAGAGTGCTCGACGAATCAACGCCG
>JANPHT010000534.1:0-39731 GCA_031424595.1 Planctomycetota bacterium
AGCGCAAGTGTTCGGATATTAAGCCGCCTTGTTGTGACTCATGCGGCGATCCAGGTGCAGGCTGCGGCCCAGTGACATGCTGTGCTCCAGCAGCTTGGGTCACCGTTGCCGTTGCCACAACCGTTGCCATTTCCACAGGCATCTGCTGGAGCACAGCATGTCACTGGGCCGCAGCCTGCACCTGGATCGCCGCATGAGTCACAACAAGGCGGCTTAATATCCGAACACTTGCGCTGGTACGTGTACACATTTGTGTGACACGGACGAGCAATCGTTGGTTTGCAGCAAGCTGGCTGACAATCTTCAGCACAACCGCAGCTTTTGCATCCGCCAGAACCGAACAACCCGGCCTGAGCCGAAGCTGTCATTCCAGCCAGTGCGAGAACCGCACTGAAAATCCGAGTCCATTTCATCTTGAAGAGTCTCCTTCTCACGGAAATCGTTCCTTCGACCGCCCTGACCACCTAACTGTCCATGGCGAACTATCAATTCGGCAAACCATTGCCGATTCCCTCGACCTGCGGCGGGACTGGTTTGAACCTTCACACCACGTCGCTACTACTCAGAATCACGGACAATCAAACAGGCGTTACAGTCGATGATTTCGCATCTGTATTTTTGGTCATTGAGATCTCCATGATCTCAACGTTTGCCATTTGCAGTCCGAGGGACTGGACAGGACTATCGTCGATGGCATTTCCTCGGCTTGAGTTTCCGAACATGATTGCCACGCAATTACTTACGGCAGTTTTGCTTCCATTTGTAACGGTGGTGAAAGATAGACAATCTGCATTGGAAGATCCGGTCGCAACAATCGTCACAGCCGTCAAACTCGTGTGAATCTGGCGAAGGCACAACCGAGTCTTCACACTATGCGGATTGTTGCAGATCTGAGGGCAGTGCTTCAGAACTGGGTTCCGAAGTCGCAGATTTTGCGCGTGCAATTTGCTTTGGCGAAAACGCAACGCAATCCGGCGCGGGACTTCGAGCCTATCCCGACCAGCGGCGGGAACCAGAGAACAGGGTTCACACTCTGAAAACAATGCCAACCGACATCAACGATGTCGATCCCTGAATCAGCCGCGATGCCAGACAACCACTACGCCACAGGGAGGTCGCGGATTCTGATTAAACCGGCTGTAAAACAGCGGCTGTAGGATCGTCCCGACGCAACAACGCAGCAACGCCTTCCAGCAGCATGAGAGATGCAAGAACCAGAAGCACAACAGCAATCCAGGCGACGGGATCCCCATTCACTCCGTCAGCAAACTTGGCGCATACGAGCGAAGTCAAGGCCCACGAACTCATGATGTACATGAAGACAGCAGGAATGCCAGTCACAAAAAAGACCCAAATCGCCCGTCGCGTGCGCCATAGCCATACAGTCACTCCGAGCAGCGTTAATGCTGCAAGCAATTGATTGCTGGCTCCAAACAGATCCCAGAAGATCCGCCAGGCAGGCACCGGTTTGTTGTTGACAGTGAGTTTTTGAGTCACAAAGAAGGCAGGGACGCCGGCGGTCAGCAGCGTACCGAACCACCGGCCTCCAGCATTTTTCCAGCCAGTCAATTCCTGAATGATGAAGCGACCAAGTCGAGTACAGACATCCAGCGTATCGAACACAAACGTATTAAAGGCAACCAACGCGAAAATGATGCCAACGCGAGGAGACAGACCAACGGCACTCAGAAAGGAGCCAATTCCGTTCGCATAAATAAGGCTGGGATTTGGGTTATCCGTCTTCACCAGGGGAGAATCGAGCGGCAGCATCATCACGCAGCACAAAGACACGATCGCGACCATAGCTTCCAACAACATCGTGCCGTAACCGATGGGTCGAGAGTTTGTTTCGCGATTCAACTGCTTGGAAGTCGTACCGGATGCGATCAGTGCATGAAATCCGGAGCACGCACCACACGCGATCATGATGAACAGAAAAGGAGCAATTGTACCCTTCGGAGTAGACCAGCCCATGGTTGCCGGCTGCAGAATGGGCTTGCCGCCCAGTATGAGTCCAATCGCCGCGGTTCCGAGCGCCGCGTACATGAAATATCCACCCAGTTGCCCGCGAGGCTGGAGAAGTAGCCACATTGGAGTCAGCGATGCAATGACGCAATAACCCAACAGGAAAATATCCCATGATCTGACTGCGTATAGGTTTGCGTCGGCGACAGAAAGCCCTTGCTGGCTGGCAAGGAACCAGGAGTCGACATTCAATGGGATGTATTGACCAATCCAAATGGCAACTCCAACGAGCGGCAGAAAGATCCACGTCGCCTTGTCCATCGAAAGGACCTTCATGCGCACAAGGAGTCCCATGCAAATGGGAAGCAGCAGATAGATCAACGAAGAAGTAGCAACACCGCCGGACTTCACCAGCATCGCAGTGCCTGAGCTTCCAACTTTTTCCACAGCCTCCGTCACCGTTTTGTAGGGAGTATTGGTTTCCAGATCGATTGCGCCGACAAACATTGATGCCGTGATGTCGGTGAAAGCGACAACGATGTAAACGAGCGCCAACCAGACAAAGGCCAGAAACAGGAAATAGGCCCGACGACTAATATGAACCCGCACCACTTCGATGATCGATGAGGCTCGATGGCGAATAGAGGCCACCAGCGAGGCGAAATCATGCACTCCGCCCACAAAAATGGACCCCAGAAGAATCCACAGCAAGGCGGGAAGCCATCCAAAAGCAATCCCGGCCAGAATCGGTCCTACAATGGGCCCTGCGGCGGCGATGGCGGAAAAATGCTGGCTCAATAAGGGTCCAGTTTCACATGGCACGTAATCCACATCGTCGCGCAGCGTATTGGCAGGCGTGGCAGTTCGATCGTCGAGCTGAAACAGTCGGCTGAGAAGTCGACCGTAAGTGAAATAGGCGATCGTAAGGATGACGGCTGAACAACCGACAATAGCCAGCATTTCCATGATAAGTGGGCTCCTGAAAGGAAAGTCAGAAACCGGAGTCTATCGAACTATTTGCCGGGTGCGAAACACAAACGGCAAGACTGTCTGAGAATGACCGTCCGGGGCGAATTCACAGTTTCTCAAACCGATCAACCACGTCGCGGAATTCCTTCAACTGCGAATAATCCTGGTGCCATGTTGTATACATCACACCAATAACCCCACGGATTTGATGCTTTACAACTGTGTCCAGCCACTTTCCTATCTGCTCGGCATCCGCATCATAGAATCCCGCGAGCACTTGCTTGTGCCCTCGATCGGAAAAGAACTTCAGGCTTTCAGCTCGAACGCCAAAATTCCAATTCATGATCGCAACATCACGTTCCAATCCGTCCCACGAACCCGACAAGTCGCCATTGACAAGATAGTAATTATCAACCGCATTGTGGTGAGGATCGAACATGTCGTTCCAGACAAAGATCCGACGATCGCTTTGCAGAGACCGCAAATACATGGTGCAATCACGTACGTTGTCTGCCACAACCTTCCCCGGTGTTTTTTCAGCCTTTCGAAATGACTCATCCCAGCCCATCAATCGCCATTCATCGTGCGACATCATTCGATCGGTCGTTGGAAACAGTTTTTCCACATCGTCCGCATGCTGTTTCAGTAGTGCGACAAAGCCGGGCTCCGTTACGCAGCCACACACCTGTCCGTCGTAAATGATATGAGGATGATACCAGGACACCCGCAGCCTAGTTCCGTCGTTCCATTTCTCCTTCATGCGAATTGCCGGCGAGTCATGCCAGACCTCGTACTCACCGCTGTAGGGGACGTTTCCAAGATGAACATCCACAACGGCTTCAAAATCGACTTCTTCTATCAATTCACGTGAGCTATCATTGTCGATCTCCACTCGTAATGGAGTGCCTTCGCGACGCAAAATATTGAGCAAGCCACACTCTTCAATATCAGCATCTGCCAGCCAAAGGCTTCCTCCCGTCGGTCCCCAGGCTCCGATGTAGAGATTCACACTTTGATTGCCCAGCGAATTGAAGGTGATGTGTTGAGTCGACCAGTCATTTGTTTTCGAGACTTTTAGATTGGTGTGAGTCAATCGTCTCCCCGTTCCAGGCTCAAGCACGGTGATCTGCGGCTGACCTTTGAAGTCCTGCGTTTTCACGCGTACCGACACGTGGTAGTGGCGAAATGGTGAGACCTTGACAGATTTCATTGCTCGACAGTTTTTACCATTTGGATCAGTGACCCGCAGCCCGGCGCCTTCAACCATCAACGTTTCGTCAATGAAATTCCATTGCTTACGGTCCGTGAGTGGCGGAAGCGAAACCTCCGGATCAGGCATGACCCTTGCTTCGTTTCCATTAATCACAAACGCAGCATGTTTCACAGGAAGACCGTCAGCAAAGTTGACATTCTGCGACAACAGGCTGTTTGAGTATCCCACCGGAAACACGGCCGGGACCAGTTTCAAATCCAGTTCTTTTGCTAATTGGCGTATTCGCGCCACATGATGAAAGTACTTTTTATCGACTTCGTGAAGGCGACAGAACTTGGAGTCCGTAATCAAAAAGTGCGAGTAGCTCAGTGACTTCGCTTCTCGCATGAGTTTCTCAAGCCGTTCAATTTCCGTTGGCACCAGAAAATTGACCGGCGCGTAAACCCATCGCTCCAGGTTCTGACCCTGAGAGGATGACGATACGCAAAAAATGATGACGCTCAGCAGGCTTGCTAAACAATGAGCATAACTGCGACTGACCGAATTCTGTACGAGCAGAGAAGACTGCATGCGAAGGCTCGCGGACGTTTGAGTGCGTCGAGCGGGCTTTCGAACGAAAGTCGCAGGTCCCTGAGCACATGTGAAACGCCGGATGTTGATTGTGCAATCAGATCACTTTGGGATCAATGGCGGATCGATGATTCGCAGAATCTTCGCCGCACATCATAAACATCAATTCTGCGGCGACATGGGGATTCGTTCCAGAACAAGCATCGAACGCTTTATCACCAATCGCACACCGCCGGGGAACGACCAGCGCCGAGGTGTTCCCGAAACGGCAGCGGCACTGAGACGTTGCCACTGAGCTGTATTCATTTGCTGCCGAGGCCAGTGTTGCTGAGTCCACAGCAGTATCAGCGAATGCCGGACAAGCGGCTCCGGCCAGGCGAGTAGCTTCCGGCGGTCAAGTCGAGCGGTCTCTGCTGATAACTCCTGACAGGCCCCCCCCAGGATTAATTCAGCCGCATGATCCAGTGCTATCAGAGTCGCCGTTGCCTGCTTGCTGAGTTCAAGAAGTTGAGCCTCCATAGCTCGTGATTGATCCGAGGGCAGTTGCTTCATCAGCAGCCGAATTCGATTGCGAGTAAACTCCGCCGTTTCGTTCGAAGAATCATCACGGTATGCCACGCTATTGGTTCGAATATACTCACGCACGATATCCTTCTCAATTCTCAACATGGGACGAATGATCTTTACCTTCGAACCGAGGTTCCGCACTTCTGGAATCCCGCTGAGTCCCCGAAAACCGGTTCCTCGCAGCAGACTGAATAAGACGGTCTCCGTCTGATCCTGCTGATGATGGGCGGTTGCGACCAGTGAAAGGTTCTGCGATAACGCAGTTCTGTGTAAAAAATCGTATCGCGCGGCTCGAGCAACTTCCTCCAGGCTTCCGCGCGTGCTGTGTTTCAGCAAGTCACTGGGCAGTGCTTCACTGATGTGGTTTACGCCCGCATGAAGACATACCTGCCGGACGAAGTCGGCATCCTCATCGCTTTCATCACCTCGAAGGCCATGATTAAGGTGGGCAACAACGATACGTTCAAAATGAAAAGTGTCAGCGACAGACAGAGTGCCCTGCAGCATGGCCATACTGTCTGCCCCGCCAGAAACCGCCAGCAGGAGCCCCTGCCCTGCCGTTTTCGGCCGAGACAGTCCCTCGCAGAGTTGGGCCAAAAAAGGGCAACGTTCATTCATGGGTGTCTTCAAATCGCCTTGACGGGGAGCCGCTCCCGCGATCCACCGCTACACGCAAAATGGCCCGAGCTCGACAATGATTGCGACTTCTCTATTCAAGCGTTCCAAGCCGGTTGATTCGTAGAACTGCTTTGGTAGCATGCTCGCGTCTCTTTTTGGCGTTGTCCAGTTGTCTGTTCAGCGACTTGAGAAGGGTGTTAACAGATTTGGTCTTCCGACCTGCTGTGAACCTGAATGTATGATCGTTCGGCGTTGGTTTGCCAGTGCTGAGCAGCCTGATTCTGTCTTTGGACTCAACTGAGCCCCGGGACGACTGAACTTACACACTATGGTTTTCCTCGGATTGCTTCTTCTTCTGGTCTTATGCCTGCTTGCGGGTGCAGCTTTTCTGCATTGGCAAAGTAAGGCCTCCGAGCCACGGATGGATGCTGACCAGCTTCAATGCTGTGCAGGTGACACCGTCAGTTTTGGCTCGGTTGACCACGCGTTGCTTTCGGCAACGGGCCCGCCCGGCATTGCGTCACTGTGGCGGCTGTCTGAATCTTCGAAGTCTTCGGGTGTGTGCCGGTGTCTGTTCTATTCGGCTGTTCCCATTTCGCAACCTCTCTGGCCGATGACAACTCTCGCCTTCCGGTGAAAGTTGCTCGATCCGTATTTTCAGCCGTTCACTTGCTCGAAAAAAGCAAGCAGGTACGGTTTGTAAATTGAGGAACGTTTCCATGGCAGATCCGCTGATCATCGGCAGTATTGCTGGGATCGTGGGTGTTGGTATCGGTTACCTTGTTGATCGAGTGATCAAAGGTGGAGCCTACAAAACCCGTGATGAAATAGTGCAGCAGGCCCAGCGCGATGCTGAGAACGTGCGCAAGAATGAAGAGCTGAAGATTAAGGAAGACATGCTTCGCCGGCGTGAAGAGCTGGAGTCGAAGCTGGAAGAATCCCGAGGCCAGTTGAGATCTCGTGAACGGGAACTTGACAAGCAGCAGGCCAATCTTGAAGAGCAGCAGGACTCCTTCCGCAAGAAGGAGAAGATGCTTCAGGGAACTCAGCAGAAACTGGCGGACCGCACCAAGACCATGGAGGCCAAAGAGAACGAACTGAATCGTCTGTTGAAAGACGAACAGGAAGTGCTCTACAAGATCAGCGAACTCACTCGTGAGCAGGCCACCGAACAGCTGCTCAAACGACTTGATCGTGAATTGTCTGACCAGACCGGTGCGATGATTTTGAAGCACGAAGCAGAAATCAAACTGGATTGTGAACGCAAGGCTCGTGAAATCATCGGCATGGCCGTCCAGCGATATGCATCGGCTCATACGTCTGAAACCACTGTTTCCACGGTGGACATTCCCAGCGACGAAGTCAAAGGCCGCATCATCGGACGTGAAGGTCGCAACATCCGGGCGTTTGAAAAAGCGACTGGCGTGGATGTCATCGTTGATGACACTCCGGGCGTTGTGATTGTCTCGGCCTTTGACAATGTGCGCCGCGAAATCGGCAAACTGTCGCTTGCCAAATTGATTCAGGACGGCCGAATTCATCCGTCAAGAATTGAGGAGATTGTGGCTGAAACGACAAAGGAAATGGATGAGCATATCCGCAAACTTGGCATGCAGGCCTGCGAAGAAGCCAGCGTTCGTGGACTGCATCCGAAGATTGTCGACCTGATGGGTCGGCTGCATTTCCGAGTCAGCTACAGTCAGAACGTTCGCCAGCACTCCATTGAAGTGGCTCATCTGACAGGGATGATGGCCGAACAACTGGGACTGGACGGAACCATCGCCCGCCGCTGTGGCTTCCTCCACGATATTGGCAAGGCGGCCGACCACGAAATGGAAGGCGGTCATCCAGCAGTGGGTGCCGAACTTCTCAAGCGATACGGTGAAGGTTCGGAGGTCGTCCACGCTGCCGCTGGTCATCACGATGATATTCGTCCAGAGCACATTTACACCGTACTCGTCGCAGCGGCCGATGCAATTTCCGCAGCTCGACCTGGTGCTCGTCGCGAAACGCTCGAAAAGTATGTGCGACGACTGGAAGAACTCGAGGGCCTGGCCTGTGGGTTCCCTGGTGTTGACCACGCCTTTGCTGTTCAGGCGGGGCGTGAGATCCGCGTGATCGTCGATTCTAACCGAGTCAATGATCGCCAGGCTGCTCGAATGAGTCGCGATATTGCGAATGCCATTGAGCAGAGTCTGACATATCCAGGTGAAATTAAAGTCACCGTGCTCCGCGAAACTCGAAATGTGGAGTACGCGAAATAAGCTG
The DNA here is from genome assembly GCA_031424595.1 of Planctomycetota bacterium. Taxonomy (GTDB): domain Bacteria; phylum Planctomycetota; class Planctomycetia; order Planctomycetales; family Planctomycetaceae; genus SXXK01. Next base: position 8,171 of record JANPHT010000534.1, read on the forward strand.
CCGGCAATGACGCCAGGAATAGACTGTATCAGGGGTCGTAAGATTGCTGATACGGCCGAAATTCTTAAGAATCAACATTATTTAACAGCACCGCACAGATCGAGAGTTCCTGCGGAGTCAGGCCCGTGTCTTCGGAGACCTCTCCGCCTATAATCGACGCAGTTTGCCTGCATTTTCAGCCTTTTCCCGTATCGACAGAATTCATCCCGCGTGACCACCAGGAAATCTCTCTCTAAAATTCCAACTCCCTCGCTCGAACCCGATGCGCTGCGAGACCTGTTGGGATATCTCAACTTTTCACAGGGTACCGTCAGCTCTCGCTTTCGTGCGACCCTGAATGACCTGTTTCGAGATGCGCATCGAGCGGCTTCACCCATTGCCTTGCGAGATTTTCTCCTGGCAGAACTGCAGCGGCTTTCACAATCCGGAGACGCAGCCTGCTCGGATCCTCGACAGGCAGATTCTGTCATACGATTTACGATCGATCAATTCCTTCCAGCCTATCGAACTGATCACGCAGATCTGCTTGGGCATCTGAGCGAGTCGGATTTTTATTCGCCCTTTCTGTTGGCCAGAATGTTCGAAGCCATCCTCGCCACCCGAGCGACCATGGGCGACGACCAGACCTCTCAAGTGATTGCATCGGCATTAAGGCGATTGAATTACTTCGTCGGATACCGTCCGGTTGCCGTTTTGGAGAACGATCGTCGTTCGGAAGTTTACTCGCACGAAAGATTTTGCCCCGTTCCGTTGTACTTTGGTGATGTCGGAGCTGCCGTAGGCCACTATGCGGACATAATCAATGCCACGGTTGCCTTCATGAAAGGTCTGCCGGAAGACATTGTCGCCAGTTCACATTTTTCAATCGATCGAATGTCTGAGTTGAGTCTGGACATGCGTTCGCACGACCATCTGCATCCCGTCAACAAGAGGACGAACTACGTGTTCGGCGAATGGGATCCGGACGAAATTGACACCAAAGGTTTCTATCGTCGCTTTGTCATACGGCGATTGATACTGGATTCGCTACTTGACTGGATCAATGGCGGAGGCAGGAAATCGAACGACCCTGAACGCCTGTTCGATGCTTCAGCCGTGCTGGCCGGCACAATTCTGATGGCGTCCGCGATCAGTGGATCTGGTCCGCAAACCTATGATTCCAGTGTATCGCTTACATCGCTGCTTCCGATTGTCGCTCGGCAACGCGACCACTTTTATCAGAGGCTTCTGGACACAGCGACCGGCGAACGTGCAAGGCGACTGAAAAAGCTGGCAAACGAATCACGTCAGCCTTTCGGGCACGTGCGTCATGAACTCAATATGTACCTCTCAAAGTACGGTGCAGATCAGGTGCAGCATCGGCATTTGTCCTGGATGTTTGCTCGCATGGGCTTCGAAAAAGCCAGTTGTGAAGAAGCTGCTGTCATCCCATGTCTCTCCGCTCGGTTTGAGTCCGAAATTCAGTCGCGACTGGTGATGGTGCCTCGCATCGTCCGCAATGGAGAACTGGACACGGCTCGCCGGCTGATTACAGAAGTCATTCAACTCCTCCATCGAGGTATTGAATGCGGTGGACTTGTGGACCCCTGGAATATCCTGGGATTCCAGGGCTTATTTCCACTGTTCTTTACGCGTGAAGATTCGATCCCTGATTCACGAGTCGAAGTGCTGCTGGACATTATGGGACAGATTTTTGATGCTTGCGCGCTGACCATGAGTGAAGCGGCCGCAGCAGGTCGAAAAGACCTTCATGATTCAGTGCTCAAGGATTTTCGCGAACTTGCTGAACATTGGGATCGCTACGCCACCACGACGGTCAACGATCTGACGCACGTCGAAGGGATGAAGTCCGTCGATGCCGCGACACAAGTTGCCAGAGTACTTGCGGAATGGCGGACCGCAGGGGAGTCTGCCGGAGATATCACCTTCTGGCGGCAGCATGTCGAAGACTTCGATGCGACAAGCAGCTTCGCTCAGGTTGTTACTGCCCTGCTCGACCGCAAAGATCATGTCGCGGCAATGGGCTTGCTGATGCAGTGGCTCAGCCATGCGGAAACCGTGCCTCTGGAGAATGGGACACATTCGATCCACCGCATGCTGCATCGGCTTCTGCAATGCATTTGTGATCAGCCCGCACCCGACAAGCGATGGAATAACCTTCGTCGTCTGTTCGCATTTATCGAAGCTAACGCGGGATTGTTCTGGGAAATCCCAAGCCTTGGCGAATTCGCCGAACAGCGCAAACGTGGTCGAAAGGGCGGCAAAGAGAAGGACAAAGACGATCTGGATATTGAGCACCTCTTTGATGGCGACGAATCGGACGAAAAGCTGCTTGAAGCAGCCTGGGACGATGTGACGTATCGGGATTCGACGGATGATGGCAATGCGTCCGATACAATGGACAGCGGTTCCGGGCCCGGCACGACAGAATTCGAAGTGCTCTATCGTCAGATGGAGCCTCGTCTGAAGTTTCTGCACACTGCGGGTTCGCTCTGGGGCATCGCTGCCGTTTGGGTGTCTCGTTCCGCAGCGACATCGGAAACGGCCGAGGACCAGAAGGAGCATCTGCGCGAGTGGCTGGCTTCTATTCGAGGCAGGCTTCATGGACTGGGCGAACTTGTTCGCGAAGTCCGCGATTACGAGATCACCACCCTCGGTTCTGGGCTTGAAGGCAACATCGAATACGACATTCAGATGCAATGCCGTTTCCTGCTGATGCAGAACGCACTTTCGACAACGGTCGAGTTTCTGATGGCCGAGCGTCTGATCGGTGCGGTGATTTCAGAAGAATCGATCACGAAGGATACGGCATCGCTGGACCGACAATTGTCCCGCATGTTCGCTGCCGTGTTTGCTCAGAATACTGATGAAGCCCGCCGGTGTTTTCCGATTCTATGCAAAGAACTCAAGCGCCGCCCGTTGCTTTATGTGCCTTTTGAAAATGGTGGCCAGCCCGCTGCGATACTGAAAGCCAGAACGCTGCAGTCGGTGATTCGCGTATTACTCAGTCAATTGCCGCGACTTGGTCTGCTTTCCGAAACATTTGAACTCCTGCAAGTGGCTTTGCAGATGGAACGTACTTCACGACCATCTGGCCAGGCGGTCACAGAATTTGACCGTCTGTTCCGGATCGGTCTGAGCAGTTCCGTAGAAGCCATCCTGCAGTCTGCCAATAAGTGGAAAGGTGAGCCCAGGCAAAAAGCCAAAAACATCCTGAAACGCATTCAGCGACTTCTGGATTCGTATTCGGACCTGTGGACTCGCCACAGCGGCTCAATGCGGCTATCAATTGTCGAGGATCTGCACGACGATGAGTACGCTCAGGAAGTGAAGGAATTCATCGAATCCTACGGCGAAGATCTCTTTCACACTCGGATGCTGACGCTGGGAAACGCTCGGGCCATTTTACATCACGGCGCTGAGAGTCTCTTCGACGAGCTGAGGGAAACGGTTGCACTGACTCAGAACGTGAAGATTCTTGAAGACCTCGAATCAGGCGAAATGGATCCCGAAGACGCTGCGGAACTGGCGGAATTTGTATACGAATGCGTCGTCGACAACTTCGACCGATTTCTTGAATACAATACAACGACCACTCATTCGGACTACGGCCATCGTCTTTATTGCTTATTGGATTTCCTGCGGCTCGAAGCGTTATACGATCGATTCGAATGGAATACAATTCCCTGGCAGGTGGCTCACGAAACCATGGTTCGCAAGGACGATCTGGAAGTGGCTGCCGGGGTTGAAGAATATGTGGGCGATGAATCTCGGGAGATTGCCAATTCGTTTGTCGAAGAACTGGTTCAGCTGGAAACAGAGTATGGCGTTCGGCTGCCAGCGCTTCATGATCACGTTGGCGAACAAATCATCGGAGCCCTGGCCCAGAATCGCATGGCGGCGCTGGTGTCGCGGGCATGCCCGGGTGCTGCCGGTCTGACTCAGGAAGAGATCGGTGTCAACTTCCAGTCATTGCGAAACGAAATCGCAGACTTTATGAGTACTCGCATCGGTTCCGGTATCGAACCACCCGACTGGATGCAACGGCTCGCGAGCGAGCTGGATCGAGTCCAGGAAGGTCGCCCCGGCCAATTGACAGATTCTCTGATGGACGGCGATTTTCAGAAACTATCACAGAAGTCGATCGACCAGCAGATTTCGGATATCAACAAACTGAACGATGCTGCCGGGACCGGTATGTAGGCTTAGGCGATCGGCATCGCGCCAGCCATACGAGTACAACTCTGTTGTGCAGTTTTGCAGTTGGGTGCGGCGGCGAGAAACAATGATTCGCCGTCCCTTCCGAACGGGTGTCCAGCGACAAGAAAAGAGTTGTGGCGCCTGTCTTATCCTGCGAGTAGCATTGGTCGCATTGCCAATGGCACATGTTTGTTCAGGACGTTGCGTTCAAACGGACAAATGAGTCGTTTCAATCATGTGCAACATGATGGTGGTGCGACGCCTATGTGCCGTTGGCACTGTCATAGAGCGGAGCAATCACTTTGCCCTCATTTAAATGCACGGGCCGTCCGAATCGATCATGCACAAGTGAGGAGGGATCAATCCCAAGGGCACTGTAGATCGTTGCTCCAATATCGTCGGGAGAATACGCCGCCGAATCTGGATACGCGGCGATTTCGTCGGATCGGCCGATAATCTTTCCGCCCTGCACTCCTGCTCCAGCGAATAGTCCTGTGAAGCATGGTCCCCAATGATCGCGCCCTCCTTCTTTGTTGATCTTTGGTGTACGTCCAAACTCGCCGATCATCATTACCATCGTGTCTTCAAGGCAGCCGCTCGCATCAAGATCGTCGAGCAGTGCCGAAACGGCCTGATCCAATGGTGTAAGCAATCGACCCTTGAGTGTCGTAAAGATGGCCTGGTGACTATCAAAGTTCTGAACCGGCCCCATGTTTGCCTGAACGATCGGAACTCCCGCCTCGACCAATCTTCGGGCAAGTAACAGCGATTGCCCGAAAGGGTGACGACCGTAGCGATCACGTACGTCGTCTGGCTCCCTGTTCAGTTCGAAAGCCTGCGATAGTCTACCGGAAAACAGCATGGAAAAGGCAAGCTTCTGATCCTCCGTCATTCGAAAAGCAGCCACGTCCTCGGAAACGGACGTTGCCTGATCAAGTGTTCTGAGCAACGAACGTCGCTGTTCGAGGCGACCAAAATCGATCCCCTGTCCCAGTGTGAGTGCATCGACTCGAAAATCACGATTGTTGGGATCACCAACGATCTGCCATGGATCATATTTGGGTCCCAGAAATCCGGCATGCTGGCCTGGCCAGGTCAAAGGCGATGACATCAGAAAGGTCGGCAGATTGACACCACTCGGAATTCCATCACTTCGAGGGCGAAGGTATTCACATCCCGAAGAATAACAAGGCCAGTCATCTCTTGAAGCCACCTTATCAAAGAATGCTCCCGGCTGCAGATGCCCCGTCAGCACATGATGTGTTGACATCAGGTGATTATTATCTTTGTGTGACAGACTTCGAACCAATGCATACTTGTGGGCTCTGGATGCCAGTTTCGGCAGGTGTTCGCAAATCTGAGTTCCCTCAACCGATGTCTGTATTGGCCTGAACTCACCCCTGATTTCAACCGGAGCATTCGGTTTCATGTCCAACGTATCATGATGACTGATTGCTCCGGTGCAGAAAACAATCACCAGTGATTTAGCTCGCGGGCGGATTTCGGTCTCAGCGGCAGTCGCACGACTGACAGAGGGTCGAATAAAAGAATTCGTACCCAGACCGAGCAGGCCTGAGTATCCAACCTGCAGCAAGTGTCGACGAGAAGCGGTCTGAAGGGCCGACTGATTGTTGATGAATGTCGTCATCTCTGCATTGTAAGTCTAAAAGCACGCTGGCGAAACTGAATTCCCTGTGTGCCGGAAAGAGATCCCTGACATCAAAGCGGCACCGCCCGGGAATTCCGCAACGTCGACAGATTTCGATTATCAAATAACAACGATCGTCATCAGAAAAGAGTCGCGATTGGTAACACGTCGCCTTCGGTTGACGATCTACGTCTGCTCTGCCAACCTCCTGTACATGGTAATGGAAAGTTGATTTTTCAGACATCTTGGGAGACACAACGCAATGGTCGGTTCAAGGATACTGATGATGATGGCAGCACTAATTGCATCGGGAACAACAACCCTTGCGGAATTGAAAGATGGCGAAACAATCGTCTTTCTGGGCGACTCAATAACGCAACAGGGAGTCGGTCCAACCGGATATGTGACTCTGTTTCGTGAAGCCATTGAAAAGGCTCGGCCAGATTCCGGAATCAAGGTAATCGGGGCAGGAATTGGCGGACACAAAGTACCTGACCTGGAAGCCCGACTCGACAAAGATGTTCTGTCGCACAAGCCGAATCTGGTTGTGATCTACATTGGAATCAATGACGTCTGGCATTCAAAGAATGGCCGAGGAACTCCAACAGACAAGTATGAAGCAGGCCTCCGTAATCTGATCAAACGCTGCAACGATGCCGGGGCTCGGGTGATCCTGTCAACTCCCAGCGTCATTGGCGAAAAACACGATGGCTCCAATGAACTGGACAAGATGCTGAAAGAATACGCTGGTATCAGCGTTAAAGTCGCGACGGAGGCATCCACATCACTTCTGGATCTGCATGGTGCGTTCATCAATTATCTGAAAGATTATAATATCGCCGATCAGGAACAGGGCGTTCTGACAACCGATGGAGTGCATCTGAACGACGCCGGCAATCGATTCGTTGCCGTGCGAATGCTGGAAGCCGTTGGAGAAGTGAAAGCCAGGACTCGAGTGCTTCGTCACGTCGTTCTGTTTAAGTACAAACCAGAAGTGACACCTGCTCAATTGGATGAGATCAACCGTGCGTTTCAGGATCTCAAGCGACAGATTCCGGAAGTCCGGGACTTCGAACGTGGCATCAACAACAGCCCAGAAGGACTGAACAAAGGCTTCACGCACGGTTACCTGATCACCTTCGCGTCAGAAGAAGATCGAGCGGCCTATTTGCCGCATCCCGCCCACAAGAAATTCGTCGAGTTGATCGGTGGAAAGCTCGATGAGCCGTTTGTGTTCGATTATTGGACGATCGAATAGCCGTCCTACTCCGGTGCACTGAACAGACGGCCTCAAGTTTTTGCGTCTAAACGACCCGGACGGAACCAGGCACAATCATGCTGCCCCCGAAGAAATCTTCCGGGGCATTTTTTATTTAAGATAGTCCGGTCATCTTTCACAACAAAAGATCGAAGTTGCAATCTCACCAAAAAACAGGCCCGGCAAATTGTCCAGGGCATCTTTAATACTTACACTACATGCTAGTCTGCAGCGCAGGAGGCGCGCGGGGGGAGTTTTCCGAATGATCGGTCATCCTGTCACCACTACGATCAATGAGCGATTCTCCAAAAAGCCAGACGCCCGAACACTTTGCCGCCTATCTGCGAGCTCGTGCTGAGGAAGCAATTTCTGCGTCAGTGCATCATGCGTCACTCTCGCAGCAGTACCTGACGCTCTCGCAAAAATTTTCCGCTCTGGCGGAGCAGGCTGCGGGCAATCCCGTAGCGGTGTTCCAGTCTGCTCAACAGCTCGAGAAAGAAGCATCGACAGGAACGCCTGCAGGTCCAATTGGCGTGCGGCAAAGCAGCTCTCCGGTAGCACCAATGCAGTCCTCCATGGCTCAACCATCTTTGGGCTCTGTTTCAACGCAGACCATCCTGTCGGATGCGGGTTTAATAACACATTTTTCACCAACGGCAGAAGGTGCTGCATCTCCGTTCCTTTCACCGCCAGCAAAATTTTCTGCGGCAGCTGCATACGCAGAAAAATCTATCAGTAGCCTTGTTGGGATTGATTGCGGATCAACCAGCACCGCGGTACTGCCAGAGTCTGACATTGATGCCGCTGGCACTAAGACGCAATCCAGTGTTCCAACGAAAGCAATAACTCGGAAGAAACTTCGCCCAGGAGTTTCGCTTCGCAAAATGATTCAACGGGCTCGCCTGGTAGCCCTGGAACAGGCGGAACGTGTCCGTGTGCGAGCTAAAAAAACGGATCTCAAGCCGCAACTCAGAAAAACATCGGAGGAGATCAAGGAGGAACTGAAACGCGGCCGTGGCCCAGCGGCCATCAGTACGTTTGTCATGGCACTAGCGTTGATCATTCTGGCGATTCAACAACTGGAGTTTGTTGAAGATGTGGCATTGCCACCTCTGGTAGCCGGATTCTCCGAAAAAACTGAGCCAGTCGAAGAATCGCTTCCGATTGAACCACCAGCCGAAGTCGTTGGCGAACAACTGGACCAACCGGTCGAGGAAATGGTCGATGAACCAGAGCCTCAGCCAATTCCTGAATCGCCGCCTGAGCCGATGCTGGAACCAGTGGTTGACCCAATGCCAGCCGTGGAAATGGCAGAGACCGCGCTTCCGGAAACTCCCAATGGCATTTTGCCGACGAATCCAGACGCCGCCATCACTGAGAATTCCGGCGCCGTCGATACTCGCAGCGAGTCTGGTCGGAAGCTAATGATCGAAAAGTACGGTGGATCAGCGGCAAGTGAATCCTCAGTCGGCTTTGCATTGGAATGGCTGGCTGCTCGCCAACGATCGAACGGTACCTGGGACTTTATCGACGTAGGTCCGTGCAAGAACGCTGGCACCGTGAACAACCCGATCGGTGGAACCGCGTATGCCCTCCTGCCGTTTTTGGCAGCCGGACAGACTCACAAGGAAGGTCAGTATCGAAAGCAGGTTCTTGCGGGTCTGGAATTCCTCATATCAATCGGAGTTCGTGCCCCTGCAGGTTACGACCTTCGCGGGGTCGTCAACAAGGCCGATGAGGATGAGGACCCGAACTACGCCTACTATGTTCATGGCGCCGCGACGCTGGCATTGTGTGAAGCCTATGGGATGACAAAGGACCGTAAGCTGAAACCGTTCGCAGAAGAAGCCGCAAAGTTTCTGATCAACTCCCAGGATCCCCGTGGTGGCGGATGGCGATACAATCCTCAGCAGCCGGGTTCCACCTCGGCAACAGCCATTCAGGTGATGGCACTCAAGGCAGCAGAAAAAGCAGGAATCAAGATTCCTGACACAACCTGGAAGGGGGTCTCGTTTTACCTGGACAGCGTCTCGGTCGATGGAGCCGGAAGATACGGTTACGAAGTTGAAAAGAAGACGTATGGCGTTTCAGTAACTTCGATGGCAATACTGAGCCGGATGTATCTCGGCTGGGGAAGAGACGATGGCGACGTGCGAGCTGGTGTGGCCTTGATCGACAAGCGAGGACCTTATGACAATCTTTACTACAACTACTTCGCGACTCAGGTCATGAAAAACTGGAGCGGTAGTGAATGGGATCGCTGGAACGGCCGCCTGCGGGATGATCTGATCACATGGCAGGATAAAGATGGCGATTCGAAAGGTAGCTGGACTCCTCGCGATCGTGATGATTACAGCAAAGCGGGCGGACGATTGCTGACAACCAGCCTCGCCACACTGACGCTGGAGGTCTATTACCGCTACAAGCCACTCTTGCCGGAGATCTCGGCACAGAACAGTCCCGCCTCAATTCCCGATTCTGGCTCCGATACGCTTAGGAAGCCTTAGTGCTGCTTTAGCCCCCTGACTACAACTGCTGGATTTCCCCTGGTTGCCAAAAAAACGCTATGAACGAGAAGACGCGAGTGGAGACACCTACCAGAAGTCGGGACTCTGGCAATCGCTTGCAGTCTCTCGATGCCCTGCGAGGGTTTGACATGTTCTGGATCGCTGGCGGAGACTCGCTGGCAACCAGCATCCTGAGTCGGTTTCCCTCACCCACAGCAGATCGCCTGAAGGCTCAGTTTGAGCATGTTGAATGGGAAGGATTTCGTTTCTACGACCTGATCTTTCCTTTGTTCATGTTTCTGGTCGGCTGCGTGATTCCGTTCTCTCTTGAGACGTTTCGAGAACAGCCAGCGGCAGCTTATGCTCGAATCATCAGACGCACAGCCCTGCTGTTTCTCCTGGGAGTCATCTGCAATGGTCTGCTGAAATTTGACTTTGCCAACCTTCGATACGCAGGTGTGCTGCAGCGAATTGCACTTTGCTATGGTTTTGCCGCCGTTCTTTTCCTGAACTTCAAGGTGCGAGGCCAGGCGTTTGCAGCCAGCGGAATCCTGCTCGGCTACTGGGCGATACTGGCATTGGCCCCGGTACCAGGCGGTGTTACGGGAGATTTCTCGAAGGAAGGCAACCTCGTCGGATATCTCGATCGTCTGTTGCTGCCCGGGAAAATCATGCAGGAGTATTACGGCTACGGTGACAACGAAGGACTGCTCTCCACGATTCCCGCGATTGCGACTGTGCTTCTGGGAGCTCTGGCCGGGCAGTGGCTGAAGTGTTCTCGTTCCAGCAGGACGAAGGCAGGCGGATTGCTTGCGAGCGGGATTCTCTGTATCGTTTTGGGTACTTTGTGGGGCGAAGTATTTCCAATTATCAAGAACCTGTGGACCAGTTCATTTGTGCTCGTCGCTGGCGGTTGGAGCCTGCTGCTGCTGTGTTTCTTCTACACAATCATAGACGTGATTCGCTGGCAGAAATGGTCGTTCTTCTGGACGGTGATCGGCATGAACGCCATCACGATCTACATCGCACCTCGGTTCATTGATTTTGACAAGATGGCAACCTTCTTCCTGAGTGGTACTGCAAGGCTCAGTGGCCACTGGAGTGGCGTCGTTCTGGAAGCCGGGAGCCTGGCGGCCAAGTGGTTGTTCCTGTACTGCCTCTTCCGCAATCGCATCTTCCTTAGACTGTAGACGGATCTGATTCGGATCCGCAAATCTTCAATAAACGTGACTCAGCAGCATGAATCCGGCTGCCTTTGGTCATGGGATTCGACGCTTGTCACCCAGTGAACAGAGCCCTCGCAATTACGTTACGAGATACTCGTGGCCCTGGCACTGTACCCCGAAACCAACTGCGAATGTCTTCCTGCAGCCCGATGCCGTGCATGAAGTTGTACAACGCCTTGTTCAGTGCCTCGCCGAGTAAATCATGATCGACCCCGGCAGGATCAATAAAGCCAATATCATTTCTGGCGAACGTCACCGGAGGTAGCGGAATCAGTTGTACGCCATACTCTTCGGGGTTCTTGCCGACCGGCGAATGAACAGTGCATGTGAATCGATGAAAAAAGCCACTCTGAATGCAGCCTTCTTCGAACAATTGTCGAACATATTCCAGTGCATCGACCGTGTCCTGAACTGTCTGTGTTGGAAAGCCATACATCAGATAGGAATGGACAAGGATCCCAGCATCGCTGAAGCCTCGAGTCACTCGGGCCACCTGCTCGACGGAGACTCCTTTTTTCATTAATTTCAGCAGACGGTCCGAAGCAACCTCCAGACCACCGGAAATAGCAATACAGCCACTGTCGGCCAGCAGCTGACAAAGTTCCGGAGTGAATGATCTCTCAAAACGAATATTGCCCCACCACGAAATCTCAACCCTTCGACGCAACAGTTCTACTGCCAGAGCTTTGAGTCCCTTTGGCGGTGCGGCCTCATCGACAAAATGAAAACCAGTCTGGCCAGTTTCCGCGATGATCGTCTCGATGCGGTCAACCAATGTCTCCGCAGCAACAGTGTCGTAGCGGGAAATGTAGTCGAGCGTCACGTCGCAGAAACTGCATTTCTTCCAGTAACATCCATGGGCCACCGTCAGCTTGTTCCAGCGACCATCGGACCACAATCTATGCATCGGATTCAACATGTCGAGTGTCGACAGGTAACGATCGAGCGGAAGGCCGTCCCATGTCGGCGTGCCGACTTCTGCAAACGGGACGTCCGGTTCAGCGAAGTTAATGTAGTGAACCGTATCAGGCACATCGCCCTGCCCTGATCTTCGTACGAATGTTCGTACGAGTTCACTTTGCCGCCGCTGACCCTGCAAGTGATCAAGCATCGCCAACAGCGGTCGCTCACCATCGTCGAGAGTGACATAATGAAAGTAATCGAAGACTCGAGGTTCAGACAAATCCCGTAATTCGGTATTGGCAAAACCGCCACCAAGGGATGTGATGATCTCTGGAAAATGTGCCCGAATTGTCTGAGCCATGCGAAATGCAGCGTAGACAGTTCCCGGAAACGGCACGGTAATCAATATGAGATCCGGCGAATGCTGGCCGACGGCATTCAGCACCAGATCCTGCAAAGTTTCATCGACAAGATTCATCGGCGCAGCAAGAGCGTCAGCCAGAGGCTCAAACGTGGGCTGGCTCTGAGCTAATGACTCGGCATAGCGAACGAATTCGAATCGCGGATCTATGGCTTCCCGCAGAACGTCCGCAATGTCACTCAGGTAAAGCGTTGCAAAGTGTCGAGCTCGATCCTGAGTCCCCAGCATTCCAAAAGCCCACGCCAGCGGATCTTCCCCGATGTCCTCGTCAGCGACGAAGACATCGAGGGTCTTAAAGCGTGCTCCTTCCGGAAGAAAGCTGCGATTGCCGATTCGATGTGACAGTGTGGAATCCCGCCCTTGCAGAAACGAGATCGTGCGGTCAATTGTGGAGTGATACTTTTCGAACTGTTCAAGAAACCTCTTGACGTTCGGGGTTCTCTGCGGCTCCGAGATCAGTAATATCCGATCGCGAACCGAAGTCAGCCCACCGGACGACAAAAGCTTCAGAACCAGGCCGATCGCCAGATCTTCCTGCACAGCGAAAAAATCTCGTGAACGCAGGAATCCCGTGAGATAGGCAGTGGACGGATAAGGAGTATTCAACTGCGTCATCGGCGGAATGAACGACAGCACTCGCACGGACGCAGCAGTCATTCCTAAATCATGTCCAGCTTGCGATGCCGTCGAGACGGTGGCTTCGCACATTCCGCGCAGATCCCATGCACTTCGAGGCGATGGCCACTCATCCGAAAACCGTGGTCCGCAGCAACGCGTTCCAACACGGCCGAAATCTCTTCGTTACGAAACTCCACAAGCTGCTGGCACTTTTCGCAGATGAAATGATCATGCTGCGGATAACCATAATCGTGCTCGTACACTTCACGATCATTTGACCTCGCCACTTTACGAATGAGCCCCGCCTCTTCAAGCGAACTAATGGTACGGTAGATCGTCGCCCGGCTGACGCGGCCGCCGTCTCGACGAGTCTGCGTCAGCCGAGCGACGATCTGGTCAGAGTCAAAATGCTCGTGTTCGGCAAAGATCTCCCGAACAATCGTTTCACGTTCCTGAGTCAATCTCTTTCCGCGTGTAGCGAGGTACTCTCGGAATTTCTCCACTGGAGAAACAGCGACTTCCTGACGTTCAAAATCGTTTACTGCCAGATTACTCACAAATTACCTCTAAACCTGCACGTTCCAGCGGTACCAGACATCGACTATCCCGAAACACCACACCGCCCAAACGGAGTTGACGCACAGTTTGGCTAGGATTCAGGCAATTGTCACCAACGAGATGCCGGCGATGGCCAATTCTCCCCGAATTGAGCCTTCTCAACGTTATAGCCTGAGATTTTTTTCTGTCGTAGCCTCTTGAATCGGTACACCCAAATAAGTTTTCGCGGCAAGCTCGCGAATGAAGTGGCTACGGAATTGCCAGCGAATCTTCCGAATCGTTCATTCGGTCAATAAGACGCTCGAAGGCTTTTTCGAGCAGTTTATCAGAGTCGTAGGCTCCGTCGGCTATCGCTTGGCGGATAACCTGCAGCCTTTCTTCACGCAGTTGCTGTGCTTCTTCCGGAGAAATTTTCGCATCGACAGCACGGACGTTAACGTCCTCCGCCGTACGCTCTAGCTCAGAAGCCTCATCAGAGCGAACTGTCAATCGTTCCTGAGATCGACTCATGGAAATTCTCCATGCCTTCAGTAGTGGCGTCCCGCAAGCAAAGTAAATTCGGGAGATTTAAGAAGACTGGGGCTACCGGCCCGCTCTGATCACCGACTATCGTATTCCTCCAACCAGCAACGGTCCAGTGCCTGATCTTTGAATCGCCATGCTCGACCGGCATGACAACGAATCATGCCTTTGACCGACATCACCCAAGGAATCCCTCGATTTGCAGCGCCCCTGCACGCCGTAGGTCTCAAAAAACAAGCCAGGACTCCTGTCGGAACCTTGGCTTGTTTAAGCAGTCTGACTGTGTGATGACAAACCAGCCAGTTATCTCTTGGCAGACGTCATACTGTTCACCAGTTCAAGGTAGTCGAGTGTTATGTTGACTAGTTCTTTGTTGTAGAAGTTTTTTGGGAAGATGTCATCTTTGCCCGAACCGTTCGCCTGCTTAATGGCCTCTTCCTCTTCTTTCTTCTCCTGCTTAAGTTCTTCTTCGCCCGCACGCAGGACGCCTTCGTTCAGTGAGATCGACTTGTCGTTCTGCCGCTCCAGATACTTGGCAATCAATCGACCGATCTGAGCGAAGTCCGTATCCTGCGAAACCCGAGTTTCGCTGCGAGTCTTGAGTTGCGAAATGATGGCATCAGTGACGCTGGCGGAGAACGGCACAAAGTCTGCTCTCGTAATTCGATCGAACTCCAAAGCATTATCCAATGAGTCTTCACCGATTTCACGATGATTCAGAAGCGATGGCAGCGTCACGTCCGAGGTGACACCCTTAGTTTGTGTGCTGTCGCCATTGACTCGATAGAACTTGCTGATCGTCAGTTTCAAGGCACCACGGTCCACATTACGAAGGGACAGGCGGCTTGCTACTGGCACCACGTTCTGCACAGTCCCTTTTCCGTGTGTCGTCCGATCACCCACAACGATTCCGCGTCGGTAGTCCTTGATCGCTCCTGCGAAAATTTCGGATGCTGAAGCAGAGAATCGATTACAAACGACAATCATTGGCTTCCGCCAATAGACTTCCGGATCTTCATCTTCAAATGACTGCACACTGTCCCCGGGCTCCTTAACCTGAACAACGGAACCTTTAGGAATGAACAGCCCTGAAACTTCGATTGCTTCCTGAAGTGCTCCACCGCCATTCCATCGCAAGTCCACGATCAGTACATCAACTCCACCTTTCTTGAATTCATCAAGCACCAGCTTCACGTCACGGGAAGTACTCTTGAATTCACCCCCGAGAGAGGCCCCCTGAAAATCGCGATAGAACGATGGAATCTGCAGAATACCGACCTTAGACTTTCGCCCGTCGATCCATTCTTCGGATTCCAGGATCTTGCCCTTCACTTCATCTTCTGTAATCTTGACTTCTGTTCGAGTCAGTACATAGTCCTCAATCCCGCCAGCTTCTTTAAGCACCTGAAGTTTGACCTTCGTGCCCTTCTTTCCGCGGATCATATCGACCACTTTGGTCAGCTTCATCTCAACCACATCAACGTAGTCTTTGACGGAATCAGAAGACACACCGATGATCTTGTCTCCCTTTGCCAGACGTCCATCCGCGTGAGCCGCTCCGCCTTCAATTACTTCTTCGACCATTGTATAGCCGTCGTCATACTTCAGACGAGCCCCAATGCCTTCCAGCTTCAATCGCATATCAATTTCGAAATCAGCCAGTGTCTGTGGGGACATGTAACTGGAGTGGGGATCCAGGCAATGCGTCATTGAAGACAGGTACAATTCCAGAACCTCGTGAGATTCGGTCTGATCCAGGAAAACCTGATTGGTGTGATAACGCGTATGAAGTCGCTTGCGAGCTTCCGTCAGATCAGTGTCGTCAAGCTTCAGCAGGAGCAAGTCAAACTTGACTCTCTTGCGCCATCGTTCGTCGAGTTCAGATTCGTCAGCCGCCCAGGCAAGATCATCCGGATCCTTCACCATCTCTTCTTCAACGGTAAAGTCATGTTCCGCATCAATGGCCACTCCGATCTTCGAAGCACGTTCACCCATCCGGAGTTTAAAACGTTCAAAAACCGTTGTTGCGAACTCAACGTCGCCCTTCAGAATTTTCTCATCCAGTGATGTTTTCTCCACTGAAAACGCATCGATGTCTGACTGTAAAAAATAGAGTTTCTGAGGATCCCAGATTTCGATGTACCGCTTCATCAGCTTTTCAGACAGTGCGTCGTCAATCTCCGGGTGATTGATGTGTCGGGACGACACCATGGAAGCCACCATTTGAGCGGTCTTCCCATCATCAGGGGTCAGAACAACTTTCTCAGCAGCGGCGGAGTAACTGCTGACGATCGAGAGTACGGCCGCCAGCAACGAAGTTCGTTTGGCGGAAGACAGCGCTGTCATATCAATTTTCCTTAGACAAACGCACGGCAGAAGCGGACTAAACTTCAACCGCGAAATAGCGGAAGCACAGAGTTCAATCAGGAGCCTGAGACCGAATTGTGATCAATCCCGGGTCCTCAGACAAACCAATGGTAGATCACGAGCGAAATATAGGGCAAGAGCGTATCCGGTTTCCAAAACATGGTTTAGCCATCTGCCCGGATGACATTTTTCTGTCTGGATGTTCTTAATTCTTTGCGGCAAACATATCAAAGTACGCACCGCGTAGAGAGTAATGTTGCCGCGATTGGCATCCTCCCGAAAACCAAGGTCTGAATCAACAAACTCCTTTCGAACCGCTATCTCGGCAAGGCAACTTTCGGCCGAACTGACCGAATCGTCAAGGATTGAAGCATTTTTTCTGCCACACCAGAGAAGACTGAGCTATCCTCTTTTGCATGAGAAAACACAAGGGAAATCTGTTCTCCTGCTTTGGTTGTACACAGATAATAATCCCAGACCAGTGCCTTTTTGTTGGCTTCGCCGGTTGCCTGCACATGGTGGATTCTCCAGCCACCCTGATCTGGGATCACTTTCGAGGCAGCTATCTGACCGCCACGCTCTTTGAGAGCGCGTTCGACGTCCGCAAGGTAGTCAGTTTCAGAAGTAAACTTACCCGCCAACATCAGAGGAGCCGAGGCAATATTGCATTGAGCCAGCAAGGAACCGTTGTGCAGCATGCGAAGCATCACCAGTTCAGCGGTTTCGTGGAAAACGTGCCAGTCCCGTCCATGAAGCAACAGAACTCTCCATGGAGTGACAAGCGTCAGCAAAAGCCTGCGTTCATCGGGAATGCTCTCCGGCATAGAATCAGGAAGGGTCGATTCCCCTTCGAGTATTTCCTGTGTCCATTCGATTTCAGCCGTGACATCAAGGCCCGGACTAACAGTTCCGGCGCCTCGTTTTTCCTTCAAAGTTGCTCTCAAACGCCGTATCACGGATGTTTTTCGATCAAAAACCATCTCTCCCTTCAGATCGATCTCAGTCGGTGACCCTGTAATGGCACCAGTTCCCTGACAATCAAATGTAATCACGGCCTCTGAATCGTTCAGTGATTTCAACACACATGTCGCTGACTGTGTGACAGACGCATCAATTCCGGTCAACATGGGAACCACCCATGTGTCAGCATTCCATTTTTCTTCCTGATCCCGGAGGTTTCTGACCGGTAATAAACCAGTTGAAGCCAACGGATCGCATGGAAACTGCAACAGGTCCAATTGTGGTCGCGTAAGTCGCACATCGGGACTCAGCTGGATGAGTTGCAATTCGCCCCCGTAAACCTGAATCAGCCGAGACTGAGTCGGCAATATCACTGAGTTCTTGTGATCCTTTCCAACTGTAGAAGATGTCTCTGCTTCCTGAAAACGGCGAACAGCTTTCAGGCCCAATGAGCCTAGTAAATCAGATTCGAAACGTCGCTGGTCAAATTCAATTCTGGCGTTGCTGTTCAGATCCCAATCTGTCGATCCTGTTGATGCTGGCGTTGAGAGCTTGCCGTTGATTCGCAGCAAGTACTTGACATGTGTTAGCCGATTCGAGTCCGCAGGGTCGATAAGTGAGATTCCGACATTGCCGTCAGAATTTGAAAGGGACTCATCGGCCAGACTAATTCCCGAATTCAAAACCCCGGCCAGGACAATCCACAACGAGGCGATGATCGCCTGAAGCCGATTGGCTACCGTACTCATACACTGCGACTCCATTTCGCACACCATCCAGACTTAAGCTCTTCCGTGCTTTCCGCATCATACACCGAAACTCGGAGGTTAACGCATCTTTCCGAGATTCCCATATCACTGCAAGGGCGAATTCAGGGCCTGAACGCTGGTACGCCGGTAATCGGTCGCATCACCAAACACGACACCATTTCAGGAGATCGATTGCGTGGTACAAGAGATTCAACTTTGCGGCGGAATGTGTTCAGATTGTCTGGCCAGCGGTGATTGTCTGGCCTAGTTCTCTGGCTGTCTGAATCAGTCCCCTGGCGTCCAGACCCAAGTCAGCCAGCAATTCATCACGGTCCCCATGCTCGACGAATTCATCAGGAATTGCCAAAACTCTGAATCGCTCGGTGTTCAGGCCCAATCGATTCGCGGCCTCCAGAACTGCACTGCCGAATCCGCCCATGAAAGCATTCTCTTCAATGGTGATAACGAAGCCCACCGCCGCTGCCTTCGCAACCACCGCTTCATCAACAGGCTTAACAAAGCGAGCGTTCACGACACCCACGCTGAGTCCTTCCACACAAAGTTTTTCAGCCGCTAAGACAGCCTGAGGCAGCATGGTCCCGCAGGCCAGAATATTTCCATCCTGGCCCCAGGACAATACTTCTGCTTTTCCCAGGCTAATCGGTGCGACTTCGCGGGGGACCTGCTCGACCCTCGTTTTCGGATACCGAATCGAGACTGGAGACTTGCTCTTCAATGCAAACTCAAGCATTGGACGAATCTCCTGTTCATCTCCCGGCGCCGTTACGATCATATTGGGGAAGATACGCATGTAGCTGTTGTCAAAAACACCATGATGGGTTGGCCCATCAGGACCACACAGCCCGGCACGGTCCAGGCAGAAGACAACGGGCAAATTCTGGAGAGCGACTTCCTGAAAGATCTGATCGAAACTACGCTGCAAAAATGTGCTGTAGATATCCACGATGGGCCTCATTCCCGATTTTGCCATACCTCCGGCGAACGCCACCGCATGACTCTCGCAAATGCCCGTGTCGAAAAAACGGTCGGGGAATTTGTCTCGAATTCTTTCCAGTTTGTTCCCCGCGCACATCGCCGCCGTCAGCACGCAAACTTTTTCATCGGCGACCATCGCCTCGTGAATTGCATCGGACATCACTTCTGTGTACGAAATCTCTGATGATTTCTTTACTGGGACAATCTCGTTTTCTGCATCCCGCCTGAACGGCGACGGAGTATGAAACTTGACTGGGTCCTTGCAGGCCGGTTCAAAGCCATGGCCTTTTTCCGTAAACACATGCAGCAGAACCGGTCCCTTTACATCACGAACCATCTCCAGATACTTGCGCAGCGATTTGATGTCGTGGCCATCGACTGGGCCGATGTAACGGAATCCCATTTCTTCAAACAACATGCCGCCATGCAGGAATGATTTTAAAGCGTCTTTGAAACCGCCCAACATCTTCTCAGTGGATTCGCCAACCAGCGGAACTTTGTTCAACAACCATGAGACGTCACGCTTTAACCCGTTGTAGAAAGGCGCGACGCGGGCTTTGTCCAGATAACTGGCCAGTCCGCCAACTCGCGGACAGATTCCCATCTTATTGTCATTCAAAATAACCAACAGATCCTTCTTCAGACCCGCAGCATTGTTCATGGCTTCAAACACAATCCCGGATGGCAAAGCCCCGTCGCCAATCACAGCCACACTCTTGCGACCATCTCGGAACAGAAGATCGTCCGCGGCTTTCATGCCGAGTACCGTAGAAACACTGCTGCCTGCATGACCTGTGACAAACAGGTCATATTCGCTCTCCGCTGGATTTGGATAACCCATCAATCCGCCGCGATGCCGGATACTGGAGAACTGCTGAAAACGCCCGGTGATCAATTTATGAGGATAAATCTGATGCCCCGTATCCCAGATCAGGCGGTCCTTCGAAAAGTCAAAAGTCAGATGCAGGGCAATACACAGCTCGATCACTCCAAGGTTGCTGGCAAAGTGCGCCGCGCGATCCGACACAATCGTCAGCAACGCTTCGCGAATTTCGTCTGACAGATGGACAAGGTCTGAATCGCTTAAGCCACTCAAATCTTTGGGGGATCGGATGTTGCTGAGAATATCAAATGCCATCAGTGATCTCTTTCAACGATAAATCGGGCCAAGTCCTTCAGCCACACGCCGCGGTCACCAAAAATGTCAATAGCCTGCCATGCTTCCTGCACGAGTTGCTCGGCTTTGGTTTTGCTAAGTTCGATCCCCATTAAACTGGGGTAAGTCAGTTTTCCAAGATCTACATCACGTCCTGGGGTCTTGCCAAGTCTCGTCTGGTCCCCGGTCACATCCAACAGATCGTCGGCGATTTGAAAAGCCAGTCCAATACAATGCCCGTAATGTCGAAGTTGTATTCGGCTCGCCAAGTCAGCCGAAGCACATACAGCGCCCAATTCCAAAGCTCCCGCAATGAGCGCTCCTGTCTTCATTTTATGGATCTGGCCAAGTTCTACTACGCGAGTCTCCACAGTTTGGTTGGATTCGTTCTGCCCAGAATTTCCGACGGACGGCAGACTGGCCGAGGGTAAACCCGAAAAACAGGCAGAAGCTAAACCGGCAATAACCGCAGGTTGCGCCGATTCGCAACCAGACTTTTCATCGTTGCCACTTCCCGACGTTCCACTCCGAGCGTTGAGGAACGATCCCCGCTCTGCCTCCAAATCCAGAACCTGGCCGCCGACCATCCCTGCGCCACCAGCAGAAATCGCGAGAATTCGCATCAATTCGACAACCTGACTCGCCTGAATTCTGGCCGATGCCAGAGTTTCAAACGCCATGGTCAACAAACAGTCACCTGCCAGGACGGCGAGGGCTTCACCAAAAACCTTGTGACTGGTGGGACGGCCCCGGCGAAAATCGTCGTCATCCATCGACGGCAGGTCGTCGTGGATCAACGAATATGTGTGGACCATCTCAATGGCACATGCTGCCGAAAGAGCCTCTTCCTGACGCCCACCACAGGCCTCATTGGCCAGGAGTACCAGGACAGGACGAAGTCGTTTTCCGCCGGCCATCAAGCTGTACTCAACCGCTGCTTTCAGGCTGATTGGCCAACTTGCCAGCGCCAGTTCCTGAATCAATGCAGCCTCCACCGTCGTCCGCAGTTCTTCCAGATGAAGTTTGAAGGCCGATTGCGACATGGCGAGCCTGAATCTTTAGTCGTAGCACTTTGCGGGACAAATCCGCCAATCTGTGCGAAGCATAACGGCTTTCAGGCCGTCTGAGAAAGCATCGCCTGATCGTGAGAAGTAACCGCGAAACACGGTGAACTTTTTTCGCATTGCCAGCGTTTGTGGTGGCAAAAGCCAGACATTCCCAGTCATGTGATGGTGATCTATTCGCCGACCGACGAGCCCTGGTGCGTACGAGAGTTTCGCTTGAGAAATCCTGATGGTCACATATTGCGCGTCAGCAGAGGGCTGTAAACAAAGACGACTTGAAGTCTGTCCTCGCAAACGGCATTCGACTACCGAGCATGCTGACAGCAGCGACTCTGCCGATCAGAAAAAAAACACCAATAAACATGGCGAACTGCGCCTTCTTCGTTTCGCCATATATTATCCATGATGAATCAGAGGAGATTACAGGCCTGTGGCAAGAGCCAAGCCAACTTTGCAGGCTGCCAGATATTCAGGAATACTCAGCCGTTCTTTAACAGTATGAATTTCGTGCTGGCCACAACCCATTGTCACCGCCGGATAACCGTGGACTGCCATCCAGTTAGCATCAAGTCCGCCGTCACAAATCTGAGCAACGGGCTTCAGACCCACAGCCTCTGAGGCGACCCGGGCAGCAAGGACGCACGGGCTTGTGTCATCGATTCTGAACGCTTCATAACGAATATCTTCTTCAAACTTCAGCGACCCGTATTGACCTTGTGCATTCGTGACGGAATCCGTCGCCGTCTCAAAGGCATCTCTCCACGCGGCGACAATCTGCTGTCGAAACTTACTGTCATGGCTTCGGGCTTCGGCCTGCAACTTTACCAGTGGCATGACAACATTGGTCGCATCACCTCCATGAATAACTCCCAGATTGCTGGAGCCTCGCTGCTTCCCTTTCCGAACCAAACCATGCCAGCCGGATTTCTGGAGTTGCGCGATCGCGATCGATGCAATCACCGCAGCGTTCACGCCATCCTGCGGATGAGCGCCGGCATGACTCGCAATTCCTTCGATGCGAATAGAAAGATTGTTTGCCCCCACCGCCCCCGTGATCAGGCTGTTGGGATCTCGACCATCCCAATTGAAACACAGCTCCGGCGAAGCCAGTTTGCCGGCATTTAAAAACCTCGCTCCTCGAAGCCCCGTTTCCTCCTGCACCGTGAACAACAGCGTAAGCGGTGGATAATCGAGGCCCTGATGGATGGCTTCCCGAATCGCTGTCAACACCACCGCACATCCAGCACGGTTATCACCTCCCAGAGCGGTCTCTTTGGACTTTGGGCGTATCCATTCTCCTTCCCGAACCGGCTGGCATCCTTCGCACAGCGGCACAGTGTCCATATGCGCCATCAGCAGCCGTCGCGGACCCTTGATAGTGCCCTTCAATTTAACAATCAGATTCCCCGTCGTTCCGCCTGCAGGACTCTTCTTATGGGCGTTGTCAGTCGAAATCGCACTCTCTGGAATACCAGCGGCTGCTAATTCCTTCTGAATCCAGCGCGAAACATCCTGCTCTTTTCCGCTTCCACCGGAAATAGAAATCAGATCCATTACTCGCCGGATAGCTTTGTCTTCGTTTACTCGAATCACGATTGCGTCCTGTTGGTCATCCTGAAATGGGCAATCAGCAGATCTCCAGACCTGCTGGGCGGGCGAATTGTTGCAGAGTTCTTGCGAATGTCACTCGAACAACCACGCAGGAACACACAACACCGCGCGGAGCGAATGCTTCGGAAGTAAATTCACGATCGAACCTGTTTCACGAGGTTTTGAACACTGGCCGATATTCGCTCTTCGATATCTCCGGCCCATCGAAATGCGGGCCGCCCATATTCGTAAAGATTCGAACCGCCTTCATAGCCCCCTTCTTCCCAGACTCGTCGTGACGGGATGTAGGAGATCATGTCATCAGCGTAGCCTAAAACCCACGTACCTTCTCCAAATTCAGCCTTGAATCGCAGGGCGTAGTCGACGACTGTTTCGGCTCCCATACCGATCATCAACATCTCACTGCCGAGCTGCCACGCATGAATGGGATATGGATACACGCCTGGAAACGTTTCACCAGCATCAAGTTTGGCAAGTAGTCGTTTCGCCCACCGCGCTTTCAAAGCGTTGCCATCCGTAAGAAGCGTTGTCAGTTCTTCTCGCGACACAACATTGAGATACTGCAGATCGATGAGTTCAAACGCTGTCTTCAGACCTGCGGAAACGGGCTTGAGTGGTTTTACTAACACTTCTTCGACAGCAACCGCCAGCATGTGACCATATTTTTCACAGAGCTCGACGGTCCGACGAGGCAGTGGATTCTGATCGCCTCCGCAGGTGTTCACGAACATTGCTGTGGTGCCAGGATGATTCACTTCCAGTTCAACCTGCGCGAAACCGGGATAGTCACCACACCATGTCATAAAACTCAGCGTTGTGGGATGACATGCATAGCCAAACAACACGGCTTCCAGCTTGCCATCAGGTCGCGTCACCGTCATTACCGGAACCGTGTGGTCGACGGGACCTACCAGAGGAACTCCTTTTGCCACGAGATCCGGCACGTCAGCTTCGCGATTGTTTCGACGGTTTACGGCAAACATTGACTTCCCGTCGCCAAACTGCAGACTCGCCGGTGCCAGCCTTGACAGTGCGTCGCCGACCAATGCCACGGTTCGGATCACCATCTGATCCGTGTACTCTTCGACCAGCCTTTCCTGTTCAGGATCAACCGGGTAGTAATCGATCAGATCGTCGCCAAGTCTCGGTCCGCAATGATTGTGAGAGAACGTAAAAATGATCTGCGACCGTTCCAGCTGAAATTTTTCATTCAACTGCCTGAACACACGATCGCTCATCATCTTCGGAACGCCCTGGAAGTCGCTTGTGATCAGAACTGCCCGCTTACCCTTCTGATCTTCCAGAGCAAGGGCTTTCATCCACAGTTCATGCAGCTTGCCGTCCGGTGCTCGTTTGGATCCGTAGCCAGCAAGCCAGACGGAAGTTTCCGGAGTGATCACGGCTCTGGATACACCAGCCTTCCAGACGCCACTGGTTCCTTTCACTATGTCCCAGAACGCGGCAAGGTTGCGAGGCGACAGGCCGGCGACCCCGAGCAATCCTGGAAAGGCCCGAAGAAACCGGCGGCGAGCATGACTCTGCGGCATAAATATCTCTCCCTTCAATGATCTGGGATTTCCTGACGTCTTCCACGAATAAAGTAGAAGCAGCGATTTGGCATAGCATGGCAAACTGACACCGCCCACGCTATCGTCGATGAGTTGCCGGCGGTTACCTGATCGATTCACATTGAAAGAAAGCAAAGGACAAACTCCCGCGTTGCCAAATCATCCCATTCGCCAATCATCAGGTGTCATTTACGATTGATGATCGCGAAGTACTGCGGTGGAACGCAGGCAGCGATTATCTTCGTCCTTTCTTCTTTCCGCTCGTCGCACCATCGGGTGCGTTGTTGACTCGCATGGGACATCCCGGCACGCCGGATCATGATCATCACCAGTCAATCTGGTTCGCCCATCACAAAGTGATGAGAATTGATTTCTGGAGCAATGTTTCAGGAGCCCTCATTCGACAACTGCAATGGCTGAACGCGTTCAGAACTTCTTCCGGATCGTTGACGAAATCCAAAACGAAAGTCTTGTCCTTTCCTGGATGGCAGCGGTTCAGCCATGACAGCGTTTTTACTGCCTGGATACCAGCCAGGCGTTTGTCAACGTACATGCCGCACAGCATCGGCTGATCGAAGCCCGTCTGGAACTTGTTCGCCACCAGCAGAATCTGGAATTCGTCGCCGTCAAAGGCTTTCCTGATATCGCGGCCCTTCAGGTTCGGATTCAGTTCCTTGCTGGATTCTTTGAACGGTTCAGGGCGGGATTTTTTATCATTCACTTCGCCGGAAAACGCCACCAGCGTCCGCAGCGGATAGTCCATTTCTTTGATGTAACTGTCAATTGCCAGTTGCCAGTGCACGGCTTCCGGGCGGCGGCTGACCACCACCATCGCCTTGCCCTTACCGTTCAGCAGCGGAGCCGCCGTCAGCCAGTAGTGTCCAACAACGATCTGCACCTTTTGAGCAATGTTGTACGGGTACAGACGAACCCAGCCCATCAGACATTTCATCGCCGCGCTGCGCTCGACCTGCTGTTCATCCATCGAGAGCGCCTTCCGGCTGATAGGCTTTCGCGTTTCGGGGTCTATGGAAACTTCTTTGCATTCTCCGAACAGGCGAGTGATCTCAGCAATATGGTCTTCGCTCAGTTCCCGGCGCTTGCTGCCGAGACTCTTACGCATTTTCTGCCAGAATCCGCTGGCGTCGATTCGTTGCAACTTACCTTTGCGATGCGCCGGCTTGCGATTGGTGACGATCCAGACGTAGGTGCTAATGCCGGTGTTGTAGAACATATCCGTCGGCAAACCGATGATCGCTTCCAGCAGGTCATTTTCCAGCACGAAACGCCGAATCTCACTTTCCCCGCTGCCAGCTCCACCGGTGAACAGCGGCGAGCCGTTCAACACGATTCCGAACCGGCTGTCAGAGTCTGGCAACACGCTGCGGGCTTTGGTTGCCGACAGGTCCGAGCTCATCGCGCTCGTTTCCATCTTTTTCATGGGATTCCGGAGCGATTACTGAGCACATCCAACGACCGGTCTCGATATCACATATTCGCTTTTGCTGCCCATACGTGATTCCCCAGCGATGTTTTAGCTACGAATGTATTGCTCGTTTATCCACAGCCATCGCGGCTTCCTTGACGGCTTCGGAGAGGGTTGGATGAGCATGGCAACAGCGGGCGATGTCTTCGCTGCTGGCTCCAAATTCCATGGCGACGGCGGCTTCGTGAATTAACTCGCCGGCGTGAGCTCCGATGATATGAACTCCCAGAACTCTGTCTGTGGCTTCATCGGCAAGGACCTTAACGAATCCGTCCGTTTGCCCTGCTGCACGAGCTCGGCCGTTGGCAGCAAAGCTGAAGCGGCCAGCTTTGTATTTGATTCCGGCAGCCTTCAATGCGTCTTCGTTGGCTCCCGTGGAAGCAATTTCTGGCTGAGTGTAAATGACCGCTGGAATCGTTCCGTAGTTGATATGACCATGACCGATCGCCATCTTCTCAATGCATGCGATGCCTTCTTCTTCAGCCTTGTGAGCCAGCATCGCGCCTCCGATCACGTCTCCGACAGCGTACACACCCGGTGCAGTCGTCAGATATCCAGCGTTGACTTGAATGAAGCCGCGTTTGTCAGTCTTCACGCCTGCTTCTTCCAGCCCCAGATTGTCCGTGCATGGTTTGCGACCGACAGCAACGAGGACTCGATCAGACGTGATCGGCTCAGCGCCTTCCATTGTGATGGTGCAGGTTTTGCCGGCGGCAGTAACAGAAGTGACTTTGGTGCCAAGCTTGAAGATCAGGCCCTGCCTTTCAAAGATCTTTTTCGCTTCGTTGGCAACTTGTTCATCAACACCCGGCAGAATGCGAGGCAGGTATTCCAGAACCGTTACTTTTGAGCCCAGCCGACGCCAGACGGTGCCAAGTTCCAGTCCAATGACGCCGGCTCCGATGACGACCAGCTGCTCGGGAACCTCAGGCCAGGCAATAGCCTCTGTGCTGGTACCAATTCGATCTCCATCGGGCTGAATGCCCGGCAGTGACGATGACACGCTGCCAGTCGCAATCAGAATTTTCTTGCCGGTAATCGTCGCCGGGGAGTTACCCGTGATTTCGACAACGCCATTGCCCTTCAGTTTGCCGTGGCCGAAGAACCGTTCGATCTTGTTCTTCTTCAGCAAGCCCTGGATACCTCCATCGAGAGTGCTGACGACCGAGTCTTTGTGGCTCATCATCTTTGCAACGTCAATCGTCACGCCCTGAACGATGAGTCCTCGTTCCGCAAAGTGCTTCTGCGACTGCTCGTACAGCTCGCTGGTTTCGAGTAGCGCCTTACTGGGGATGCAACCCACTCGCAGGCAGGTCCCCCCGAGCTTTTGTTCGCGTTCCACAACGGCGGCTTTCATCCCCAGTTGTGAGGCTCGAATAGCGGCGACGTATCCGCCTGGACCAGCACCAACGACAATCAGATCAAATGACTCAGACATGGAATTACCTGTAAGACGAATGGTGTGCCTGCGTTCGCATTCGCTCACTTGTCACACCCTACAAGTGCAGGTTGAAATCAGTCGGGTGTGACACGCAAAGCAACGGCACACCATTTCACACTCGCTGATCTGAGGACAGATCAGTCGATCACTATACTTCCAGAATCAGCCGCGTTGGATCTTCGATCAGATCTTTCACGAGCTTCAGGAATGAAACGGCTTCGCGGCCATCAACGACCCGGTGGTCGTAGGTCAGAGCGATGTACATCATCGGTCGGATGACCACTTCGCTGTTGACAGCGACTGGCCGATCAAAAATGCCATGCATGCCGAGCACACCACTCTGAGGCGGATTGACGATCGGTGTTGACAGAAGTGAACCGTAAACGCCCCCGTTGGTGATTGTGAACGTACCGCCTTCGAGCTCTTCCAAAGTGATCTGGTTATTCTTTGCCTTCACTGCATATTGAACAATCGCCAGCTCGATGTCGGAAAAACTCATGTTTTCCGCATTGCGCAGCACTGGCACCACCAGGCCTTTGCCGCCACCGATAGCGATGCCAATGTCGCAATAGTTGTAATGAGTCAGGCTTTTGCCGTTCAACTGTGCGTTGAGCTGAGGATACTGCTGAAGCCCGGCGACAACGGCCCGTACAAAAAACGACATGAAGCCCAGCTTCACGCCGTACTTCTTTTCGAACACGTCTTTGTAAGATTCTCGCAGCTTCTTCACAGCCGACATATCGACTTCGTTGAAGGTCGTCAGCAAAGCGGCGGTCTGCTGAGCTTCCACAAGTCGTTTGGCAATCGTCTGACGAATCGGGCTGAGTGGCACATTGCGAGTTTCTCGACTTCCGCCAACTCGCACTGGACCGGCATGAACTGTCCGGATGACGTCCTCTTTCAACACTCGACCGCCGGGACCAGTGCCAGCAACCGAGCCCGCTGGAAGATTGTTCTTTGCCATTTCGGAGGCAGCTGCCGGCATCACATGCCCGCCTGCCTTTGCAGGAACTGCAGCGGTAATTGGTGCGGCTGCCACTGGTGCGGATGCCACTGGTGCGGATGTTGGAGCCGGAACAGCACTGACTGCCGGAGCATCTGATGGTTGAAGATACCCGATGACCTCGCCAATCGCGGCGGACTCACCCGCCTTCTTCAGAATGCGACTCACGGTACCGCTCACGGGCGCGGGAACGTCAAACGTCGCCTTGTCTGTTTCCAGACCGACGATGTTCTTGTCCAACGCCACAAACTTTCCTTCGCCAGCGTACCATTCTCCAATGAACACCTCAGAGATGGATTCACCTACGGCAGGAACCTTGATTTCAACTTCCTTAGTGCTCATTCGAGTTCAAATGCCTGTTTAAGAATGGTCTGTTGTTCAATATTATGGCTTGTAAAAGATCCAGTTGCTGGGCTGGCAGACTCAGGACGGCAGACTCCGCGGAATGGATATTGGTCCAGTAGTCGTTCGCCATACTTCATTCGCAGGAAGCCCCACGCTCCCATGTTGCGAGCTTCTTCCTGTACCCAGAACAGGGACATCTTTTCCGGGTACTTCGACAGCGCTTCGCCCAGAGCCTTAGCCGGGAACGGATACAACTGCTCCACTCGGACAATGGCGACATCTGTAATCTTGTTGACTTCCCGGTACTTTGCCAAATCGTAATACACTTTGCCCGAGCACAGCAGTACTCGACGCACGGCTTCCGGAGAAATTGTCGTGTCCAGGATGACTTCCTGGAACTCCCCGTTCACCAGTTCTGACAACGGCGAGGTGGCCTCCGGCAGTCTCAAAAGCTTCTTCGGCGTCATTACGATCAGCGGCTTTTTCCAGCGTCGCAGCGTATGCCGCCGCAGCAAATGGAAGTAGTTGGCCGGCGTTGTTGGATTGGTCACCTGAATGTTGTCATCAGCCCCCATCGCGAGGAATCGCTCCAGGCGAGCACTGGAATGTTCAGGCCCCTGCCCTTCCATTCCGTGTGGCAGCAACATCACGAGACCGCTCAGTCGCTTCCACTTGTCTTCGGCACTGGCGATAAACTGGTCAATGATGACCTGAGCCACGTTGACAAAGTCGCCGAACTGAGCTTCCCAGATCACCAGCCCATCAGGACAGTCGAGACTGTAACCATATTCGAATCCCAAAACCCCAACTTCTGAAAGCGGACTGTTGTAGATTTCAACGTGCTCCGGACGAGCGGCGATATCCTGCAACCCAATCCAGACATTTCCTGTATGGAAATCGTACAGGCCGGCATGTCGATGGCTGAATGTTCCGCGGCGAACGTCCTGACCACTGAAACGCATGCGAGTTCCCTCGCTTACCAGCGTGCCAAAGGCCAACATCTCCGCGCCACCCCAATCGAATGGCACTTCGCCGGCCGCCATCTTTCGACGCGATTCGAGCACGGTTTCGATTTTTGAATGGGGCCGAAAGTTGTGCGGCGGCGACGTCAGCATCTTCATGATCTTTTGGACATGATCGGCCGTAACTCTGGTCGGAGGATTGTCGGCTTTGGAGGATAATCCACCGTAGTAGCCGTTCCACATACCGCCGCCACTGTCTTCCAGATACTTAAAACCTTCCTTGCGAGCTTCAAGCAGCTCTGCTTCAAGCAACTGGCCTCGACGAACCACAATTTCCATGCCTTCTTCCTTCGTCACCTCTCGCAGACTGACGAGCGATTCAAGGAAGCTGGAAAAGACGGTCTGGCGGCTGCGAATTACCTGATACATTGTTGGCTGAGTGAACGCGGGCTCATCGGCTTCGTTGTGCCCCCGCCGACGGAAGCAGTACATGTCGATGATCACATCGCGATGGAACTTCGCTCGGAAATCCATCGCCAGCTGAACCACCTGAGCCACCGCTTCCGGATCTTCACCATTCACATGGAAAATAGGAATCTGCAGCATGCGAGCCACATCGGTCGCGTAGGTGCAGGACCGAGCTTCCGACGGAGACGTTGTAAATCCGATCTGATTGTTTACGACGATGTGAACGGTGCCACCCGTTTGATA
This sequence comes from Planctomycetota bacterium, assembly GCA_031424595.1. Classification (GTDB taxonomy): domain Bacteria; phylum Planctomycetota; class Planctomycetia; order Planctomycetales; family Planctomycetaceae; genus SXXK01. The sequence goes on from JANPHT010000534.1 coordinate 38,451, forward strand.
ACCTGGTAATTCGCTGAGGTTAAGTGTCTCCTGAATCACGCCTTCGCCAGCGAACGCTGCATCCCCGTGGACCAGAATCACACAGCTCTTCCGGCGATCAAAGTCGATATTGCGATCCTGCTTGGCTCGCAGTCGGCCCTGAGCGACCGGGTTGACGAATTCCAGGTGGCTTGGGTTAAAGCACAGCGTCAAATGCACGTTCTGTCCTGAGGACGTCATGCGATCGGAGCTGTATCCGAGGTGATATTTCACATCGCCACGCCCCATCTTCAACTGCGGATCGACGTCGTCGAACTCGCGGAAAATCTTGGATGGACTCTTGCCCATGATGTTAGCAAGCACATTCAACCGGCCTCGATGAGCCATCGCCAGCACGATCAGATCGGTCCCCTGACTGCCCGCTCGTTCGATGGCCATATCGAGCAACGGGATCAGACTTTCGGCACCCTCGAGCGAGAAGCTCTTCGCACCGACGTACTTCTTCAGAATAAACTCTTCGAAAACGACCGCATCACTTAATCGTTCAAGAATACGAACCTGTTCTGAACGAGACAACTTCAGACGGTTGGCCGTTCGTTCCATCCGGTCCTGCAGCCATTGGCGAACAGGCATGCTGTCAATATGCATGAACTGCACGCCGATGGAACGACAATAAGTGGACTGCAGCCAGGTAACCATCTCACGAAGCGTTCGAGTATCCGGGCCACCAGCCCATTGAGTCGAAAACTTGCGATTCATGTGTTCGTCAGTAAAGCCGTAGAACTTCGGATCAAGTTCTGCGGGCTTCGGACGCTCGGCGTTCAACGGATCAATTCGCGCTATAATATGCCCGCGAACTCGAAAACTTCGTATGAGCTGATCCAGACGTTCCTGCAGTATCACTGCATCCGATGTTGACGGGTCAACACGAACTTCAGTGGCCTTGTGGAAAATGCTTTCCGCTTGAAACGGAGCTTGTAAACTCTCCGGCGTTAAACCGGAATCCACGACCTGCAGTTCGTCGAAGTAATCTCGCCAGTCAGGTGACACCGAGTTACGATCGCGCAGATAACTCTCCAACTGCGATTCGGCGAACTCCAGATTCTGAGTACCCATGTCCACGCGTGGCTTTACGACAGCAACATTGCCGACGACATGCCCGGAAACACCGTTCGCAGGAGCCTCTTCCGGCGTATCCAAAAAGGCCGGAGCACCGGTGGGGAGTGAAGTTGAATTCGACATTTTCAGATGACTCTGTAATCAGCGACGCAGTACTGTGTGGACAGTGCTGCCAGCGTGGAG
>JANPHT010000535.1:0-17260 GCA_031424595.1 Planctomycetota bacterium
AACTGATGGCTGATGGTGGTCGAAATGAAGCTTCCGGAGCACATGAGTCGATGCAATCTGACTGTTCCTCAGGCCTTAACATCCGTGCGCAGGCTCAAAATCCTGCAACCGTTCTGGATTCGAGCGGAAGGGACTGGCAACATACCAATTCAGCAGGCCGATAAACGCCTGAGTGAATCGATAAAACACAGGGGATTGATGGTCGTTCTTCCGACAGATTAAGTGATGTGCCTGTGAAAAGAAAAGCTTCCATGTTTAATGCCGGACGGTTTGCCTCTGTCCTCACCGGGACCGCGCTGGCCTCTTTTTTGGGATCAGTGACTTTCTGCCAGGATGCGGCTCAGCCCGCCGCGGTCAATGGGGTGGTAACACCCAAACCAATTGCATCAGACCTCTACCAGTTTCCGCCTCAGACTCCGGTAGAACTCCTGAAAGCAGCTCGAATTACGCAAGAGCTGGAACGATTCAGCGATTCACGGGCCTTTCTGAGGATGATTCTGGACATGCAATTGGGGGAGAAAGAGCTTCAAGCTTTCCGATCGGAAGTTGGAGCTGGTCCTTTCCTGAATCTACGTCTGGATATTCAGCTACGACCTGAATCCGAACAACTTCTGGCTGCGGTCAACGAGGCCAGCAAATCAAAAACCTACACGGCTCAGGAATTTCAGGACTTCGTCAAGAACCTCAGCACTACCGGTTTTGTGGGAACCACCGCGGTCACCGAGTTAGTAGCCGGTGGGGAGTTAGCTCTTCCAGCATTATTAGCGGTTGACCCTAAATCACCCTCGGGAAGTGTCGCTCACCAGATTCTGGCGAAATACGCTCGTCCCTGGCGAGCTGGTCTCCTGAAGCAACTTGAATCTGCGGACTCACCAACTCGCGTTCGTATTGTTAATCTGCTGGGATCGACCTCGGATCCTGAACTCGCGATCCGACTTTTGCGATGGCAGTTTGGCCCCTCCCTGGATGCCGAGGTCATGGCGGCGTCTCGCCAGGCAATCTCTGAACTCAGCGAGGGCTCAGTTTCAGTCGCATCAGCATCAGAAGCTGTTGAGCTGCTGACGAACCAGGCTCAAGCATTGCTGAGGTTATCAGGGAAACGCTTCTCTTTACTGGACCAGCCTCAGTCCCTGACAGAATTGACCAACCAGTCTCCCCGCCGCGATAAGATGAATGAATGTCGGGTCTTGCTCAGTGATGCTCTGGCAATTGAACCGGACAACAATTCAGTTCTGCAAACACTGCTGGTCGCCGAATGTGCTGAGTTGGAAACAACCTTGTCCTCCGAAGCTTCCGTCGTTGCCGGAAAACCGGCTGACGAGCTACTCCGGGGACTGGCGCAGGCTCTGGAGCTTCATCCCGTTGCTGCTATTGAATTCCTGCGAGGCCTGAGGTCGATGTCGGTCAATGACGTCAATCAGGAGGAAGTAGGTCGAATTTTCAATAGAGCGTTGCTGAGCCCGGATGCTCGCGTTCGCTTTCTCACCGCAGAAATCGTTAGCAAAACGATGCCCATTGATGTAAGTGCTGCTGCGGTGTCGCGGTCCTTGCAGTCAGCGCGGAACGGCAGTCTGAAACCGGAAGTGGTGATTGTCAGCGGAAACGCAGGCTGGCGAGGAGACCTTGAACTGGTCTTTGAGGACGCTGGATACGACCCACAAATTGCATCCACCGGCCCTGAAGGTTTTGAATTGGCTGCGGGACAGATGACTTGCGAGTTATTTATTCTCGACGCCGCATCACCTCGCTGGCCCATTGCAACAACACTGGCCAATCTTAGAGCGGACGTCCGAACACAGAATACGCCGATTATTGTGATCGGTCAGTTGAGATTTCAGCAGCGCGTACTGGCTCTTTCACAAATTCACGCCGGGGTTTGGTTCATTCCAGAACCGGCGGGATCAGTTTCGCTGATAAGCAAACTGGCACAAAAAAACTTGCCGGGAAATGTACTGACCATGGAAGACCGAACGGCGATGAAGAAACTTGCCGAGTAGCTTGTGGCTTAGATGTTCCTGCCCTTTAGCAGGCAATAGCCAATGGAAATACCAAACACAATGATGATGCAGTAATCCTGCGGCGTCAGGTGATGTACCTTACCCACGAAAATGTTCTCGACCTGGCCAGCCCATTGGCTCAGTCCGGACATGATGCTCAGAAACATTGATCTTAGCCTTAAATCGTGACCAATACAGAGCACTAATGCACAGACTCATTTGTTGGTCGATACTCCTATTCTTGGTCAGAATCACGACTTATGAGGAATTGACCTGGTGATTTCCTCAGGGGGTAGTCCTCTTGATGTTCCGGTCGTAGGATCTGCAACGCGTCGTTTGTTCCGAGAAACGCTGGCAAACAGCTCTATTCTGCGAATTCAATCTTCTTTCCGTTCCATGCTGCGGCCCCTGTCACCTGCGCCGCAAACTGAGCTTCACCCGCCGTTGTGCCCGTGACAATCGCAGCCTTTGCAGCTGCCAGAATTGGAAGCATTTCCATCGGCATCGTGCGGGTCAGGTTGAGAATCGATGGCTGCTGCTCCAGCGATGGACTGAGATCAGGGATCACCAGAACATCGACAGGTGGCTCGAACAGGGACGCCAGAAGCACCAGAGATTCGCTCCCGTGGCTGGCTCGGACCCGCAACTCCTTCAGATTCGGACACTTCTGCCTGACAACCTGAATAGCCCGACGAATGTCCCAGACTCGCATCGCGTCAACAGTACTTCCGATTAACTGAAATCGACGTTGAATCTGAATCTGCCTGGCTTCATTGCCAACCCATGCGTTTCGACCAACGCCACGTGGCGCCATCACTGCATGTCCCTCAGGTGATGGCAGTTGACTGCCAACAATGCCAACGGGATTCGCGCCGAACTCGATTGTAAGTTCAATCGACCGGAGATTCTGAAGCTCGGTGCCAGCGGGAACAACAACATCCACAGTCAGGGGAACATGCGGCTGACTTTCAAACGACAACCGGATGACGTTACCACGATTCAGTTCTGCTTCGCGACTGACAGTCACTTCACGAAAAATGGTATCCCCGTAATCCTGCGGCCATGCACCAAAGCATCGGTTCCGCAAAGCAAGAGTCAACGTTTTCGGGATTTCATGTTGAGTGGCAAGTAACTCGGCAGGAGAAATTGACTTCGCCGGCGCCACAAAGATTTCGTCAATGCGTGTGTTGATTTCATCCGTTGGTGTCTGAGACAGCACTTTTAGTTGTTCGGGCTGAAAGAATTTATCGGCGGTTTTCTGGATCATCGAATCATCATTTTTCAGAAAACGATTGAACCAGCGGAACGCGTGAATATGCAATTCCTGAGTATCCTTGTGTGGGCCTTCCGTGATCTGCAAACCAAGGCTGTCTCCCGCGTCAAGAAGCTGATAGACGTGTCGTACCTGACGATGAATGTCAACCACACCTTCCAAGGGGAAAATCGTGTCTTTGTCCGTATTCGAAATCAGCAGCGGACGCGGAGCCACCAGCGCTGCTACAGTGGCATAGTCCCAGCGAAAAGTGTTAACCATGTACATGCAGTCGCAATGACCTTCGACGCATCCGTTCACAACATGATCCCTCAGATTTGTAATCCCCGCGACCGGAACAGCACATTGAATTCGATCATCGAGGGCTGAGATCCACCAACTGTAGGCACCACCACCCGAACGTCCAGTGACGCCGATTTTTTCGGCATCAACCTCAGATCGTGTTTGGAGATAGTCGAGAGATCGAATGCAATTCCAGGCTTCGACACCGGCCGGCGTGTAACCGCGTGAATTCCACCACCAGCGATTCATTTTGTACGTGCCGTGATGAACTCCTTCGATTTCACCAAGCTGCAATGTGTCGATAATCAGGCAGTTGAAGCCATTGCGTGCAAACCAGGCTCCGTGATAATGATAGTGCGTCTTGTTGCCATAGCTGACTCCATCTTTCTTCACCTGACCGTGACCACAGACATAAAGGATCGTTGGCAGTGGCTTGTCCGCAAACTTCGGGCGATAGAAGTTCCCGGTCACATACAAGCCCGGCATTGACTGAAAGTGAATTCGCTCAACAACGAACTCGCCTGCTTCCAGCGTCCCTTCCACGACTGGTTCCAACGGAGTCATTGCTGGGCGAGGACTCAACCCAAGCATGTCAAACAATTGCTCACGGAGGACCGGCCTGGCTTTCTGCCATTCCTCAGGAGAGTTGAAGCGAGTCAGCTCATTCTGCTGCTCCAGCCTGCTGACCTCGGCTTCAAAATAGCTGGCGAGTTCAGGATTCTCTTTCAGGGAACGATCCTGAGCTGAGACCGGCGATCCACAGAGGCTGAACAGTGCAGACACTATACTCAACACAACGTTTGACGCGACTAGCCTCATCTGAGACTCCTCAACCAGTATTCAGCGAAAATCAGGCGGCAACCTATGATGATCTGTGAATGTCGCCGAGTTGACGTTGAGACGCAAGCGTTCGCGGAAGACGAATCCAACTCTATCGACCGACTGGTGGGTCTGTTGCAGACTTCTCGCCTTGCAAACAGGCATTCGTTGCTTTACCTGCCATCTAATCTAATGCCGGTTCCCGTCAGGCGTGTCGAAGAGGCACGACGATAGAAATTGGCCGCCCGGCTGTGCAGATGGTAGCGAGCGGCTACGGTGTTTCTTTACAGACACCGACGTTTTGCCTGTAGCCTTGTTCAAAAATCTGCAACACTTCGCAGACTGACCAAAAGTGTTGCACCATTACCTGAACTACCACATGCGTCTCATTTTCCTTGGCACCGGCGGATATCATCCCAACGAACGGCGCCACACCGCCAGTCTGTTGCTGCCTGAAATCGGCGTCGCGTTGGATGCGGGAACCGGATTCTTTCGAGCAGCCGAACGCCTCAAAACGTCTACGCTTGACGTCTTTCTGACTCACGCTCATCTGGATCACGTTTGTGGCCTGACATTCATGCTGGTGCCTATGCTGCGTGGAGACATTGATCGACTGCGCGTGTTTGGTTCGAGGGACACCTTGCTGGCGGTAAGAAATCACTTGCTGGCTAATGAGCTGTTTCCTGTGATGCCAGCTTTTGAATGGCTCGAACTCAACGATCCGATAGAACTATCCGATGGGGGACGATTAACCTGGACCCGATTGATTCATCCTGGTGGTTCGGTCGGCTTTCGAATCGACTGGCCTGATCGCTCCCTGGCCTACATAACGGACACCACAGCGCCGGGCGAATATGCAGACTTCATCCGCGGCGTGGATCTGCTGATCCACGAATGCTATTTCCCGGACACACTCTCTGAGTGGGCCGACAAGACCGGACATAGCGCTGCAACACCGGTGGCTCGATTGGCGAAATCCGCCCAGGTTGGCCGACTACTGCTGGTCCATATCGACCCCCAGCGGCCTGACGATGATCCCGTTGGAATCTCCTCCATTCGCCGGATATTCCCCAATACAGAACTAGCGGAAGATCTGCTGGAGATTGAGTTCTGATCGTCGCCCGATCCCATCCGTTTTCAGTTCATTGAGGCGACTACTGACATCTTACGTCAGAATGTCATGCAGGACTTCGCCATGCACGTTTGTCAGCCGACGTTCGATGCCGTTGTGATAGAACGTCAGACGTTCATGATCTATTCCCAACAGATGCAGAGCCGTCGCGTGGTAGTCGTACCAATGAACCGGTTTCTCCACTGACTTCCAGCCGATGTCATCCGTCGCACCATACGCCGTGCCGTGCTTAAGTCCCGCTCCGGCCATCCAGATTGAAAAGCCGTACATGTTATGATCGCGGCCAGTCCCGATCTGATCGGCTCCCGATTGAGTAAACGGCGTGCGCCCAAACTCCGACGTACAGAGCACCAAGGTGTCGTCCAGCATTCCTCGCTGCCGAAGATCCTTCAACAAAGCCGCGACCGGCTGATCCAGTCGACCGGCTTCGCGAGTGTGATTCTCTTTGACATCCTCATGGCCGTCCCAGTTAATGCGAGGCGAACCAAACGAACCGCCGGAGAACAACTGCACGAACCTCACGCCCTGTTCCAACAGACGTCGAGTCAACAAACAGCGACTTCCAAAGTCGGCCGTTTCGTCCTTGTCCAGACCATACATGGCGCGAGTCGATTCTGATTCCAGATTGAGATCAGTGACTCGCGGAACGGCCAATTGCATCTTCGCAGCGAGCTCGTAGCTTTTCATTCGAGCCAGCAGGGCGTCATCGGAACCCGTGCTGGCCAGATGCTTTCGATTGATCTGAGACAACAATTCTCGACTAGCCTGCTCATGGCCCTCCGCCAATTCGCGAGCCGGGAACAGGTCGTAGATTGGTGGACCTTTACTCTGGAAAGCTACACCCTGGTGCTGAGCGGGGAGAAAACCGTTTGACCAGTTAATCGTTCCTCCCGCAGGCAATCCGCGAGCATCCGGCAGCACGACATAGGACGGAAGTTCGTCTGTTTCACTGCCAAGTCCGTAAGACACCCAGGAGCCCATAACGGGAAAGCCGTTGAGACGAAAACCCGTATTCTCTTCAAAAGTCGCAGGCGTATGATTCGCTGATTCGGCCACCATCGAACGAATCACGGTTAATTCATCCGCCACGTCTGCGATATGCGGAAACAATTCCGAAACCCATAAACCGCTTTGTCCTCGCTGCCTGAATTCCCAGTCGTTCTTTCGAATCAAGCCGATCTGGTTAAAGAATGTCGCCGGCCGTTCGTCAGCCTGAAGGGTCTTACCGTGAAACTTCTTCAGCTCAGGCTTGTAGTCGAACGAATCGATGTGACTGACGCCGCCACAAAGGCAGAGGTGGATGACTCGCTTCGCCTTGACCGGCAGATGCGGCGTCCCCATGGCTTCAGCCGGAAGAGCATCGGCTTTCGCACACTTGTCTTGCAGCAGCAAAGACAGGAACGCAGCACTCGAAAGTGATGCTGTCGAAAAATCAAGTGCACGACGTCGCGAAATACGGTCGCCAAACATATTTCTGTCCCAATCTGGTTGAGCGTCTTTCGATCGTCATCGTAAATACAGAAACTCGTTACTATTCAATATCACTCGACAAAACGAAGCCAGTCCGCGGCGGGTGACAAAGTCTTTCCCAAGGGCAACTTCAGAGTCATCAGCATCGCGACCAAAGGCCATCAGATAAACGCTCGCAATCTGCTTATCGACAGCGTCGCCAGAATCTTTTTTTGCCCGTGCGGCAAAGTCATCCGCCATCGCGAACACAAGCGAATTATTCATCAATGAAAGTGCCTGTAATGGCGTGATGGTGGTCGCTCGCTTTGGCGCTGCTGCTGACGGATCGGGGCAGTCAAAGGTATCCAGAAGCGGATTCCGACCCCCTCGTGGCGTGAATCGATAGATCGTTCGGCGATGAACTTCCATATCAGCCTCGTCCAGTAGCTTGTAGAAGTTGCTGCCCTTGTACTTGAAGTGTTCAACATCACGGTAGCCACGACCACCCACTTCCCGATTCAGTCGCCCGGTGACCACCAACACGGCATCACGTATGGCCTCTGCCTCAATTCGCTGCGGCGACTTACGCCACAGCAGGCGATTGTCAGCGTCGATTTTCAGAGCCGCATTGTCAGGCGCGGAGGCCTGGCGATATGCTGCGGACGTCACAATCAGTCGGTGCATCGCCTTCATGCGATAGCCGCTGGATTGAAACGCGGCCGCCAGCCAGTCAAGCAATTCTGGATGACTGGGCTTTCCACCGTTAAAACCAAAATCGCTCGGTGTGTGTACCAGGCCCTGGCCAAAGTGATAGTGCCAAAGTCGATTCACCATCACGCGAGCAAACAGCGGATTGTTTTTACCGGTGATCCAATCCGCTAACCGCGTGCGACGATCCGCATCCGGAGCGTCGGGCTTCAGGGCGAAGTCCGCACCACCGCCGGGAACGGCCGACAATCCCGCCGGGGATACTTCTTCGCGAGGACTTCCCACATCGCCTCGAAGCAGCACTCGCGTCACTCCGGGATTCGTCGAAATGCATGTATAAAGCGTTTGTGATTCTGATTGAGCGATCGTCTGGCGTTCTTCCGTCAGTTGTGATGACTCCGCAGTATGTTTCGCATGAGTTTGCTTCTGATCATCTGTCAGACGAGTGGCAAGTTCCTTCATGGAAACGTGATTGATATCCGCAGCTTCGGCAGACGCAGCAACTTCTTCAGCCGTTAAAGCATAATCGTAAAGGACTGCACGATGGATACGGCCCTTCAGCATTCGATTTCCGCCCGGCGGCCCGTGGCGCAGACCGAACACAAGTTGAGCGGTGCCGGCTGCGTACTTTTGAAGTTCGCCCGGTCGATTTGGGTTTCCATACGGCTTCCCATCACGATAACCAACGATCGTACCGTCGGCCTGATAAACGATCGCCACTTGAACAGGGCGACTGATAGCTTCCGTTTCTTCGGTCCCGTTGAATGGTTGCGTCCGCACGAAACCGTTACTGCCCGCCATCCATTTTTTCGGTTCCCGTTCGCCAAATACGATTGCGTCAAACGTTGCACCGTCCAGCGACTGCAGACTGATCGCCGCTCCTCCGCCTTGTTCGAGATTATCCAGCTGTACCCAGACTTCCAGAGTCTTTTCGACAATATTCACCATAATCGGCGCGGAGGCAACAAAGCTGTCCTTCCCGTCAACCACCAGCACTCCGCCTTCCAGCCGCGCTCCACCGTTGAGCCTTGCTTCGCGTGAGCCGATGCTGTCAATCAGGTCTTCATTGAACTCCCACGCTGCCATTGGTTTTCGAGGCTCCGGACCAGTGAACTTGCCGTTCCTGCGCTCTGCGACAATTGTGTCTCGCACCGGCTTCTCGATCGCATCCAACTCCTGCCGAAGCACGGAGAGCCGATTGTCGATCGACTGCATGCGTTGCTGATGCTCCCATGTCAGCGGCACCATGATCGTGCGTTCTCCGTGAGTCACTCCGGTCAGCGTCGCTGCAAGCTGATAGTATCCGACCTGCGAAATTGGATCGAACTTATGATCATGACAACGAGCGCAGTTGGCGGTAAGTCCCAGAAAAGTCTGGCCGATCGCTCCAACAAGGTCTTCGATTTCGTCCTGAGCCATCGACATCCGCATCTTGTCATTGGAGGGCAACGTTGTGTTGTGTGGCCCGGCAACCAAAAATCCGGTCGCTGCGATGGCGTTGACATCGTTTGGATGCAGGATGTCACCAGCCAGTTGAAGTCGAACAAACTCATCGTACGGCATGTCCTGATTCAAGGCGTCGATGACCCAGTTTCGATAGTGCCAGAAGTTGTCTCGCGGCTCGTCGTATTCAAAACCATTGCTTTCACCGAATCGAGCGATATCCAGCCAATGGCGAGCCCAGCGTTCGCCATAATGCGGTGAAGCAAGCATGCGATCGACGAGATTGCCCCATGCGTTAGCTGTTGTGTCACTGAGAAACTGTTCAATCTGATCAGGAGTTGGCGGCAGGCCGAGCAAATCGAAGCTCAGCCGTCGAATCAGCGTTCGCTTGTCAGCTTCCGGTGATAGCGACAACCCAGCGTCCGCGAGCTTCGCGAAGACAAACGCATCGATCGGATACTGCGACCAGCCTGAGTGCTTCACGTCTGGCGGCGTTGGATTTGACAATGGCTGCAGCGACCACCAATCCACTCCGGCACGAGTGTCGGTGGTGAACTTAAAGGGATCGATTGTCTCGGTGCCCCATTTAGCTCCATCAGCGATCCATGCTTTGAGTATCGCTTTTTCGGCGGCGTTGAGCGGCTTCTTCGGTGGCATCGTATCGGATGCGACATGTTGCCAGAGCAAACTCCTATCCGGATTACCAGGTTCAATGACTGTTCCTGATTCACCTCCAGTCATCGCTGATTTGCCATTCGACAGGTCCAGCTTTCCTTTGGATTCGATACCCTCATGGCAGCTGAAACAGCGGCGTACCAGCAAAGGAGCAATGGAGTGGTCGAATTCCCTCAAATCATCCGCCTGCAATAACGAGTGATGCATAACACCTGTCAGCAGAAACAAAAATAAAAATCCACGCATCCCGCTGGCCTCACTTAGGACTTTTTTGTTGGGATCAATCAAAGTGTTAAAGTGTTCTCGAGATAGCCGTCGTTCGGCTCTGTGTCACGGAATGGTTCCTGACCGTGATGCGCCTGCTCGCTGATCCGTGAAACGCCGTGGACAGGGCCGTTGCGGCCAGTCTCATGGCTTCGACGGAGATCATTTCATTGTCCAACTGCATACTTCTCTGTGCCGGCCACAGTCAAATAATGCCGCAGACTCTTCTCTCCAACGGCAGGAAAGTAGTAATCCGGCTGAGGATTCATTACATCGACCACGACTCGTTTTTTTTCCGTCAGTAACAGTTCGTTCCACGTATGCCCGGATAAATTCCGGGCATTCCCGTAATTCCCACGCACTAAAGCGCAACTCAGACCAGCATCATCGGCCATCAACTTGAACAACAACGCTCTATGGCGACAAACGCCGGCACCGCATAACTGGCACACATCACCAATCAGAACTTCCCGCGAAGCATATCGATCTGCCAGAAGTTCACTTCGTGGCTCGCAGGAATCTCGCCCCTCTGTCGGAGTCATTACACGATCGATATACCGAGCAATGTGAGTCGCGCGGTCGACTTCATTCAGCGAGACAATTTCCGTTGAGCCAGCGTATTCCAGGTGCTTCTGCAGGGCACAGTCCTGAGTACGATCGACACGCAGAATCTCGCGACCTGATACCGTAAATCCAAATTCGTCGATCTGCATTTCTCTGCCGCCGTCCAGAAACCCGTCTGGAATCTTCGTTAACTCCGAAACTTTATGCGTTGAATTGAAGGCCATACTCATGACTCCTGCTTCTCCAACGGCCTGAGCCAGATTGGCCATCGTTCGGGAATGCCACGACCAACTCGCATCAAGGTAGAGATCCGTGCTTCTGTTGTTGATCTGATGCACTTCGATCGCCATAACGTTGCGTCCTGCTCGCAACGAGTCTGAAGAGAATTCAAACTGCTGAAACAGTTGTTCGTCAGGAGCACTTAAAGGCGTCGTCGCTAACGTATCGGATGTCAGCGTGCCGGACGGCACATTCCAGCGATAGACTTCAGCACCATTCAGAAACGCTGCAAACCCGTCATCCACTCGAATCTTTAGCCGCAGGATTCCCTTGGGCAATCCCGGTGAGGCTTCAAATTCGGTACGGAAGTATGTAGTGACAGGAACTGCTTCTCCTTCCCTGAAGGCATGAGTGATCGTTTTCAATCCGAGTTCACCAAAGCCGAATGGAGCAACGCCGGTTGTCCATGAATTGTCGTCAAAATCCAGTTTCACCCAATCGTCGGTTGGAGACGTAATGGAGTATCGCCAAATCCCACTTTGCCGAGACACCGGCAGTTGATCGGCTGCGACCAAGTTCGTTGAGCCGAACATGGCAACAGAGAGTACTAACGCCGAAGGCAATATCCGATGCATGCGGGCAGTCCTTCTAAACCAAATGTGATGAGCAACGCCGAGCTGTCTCAGGAGATTTTGCAGACTCGGCAGCGACTCAATGACCTGTCTGTGTCCGATACAGTTGGCCGAAGAGAGCTTTTCGAGTACACAATCAATCAGGGTAGTGAGCTGTTCTTCATGCAGGAGCCAAACTGATGCTTAAAAGTCGATTTCTTTCTTACTTCGTCTTCTCCATTCTCGCAACCACAGTCAGCTTTGTGAATTCAAATGGTGCCGTAAAAGCGGCGCCGCCGGAAGGCTTTGTCTCTCTATTTAATGGAAAAGACCTCGAGGGCTGGAAAGGGCTGGTGGCTAGTCCTGAGAAACGTGCTGCTATGAAGCCAGAAGAATTGGCTGAAGCTCAGAAGCAGGCTGACGCGAACATGAAGGAACACTGGTCCGTCGTTAATGGCGAATTGGTGTTTGACGGCAAGGGCGACAGTCTTTGCACAATGAAGGACTACGGCGACTTCGAATTGTACGTTGACTGGAAGATCCTTGAAGGTGGAGACAGCGGCATCTATCTGCGAGGCAGTCCGCAGGTTCAGATCTGGGACACGAAGTTCGAAAAGTACCAATCTCTGGGAGCTGATAAAGGCTCAGGAGCATTCTGGAACAACAAGATTCATCCTCGTTTCCCAATCGCACTGGCCGACAAGCCAGTCGGTGAATGGAATACGTTCTTCATTCGCATGGTTGGCGAAAAGGTAACCATCAAGTTAAACGACGTTCTCGTGACCGACGCCGTGGTGATGGAAAATCACTGGGATCGCAAGATGCCAATCTATCCTCGTGGTCAGATCGAACTTCAGAATCACGGCAATACACTCTGGTTCAGGAACATTTACATTCAGGAACTGGATGCCAAATAAGCGTCATTAAAACAAGCACCCGCGATCGCCGCCTTGCTCACGAATTGTATTTCGTCAACGAATGAAATTGCTTCATCCTGATATCTTGATTCTGGGTTCCGGCTTTGGCGGAAGTCTGTTGGCGCTTATCCTTGCGCGGGCGGGGAAGTCGGTGGTGATGGTAGATCGAAGCCGGCATCCGAGATTCGCCATTGGCGAATCTTCAACGCCGCTCGCGGACCGAACGCTATCGTCCATGGCCGACCGCTACCGGCTTCCGGAATTGCGAGCTTTTTGCCATTGGGGATCGTGGAAGCGAGAGTATCCGCAGTTGCTTTGTGGCAAGAAACGCGGCTTTACTTACTTTGATCAGACCTGTCGTGAAGATCTGACGCCGTTGAGTTTTGACGCCCGAAGATTGCTGGTTTCCGCCAGCGTTGACGATGAGCATTCCGATACACACTGGCTTCGCAGCGATGTTGATCACTTCCTGTTCCAGGCGGCCGAATCCGCAGGGGTGATCACGTTTCAGCAGTGTCAGTACAGTCTGAACTTGCACAACGACGAGTGGCTTCTCACATGGGAAGCTGACGATGAAACAGAAGTTCGCTCGCCGTTCTTGATCGATGCAACAGGCTCAGCCAATGGCGTTTTAAAACGCCTGGGAATTCCCGATCAGTCGGATGTGCTGAAGACGAATTCTCGGTCCATCTTCGCTCATTTTGAGGCCGTTGTTACTTGTGAGAGGGTGCTTCGCGAGCGTTCTGTCAACGTCGAAGCTTTTCCCTATCGATGCGACGACGCAGCGGTGCATCAAGTGCTGCCGGACGGTTGGATGTGGCAACTGCGATTCGACGACGACTCAATCAGCGCTGGCTTCATGATCGATCAACGTCCAGAATCATCCCAGCCCCCGCAGGAGTTTACTGACTCCAGAGGCGAGTGGGATTGGAGAATCGCAAGGTCCCCGTTCCTGGCGCGGCAATTCAAAACGGCAAAGATCGTGCGTCCTGAGTCTGGACTTCAGAGCACTCGCCGAATTCAACGACTCAGTTCACAAGCGGCTGGCGCAAACTGGGCGGCGATTACAAACACAGTTGGTTTCATTGATCCGTTGCATAGTACCGGAATCGCTCACACGTTGTTCAGCATTTCGCGGCTTGCCGATTTACTGTTGAGCACAGAGACAACTACGGAACGTCATTCGCGATTGCTCGAGTACTCAGACACACTCATCAATGAGATCCGATGTATCGACGAATTCGTCGAAGGGTGTTACGAAGCCATTCCGTCATTTCGGCTCTGGTGCCTCTGGGGGATGCTCTACTTTGCCGCTGCCACAAGTATGGAGCAAGTATCGAACAAAGGCGTACGGCCAGTCAGTTTTCTGCGAGCGAATGACGCCAGCTTTCGAGACATGTTGCGGGAAGCCCGGCAACGCCTTGGAATAGCGAGACGGTGCCATGAAGCTAGCCGTACGACGGCGGAGGCTGAATTTGCAGCGTGGCTGAAATCCGCGATCGCCCCGTGGAATCATGTCGGCTTATTCGATGAAAGTTGCCATGGGCTGTATTCCACCACTGCAGCACCGGTCGACTCATGGTAAGGAGTCTGCCGTCTTTGCGGCCTGCAGAAGATGAATGGGCTATTGCGGCCAGTGATCTCAACATGACCCGAATTCTTCCGGATACCGACTGGATCCGAACATTCCGCCCGCGAATCGTTGGACATCCAGTAGCTGATTGAACCGCTGTTTTGTTGGCCGTTTGACGTTTTCAGGCGCTCGATTAAGCTCTCTGGCTTCAATTTTGGGTCATAGTTAGACTTTGTCACGGCGCAGACCGGCAAATACTGCCCGTTCAACCGCCTGGAAAAGAAGTCATCTTTAATAGACGCAAAATCGACAGGGAGGTCGATGTGTTTCTGGTCCGCACCATACGCAGACGGCTGGTCTCGATGTTCGCCGTTGCGCTGTTGCTGATGACTGGAATGGCGGTCATTGGCATTTTTGGCCTGGTCTGGCATCAGGAAGCGGTCGATGATCTGGACTTCCTGTTGCATCGAAGCCCAAACCAGGAGCACCTCAGCCGGGCAGTCAGCCGAGTCTCCGAAAGTTTTTGCACTCCGCTGGATCTTCGCAAGCCAGAAGCCGTCAATGAGCTTCGCTTTTCGTATGTCGGTCATCTGAAAGATGCCGAGAGCGCCCTCTTTGATTTTCGACGACGTATTGAATCATTGCCACTCACGACACAGTTGACGCAGCAACAACGCAATCAAGTATTGTTTCGCCTCGACAAGATCTACGGCGAGCTCTATCTGCTTTCAGAGCTTGTGAAAGATTTTCGCCCCATCGACAGTGGAAACGACACTCGCAGTTTTGATCTTCTGCAATTGCAGGCCGATCGAATTGTGAATCGCATTCAAAAAGGGCTGGAAACTCTTCCCGCCTATCAGGCAAAGAATTGGGTCGCATTATCATTGGAAAAAGAACGGGAGCGTTCTTCAAAACTGCTCCAGTTTTTGTCTTGGGGAATCGTGGCGGTCGGCGTGATTTTTCTTTTGCTTCTCACTTGCGGATTCCAGTGGATTTCCACACCGGTGCGGGCAATTGCTCACGGATGTACTCGCATCGCCAACGGCGATATCGCCTATCGATTGCAAACGGTTTCCCGCTGGCAGGATGAGTTTGCAGATCTCGTGGCGGGCGTAAACTGTGTCGCCGATCGATTTCAGCAGGCGGAAGAAGATCTGTTGTACAAGGTGAAAGAGCGCAGTGAACAACTGATTCGATCGCAGAAACTGGCAAACGTCGGCTTTCTCGCTGCGGGAGTCGCTCACGAAATCAATAACCCCCTCAGCGCCATTTCGATGGCAGCCGAATCGCTCGAGTTTCGCCTGTATGAACTTATCGGATTGCAGTCTCAGGAGGCTCGTGAAGCGATGGACCGCGTTGCCATGATTCGTCGAGAGTCCCGACGCTGTGGGGATATCACCGCACGTCTGCTGGATTTTTCTCGCGGCGAAAAAGCCGGGCGATTGCCAGCAGACATCGCGGAACTTGTAAGAGAAGTGCTCGCAATTGTTCATCATCTGGGACAGTATCAGGATCGACGTGTGGAATTCGACTGCGATCGATGTGTCATCGCGGAAGTCAATTCGGCTCAGATGAAACAGGTGATTCTGAATCTGGTTGCGAACGCTCTTCAGGCTACTCAGGCGGGCGGTGTTGTCAGAATCAGGCTGCAGGAACAAGTCGATAACCTGGTCCTTGCCATATCCGATGACGGCTGCGGGATGGACACGGAGACCCTTCAGCACATCTTTGACCCCTTCTTTACAACTCGGGAAACAGGACAGGGGACGGGCCTGGGACTGAGCATCACGCACCGAATTGTCGAAGATCATGGTGGGACCGTCACGCCGATGAGCGAAGGGGCTAACTGCGGCAGCACCTTCCAAATCCGGCTTCCTCGTCGACAGTCACAGGTCCATGCCGCATAATTGGCCCGAAACCAGCCGGATTATTCAATTCCCACGCAAAAACAATCCGCGATCCGGCTGATCCAGTACGAAAGAGGCTGGAATGTGACGATTTCTGTGGCTTATACTCGGTGAAATTGAGATCAAATTCTGTATTTTGGCGGAGACAGTGCAATGGCGGGCAAGTCCCAGGGAATCGTTCTGGGGTCAATGGGTGTCGCAGGGCTCATGGGTCTGGCGGCTATCCTGGACTTGGCACTGAGTTTTCCATTTGGGGGCCAAATGGCTCTGGACATCATGTTCATCCTCGCGGGTGGTCTGGTGGTCTACATGGGTATCGACTGCATGAAAGACATGCGCTGAGATACTGATTTTGAGCCTCAGACTTTTGTCCGTTTGGCAGCCCGATGCGAGACCAACTCATCGGGCTTGATGTTTGAATAGTCCGGCATGGAGGTCCGACTGTGGCAACGATGCTGCACCAACAGCTCAAGGAGCATTATGTCTCGGATTCAGATCGACATGAAGTCGTTGTCGGAGGCTTTCGAATCGATGCCGTGGATCGCCGCGGTCGACTGATTGAGATCCAATGTGCGTCGCTTTCGGCGATACGAAACAAAGTGCGGACTTTGATTGACGATCATCATGTGATCGTCGTGAAACCTCTCGCAGCTCGCAAGAAGATTGTCACCCTCCACTGTCGTGGTGGCGATGTTGTGAGTTCACGGTTTAGTCCTGTTCGGCAAACACTGGCCTATGTGTTTCTGGAACTAGTTCACTTCGGAGTCTTTCCGCATCCACGACTGCAGCTTGATGTCTTACTGACAGAGCAGGAAGAGTTTCGTGTCGCACCGACAGAGCGGAGTTCGTGGCGAAAGAAATACAGTGTCGAAGAACGCACTCTTATCACTGTACATCAACACGTGAAACTGAAGTCAGCCGCAGATCTGTGGAAGGCACTGGATCTGATACTCGCCGAAGAATTCACCACGGCCGACCTTGTGGCAGCAAGTGGAATGCCTCGTTGGCTGGCTCAGAAAGCCGCGTTTTGCTTTCGTCGTATGCAATTCTTTGATGTGTGTGGCAAGAAAGGAAATGCCATAGTTTACAAGCTTTCGAAGCCTGTTCGTATGAAGAAACGCCAAGCAGCCTGAGGATGCGTGCTTCACGACTGAAGAAACAATTCGTTGAGCCCTTTTGTGAGATCAATACACACCGTGAGTGTCGCCGCCTTTTTGTGAAATGTTCCTGATTTCAGATCCAGAATCGATGGGACTTCTCGCAGTGGCACCGTGTTCTCCTGATGGCGGTGAACATGCGGCACTCCTGCGACCGACTGAAGTTCAACCGTGAACGAAGGGCAAGCATAAGGAGCCGTCAGCATAAATCGATTGTCTCGGCGTTCAATCGTGGTAAGTTCCCTGGCGGCCCAGTAGCGGACGATTTCG
>JANPHT010000536.1:0-12111 GCA_031424595.1 Planctomycetota bacterium
ATCCAGGGATAGGAATCTACCCGCCGTTTTGAGGCCTGACCGGTATTTTTGACTCTTTCAAAACACTAGGAAAAACACAAGCAGAACAGTTCCCCGAATTGCCCATGGAAGGTTTTCAAAATTTTGATGATTGCGTGCAGATGAAAGGCAAGCCGGACGTCTGCCTCTACGAGAATTCAGTCGGTGAAGAATGTACGTGCCATTCCTGAAGGGCCGAATGAATGATTGACTCCTCCTCCACTCGTTCTGGCTTTGGCGTTTCTGGCGTTTCTGGTCCTTCTGGCCTTTCAGTTCGTCGTGGGCGCATTGGTGGTTCCAATGTCCTGCGGCACATCGCGGAGAAGCCGGCGGTTATTCTCAACCTGAAAAACGAGCAGATCGAGTCTTTCGTAGTTGGCGCGGCGGGTTTCGACATTCAGGTCGCGACAGCGCACCCCCTGAACATTGGACAGCGGGCCATCGTTAACTTTGGTTCGTCGGCTTCCGAGATGGGTATTGCGATACCAGGAGTTGTCCACTGGGTCGGATCCGGAGCAACTGGGCCTGAGGTGGGAATCGCATTACAGGAACGGTTGCCTGAAGGGTTTTCGGTTAGTGTGCCCGGTTGTCAGCGAAACGGCATAAGATACGCCTGCCGAGTTCCGGGAACACTGCATTGGAAAGATGGAGCTTCCACGTCCTGTGGCGCAGTCGCAGTGAACTACTCTCGCGACGGAGTCTGCCTTCAAACTCCCGGTGCACCACCTGTGGAGTCGCGAATTCAGTTTACCTGGAAAACGACAACGCAGGAAAGAAGCATTGAAGCAATGGTTCGATGGGTGATTGGACAGGAAGGCGGATTTCTAATGGGTTGCGAACTCATTGATGACATCGGCTACAGTCTAAAGGGCGTAAAAGTCTGATAGTCATACGTGTGCCTTCAATTGCATTCTGACGTGGACTCGTCGTCCGATGTTATGGAGTCAGCCATTCTGCATGGTGACAAAGTCCGTTGACATAATAGAACATCGCGTGAAGATTCCCCTCGCGCGAAAGTTGCAGCCAGTCGGCGGTCTTAGCCTGAACCTCAACAACTGCAAAGTTTGCACGCCCGTGCATGACTTCTTCTCGTTCCGGTAGTCGACCTCGAAGTTGATCCGGAAGATTGCAGTCTGGCAGTTTGCTCGGCGTTCCTGGCGACAATGGCCCGACATACATTTTCAGACTTGCTGGTGGACTGTTTTCCCAAAGCTGATCGGTCATGTTTCCTGTCGCGTAAATCCGTGCGATCCCGTTGATCCGCAACTGCATTCCGAGAGCTTGATCGTAGAATAAAACCGATACTTGTGGATGATTTTCGATCTGCTGAACCTTTGCAGAACGCACATCCGTATGAAACGAGAATGCACATCGTTCGCGCTGGACTGTGCGCAGAACGACTGCGCGCTGGTGGCATTCATTTTGATAGACCGTGCCAAATACTGGCAGCCGCCAGCCGCTATCAGATCCTGCTGCGGAGGCCTCCAGCAGGTCCCAGCAGGATCTATGAATATTGGGCAGCGCCGTTGCCGCAACCAAATCATCGGGCAGCGAGAATTCAGGCATGATACCTCCTGCTACGCGATTTTCTGCGGTGTAGAGATGCTTGTCAGGACCGCTTCAACATCAGTCCAATGGGGAGTCGATTCGTTAGTGATGATTTCCACTCGGCTGTCTCGTCGGTAGGCCGTCGGTGTGATCGAGACTTCGGAACCACTTCGATTGATTAACCACCAGTCATCGTGACATCGAAAAAGGCCCTTGATCCGCTGGATGGGTTGCAGAGCTCCCAGATAGTCGAACAGTTCGTCTCGGTCAAAGACCTCTGCGGCAGAGAAGATCCAACCACAGGCCCGTTGCTCACCACCCTCATTTTCCAGCCGAACCGGACGACCCGTAACGGCAGGCTGATTCAGTGAAATGAGTTCTGGTACCGATAACGGAGCTTCTTCGTTGTTCTGTTTCAGGTGAGTATCCGGGGGATGTGCTGCGTGGGCATTCTTAAACCGAGGTGGCCGAACAACGGTTCCCGTCAGATCGAGCCATTCCAGTTTGAGTCGTCCCTGATGAGTTTCCGCGACGAGCAGTTTGGGTGGATCGAACTGTTCAATCCATTGGCGGCAGCGTTCGACCTGTGCGGATTCACGCTTGTCGAGCCAATTGATCGCGACGACGTCGGCCATCTGAATCTGGTCGTGAAATCCTTCCGTGTTGGTCACGCGGGGATTCTCAAAGTCTTTGGGATCAACAAGGCAGATGGTGGCTCGCAGATCCAGGGCTTGCCGAAAGCGGTCGCTGCGAAGGGTGTCAATGACCCTGGCGGGGTGCCCTGCTCCGCTGGGCTCAATCAGTAACCGATCGGGCTTTGTGCGTCGGATGAACTGCATCAGTACCGTATCCAGCATTCCAGAAGTTGTGCAGCAAAAGCAGCCACCGGCCAATTCCTGAATCTGGACGTCCCTGGATTGATCATCGAACATCAGATCGTCGATCGAGACCATGCCATATTCGTTGATAAACACCGACCATCGCTCGCCGACAGGCCGGTGATTAATCAAATCCCGAATGGCCGTTGTCTTGCCGGTTCCGAGGAATCCGGTGATCAGGTTGGTGGGAATTAGTTTTCCGGTGTACCACACGTTTGATCGCCTCTGAAAATGCCGGTTCTCTGGACGATTGAATTCCGTCAGAATCTGCCCATCCATATTCTGATTTGCAGGGCAGCCGTAACACTCGCGCAACCGCCTGAATTGGATAGATGTGGGAGACTTTCGTCAGATTCTGGTTGTCCTAAGTGCATTGCAGACAAAATGATCTGGTGATAAAGCCAATTTTCTCAGAAGCTGTCGGAATTCCAAGGTGGAAATGTCCCCCACTAGGAATGTAGTGCTGGCGGAAACGGAGTCTCTGCCAGTTTTTGGGCCTGTTCTGGGCTGCGACCGATTGTCGCAGGGAGCTGGCATTTGAATCTTCGTCAGTTAATTCAGCTGCTGAATCGCGAACGCGAGCCAAAACGGCTCTCGATCACGTCGCTATGGATTCGCGCGCTGACGAATGGGCTGACTCGAGGAGTGAATCAGCGACGAATAGTGGGAACTGAAGCGAAGTCTCAGACAGAGTCTCTGGAAGTTCGTCAGGTTTTGAGTGCATCGAACTGGCAGGCTGCTGCAGTCTACGAGCCTGCAGTTTTTGCAGATCCGTCTGCCGGGGACGTGCCGTTGCTTCAGGAGGCGTCATCCGCAACGGAAAATGCCTTCGCGACAGATTCACTGTTGCAACAGCTTCGAGTGCAACTCGCCAATGTACTCAGCGAAGCGGTATTCCCCGAATCCGATGAGACTGCTGCCACGAATGGTGCAGCCAGAGTGTCGGTGATGGGAGACCAGCTTGCGATCACAACTCTGCCGCCTGTGGTTCAGCCTTTTGTAACAGTGGATGAGAGTGCCGCGACGCTGAAAGGTACGGTGCGATGGAGCGGCGAAGATCTGCTGACTGTGCAGGTTGTCCTTGGCTGGGATCACGGTTCGCAGCAAGTCGATGTTCTTGGGCTCTCGGAAAATGACTTTCAGATTACTTTGCGGGGATTAGGAGGCACTTCGCTGGCTTCAGCAGGCGAGGGTGTCGTCGAACAATTGGTTTATCTCACAGCATTCGATGTGATTCAAAGCGTTCAGCCGTTTCGAACACCGTTGATTTCGTTTTCGCAGCCGTTTGAGGAGGAGGCTTTTCAGCCGGCCGCAATCCGAGCGGATTCTTCTCCAGCATCATCTTTGGCCATTTCCGCAGTCACGGATTTTGGTTTTCCAGAACCCAGTGTCACAGGCTCGACCAACAGTGGTCTGCCGTCTGAGGATGCAGACGCCCTATCGGACTCCGATGAGTCGGAATTTGTGAGTCTGATCGACGACATTTTTCAGGACAGTAGTTCGGTACTGGATATTGTCGGGCAAGCTTCTGGAAATCTGCCGCTGAGGGTTATGGCGGCAACGAAAGTTGAGTCTGAATCGCTCGTTCGTTTTCAGGCCTTGGCGTCGGAGCAGTTCTCGCGACTGCGGCAAATCGATGTCGATGATTCGGGGTCCGTCGCACCTGGTGTGGTCGCCGCTGCTCATCAGAAATCATCAGGAAAGTTGATTCGTCGGGCGCTTGGCTGGCTGCGGCCTGGCAAGTTTTCGATCGTGCATAAGACGGAATTATTAATTGCACAGGAAGTGGCCGGAAGAATCGTCGCGACGTTGGAAATCGGGACTGAGTCGTTGGCACCCCCGACGGTCCCGGGAGTCGCGGATTCCGGTGACGAGTGGTTGAATTGGCTGTTGGATTCATCTTCCGCGGGCAAGTCACAGGTCGTTACCGGGCAAGGGCAAACTCCGTCGCCAAATTCATTGCCGGGTGCTGTGCCTGTTTTGAGCGAGCATGGTTCGGCCCTGCGTGGACAAAGTGCGACATCGTTAAGTCCTCAGGCTCAAGCCCGCAAGTATCGGGAGAGTCTTCGACAGGCTGCTCCGCTCGACGGGAACCTGAGTGTCTCATTCAATGAGTTTGATACACCAATTCTGCCACAGTCCGGCAGCATTCCGCAGGAACTGAAGTACGTCGCCAAACCCCGCGGGCCACCCGTTTATGGCCGAGACGCCGACGTTCCGCTTAACGATTGGGAAGCTCCTGCAGATCTGCTGGAGCGACTGAGATACAGCATAGCCCCGAGAGGACCTTCGCTGGTGACTGAGAAAATGCAGTCACCCGAGTGTCAGTTCTCTTCGGGGCCGAGAGTGAGCCCAGAGAAGTTGCAGTTTGATCTGGCAAGTTAATCCTTGTCAGCTTCGGCAGTATTTCAGAGGGCGAAGCTTGGCTCCCATTTTTCTTATGGAGCCGATGCATGTCTCACCAGTTCGACGACGCGCGAATGCGGAGTCTTATTCGTTATCACTATCAACGAAACAAACATCTCACCAACACTCATGATGCTGAGGATTTGTTTCAGGACGCATGGATTGATCTGAATGATGTACAGCCGGAACGAGAGAATCCTGAAACCACGTCCGTAACACAGGAGCAGGTTCTTCGACAGGCGGTTGGCCGAGCGGCCGAGCGAGCTTTCGGGAAACTGCGAAAACGAAGTCAGCGAGGTTCAGCTGCTGAGGTGCAGCTGGAATACGAGCCGGCCGAGTGTGTTCCGGATCATGGGCTGGTTCTGGATCTGAAGCAGCAAATTGAATCACTCCCTTCTGAGGAACGGCTAGTGATCGAAATGTTGCGGTCAGGTTATGACGGATCAGAAATCGCGACACAGCTGAATGTTTCGCCGCAGGCTGTGACGCGACGTAAGCAAAAGGCCCTCGAACGGCTGCGACAGACTCTGGGTGAATGATTATGGGAAAAAATTCAGAGCCTTCTGGATCAACCTCAGCACCAGATGAATGCCATCAGGTGCTAAGTGCCCTGTTTATGCGATGGCCGGAAGAGCCGAGTGACTGCCTGTCCTCCACTCTTCTGGATCATCTTTGCCAATGCCGCAGCTGTCTTAGCAAGTGGATTGCACTGGAAGCAGCTGCGGATCTGGCCTCCCTGTCATTTATGGCCTGCGAAGAACCCGCCGCAGAAGTGGACGAAGCTTTGTCGCACGATGACCGTGCCAATCTTGCATCGGCGAAGACTCGCTTGGCGTGAGGCGACCGTCTGAAAGGCAGCTCGCACGCATCGGCACCACCGCAGTCTCCTCACAGGAGAAATGCCTTCGACATGCAAAATGGCTGCCCTTTTGGGAAGGGACAGGCTTACGCTGGTTGGCTTCTGGAACGACAGGCCGCTGGCAGCCTAATCCATGAAGATTCGTTTGTAACCCTTGAACATGCAGTCGAGAAGATCCCTGCCTTCTTCGGTAGCCCGGAAACGTACAAAGCCATCGCCCGTTTCAGCGTCAGCGCTTACGATGCGGACGTTGTCTGCTTCACTGTACATCCACGCTTCTTCCTGAAACAAATGGAAGTACTTGTGAAGAGACTCTTCGGCACTCGGCAAAAACACTTCTCCGTCGAGGAAAAGTTGATATCCGTATTCCTCCAGCTTTGGCCAAGGCAGCTTTGTGCCAACTCCGCGATAGTAGGGTTCGAGCGCGGAATGATCGTCGGGCTTTACGTTCGGATTGTGAAGCATGTCGATCGCATTCCACGGGCAGATGGTGAGCTGGTAAAACTCACTGCTGTCGTTTGGAGATCGATAGCACATCTGGCATCCAATGCAGCGGCTGGTGTCGATCTGATGATAGCTCTCAGAAGGCACTGGACTGACCACTTCGTAGATGCAATCCACGGGGCAGACCGTCGCGCAGGAATTGCAGGATGTGCAGTTGTCTTTGTTGATGACATTGATGTAACGAGTTTCCTTCTTCCGGTCAGACTGTCGAGTCCGGAAGTAGTCGGTCATTGAGATCGTCATCGCATACTGCCTAAATGTTCAGGTGGTTCCGAAACGGGTCTTGCGGAAGCTAACACCAAATCCTACCGCCGACCATGTCTTCCGGCAGGGTTGATCGGCGATTTTCGATTCGCCGCGTCATGTTTTCCTGTCGCTGGGAAGGAGTTGATGCTGGCGAATCGAAAATGAACGATCTGCAACCGTCGTTGGCTGGTCGTTTATTCCGATGAATTTGGCTCATTTTGGGTTTTAGACAGTCCCAAATCGCAAGTCTGGCTGGGGATGCCTTCGTTTCCGGGGAGTCCCATGATGGGCGAATTCCGCGATTGATTGCGTCATCCACCATTTGCACCTGTAGCGCTTTCTTTCCCTGCGGCTGCGGAAACGGCTGAGACATGGGCTCCTCCGCCACCGTCAATGCGAGAATTGGACAGAAAAAAACCAAAGTGAATGCAACAATGGTGGGCAGTGCGAAGGGAAATCGCATCGATCTACTTTCACGAAAAATGCTGGTACACTACTGCTTGATGAATAGATCCTGTTTATGCTGTTGGACAGTAGCAGCACCTGAGCAGCGTCAGTGGCACTTCACCAACTGGCTGCGACGGGCTTGTTGAATTCCTGGGTGGCTGCTGCATCGGACAGAAGCCGTTTTTCTGGAGCACTGGTGATGAGTTTGCAGCTTCCGCATATTTCAGTTTCCTCTCAATCCTGCGTGCGCTGGGCGATAGTCCTGGTTGCCGGTTTCATGGGCATTATTACGCTTGCGAAAACCAGCGCGCTGGGCGACGACAAGAAAGCCGACGATGCGCCAGCAAAAAATGTAGATACGGGGAAAGCCGATAAAGAGGGCTGGACGCCGCTATTCAACGGCAAAGACCTTGAAGGATGGAAGGTCACGAACTTCGGTGGCGAAGGCGAAGTGCTCGTTGAGAAC
Source organism: Planctomycetota bacterium (assembly GCA_031424595.1). Lineage (GTDB taxonomy): Bacteria > Planctomycetota > Planctomycetia > Planctomycetales > Planctomycetaceae > SXXK01. The sequence goes on from JANPHT010000536.1 coordinate 7,373, forward strand.
GGCGAGGTCGTCATATCTCAGGGAGCCGATCTTTCGGGCATTCACACCGAGCAGGAAATTCCGAAGTCAAATTACGAAGTTCAGTTTGAAGCTCAACGAGAAGCAGGCAGTGACTTTTTTGCGGGTTTGACTTTTCCTGTGAAAGATAGCCATTGCTCACTCATTATCGGCGGCTGGGGCGGCGGTGTTTGCGGGATCTCCAGTCTGAATGGTATGGACGCGTCGGAGAACGAGACGACCAGCTATCAGGCCTTTGAAAAAGGTAAGTGGTACAAGATCCGGCTTGTTGTACGAGACAATCATCTTCATGCCTGGATCGACGACGCCGGGATCGTGGACGTTGATACCACGGGCATGCGAATTGGGACTCGCTTCGAAGTCGATCGTTCGAAGCCGTTTGGATTCTGCACCTATGCAACGACCGGTCGATTAAAGAATGTGCGAATTCGAAGTCTGCCCCCAGAGGATAAGAAGGAGGAGTGAAGTTCTTTCGTTTAGTGGCTCAGCGGGGCGACGGCATCTGGACTCTGCGGTGTGAACGAAGGTTAAATCCGTTTTGGAACTCCAGCCGCTGCTGGCAGGACCGAACAGGCTAAACACCCACAACGGGTATTCCGTCGGTTGCGGTACTGCCGTTGAAACGAGCATGTTCTGAATCGATGCAGAGTCACATTGACGAGTTGCCCGCCTGAGACTTGAAACGCCACTCCTCCACAAATCTTCACCTTGCCCTTCAATTCCCGATTGCGGAACCTGTACTTTCTTCAAGAGAGCTCTGCTTTACCGTGCCAACTGCCCCATTTCATTACGAACCCCTCTTTGACCCTGGAACCGACGACACTCAGTACCGACTGCTGACCAGCGACCACGTCAGTCGGAAGTCCTTCAACGGTCAGGACGTTCTGTGCGTTGATCCGCAGGCGTTGACGCTGTTGAGTTCCCAGGCGTTCCATGACATCAACTTCTTCCTTCGCCCGGCACACCTGAAACAAGTCGCCGCGATTCTGGACGACCCGGAAGCCTCCGACAACGACCGCATGGTCGCTCTGACGATGCTGAAGAACGCGGATGTTTCCAGCGCGGGGGTTTTGCCGTTCTGTCAGGATACCGGCACAGCGACAATTCTTGGCAAGAAGGGCCACGCCGTTTGGTCGATCGGTGATGAAGCCGCCTTATCGAAAGGTGTCTATGAGGCCTACACAGAAAACAATCTGCGCTACTCCCAAAACGCCGCGCTGACTATGTGGGATGAGAAAAACACAAACACCAACCTGCCCGCTCAGATGGATCTGACGACTTGTGATGGCGGTGACTACAGATTCCTGTTCGTCGCCAAGGGTGGTGGTTCGGCAAACAAATCGTTTCTGTTTCAGGAAACACGCGCCGTACTGAATCCTAAGTCGCTGGTTGAATACCTCACCGAGAAAATGGTCACACTGGGAACGGCCGCCTGTCCGCCGTATCACCTCGTCTTCGTCATTGGTGGAACATCGGCCGAAGCGACAATGAAGACCGTCAAGCTGGCGTCAACAAAGTATCTCGATCATCTGCCAACGACCGGCAATGCTCACGGCCGTGCGTTTCGAGACATCGAACTGGAAGCTCAAATGCTTGAGTCTGCTCGCAAGTGCGGGATTGGCGCTCAGTTCGGCGGCAAGTATTTCGCGCTCGACGTGCGAGTGATTCGGTTGCCTCGCCACGGAGCGTCGCTTCCAATCGGCATCGGCGTTTCCTGCAGCGCGGATCGTCAGGCGAAGGGCAAGATTACCAAGGATGGCGTGTTTCTGGAGCAACTGGAATTCGAGCCGCTCAAGTACATTCCTGAAGCCCTTCGTCATCGCAAAGATGAAAGCGCGATTAAGGTCGATCTGAATCGGCCGATGAAAGACATTCTGACGGAACTCAATCAGTATCCCGTGACAACACGACTACTGCTTTCCGGCCCGATCGTTGTGGCTCGCGACATCGCTCATGCGAAGCTGAAGGAGCGGCTGGATGCCGGTCAGCCACTGCCGGAATACTTCAGGAACCATCCCGTTTACTACGCAGGTCCGGCCAAGAAGCCGGAGGGCTATGCAAGTGGTTCCTTTGGTCCGACAACGGCTGGCCGTATGGATTCCTATGTGGACCTGTTCCAGTCTGCCGGCGGCAGCATGGTCATGATCGCGAAAGGAAATCGCGGCAAGCAAGTGACGGAAGCCTGTCACAAGCACGGCGGTTTCTATCTCGGCAGCATCGGCGGTCCGGCTGCGATTCTGGCGAAGGAGAACATTCGCAACGTGGAAGTGGTCGAGTTCCCTGAACTGGGGATGGAAGCGATCTGGAAGATCGACGTGGTCGATTTCCCGGCGTTCATCCTTGTCGACAACAAAGGCCACGACTTCTTCGAAAGCGTCGGCGGCGGATGTTCGCATTGACAACCCGCATGGGCTTTCCCCGGCTCGCTGAGCGACGCTTGCCCCAGATGTGAAACCCAGATGATGCGAGATTCGGCGATTGCCGCGCCTTCTGATTCTTCAGAATCCCCGACTTCTCTTTCGCGCCAACTTCTTCAAAATGATGTCCCCAATGAATGTAAGATGCAAGATGGAAAATGGCCCAAGGGAACTTCTCTAAGAGTTTGCACAAGTGATCGCAAAGAAATAATTGTCTGCCGTCAACGATCCCACATCGAGCATCACTACTGGGATTCGGCGCTCCGGTAGGGCATCGTCATGCCATCACCTCTCCTGATCTCTTTTCGCTGTTCGTTTTGGGTCTCGTGAATCAGCACACGGAACGGATCGCCGCTGAAGCAGACTTCACCAAAGAACGTGAAGACGCGGGAGTTGGTTGTGATGAACATCGGAGCGAGACCGCCTGCGGTCGTGGTGTAGCTGAAGTTGCCGAGAATCTCGCTGGATCCGGAACCGCGAGTCTCAAGCAACGTACCACCACGCTCCGTTTTGTAACCGAGAACCCAAAGCTTGCCTCCTTCGTTGATCAGGTGCGTACCTTCGTTTTCAATGTTCAACTGACGCGCCCACACGTTTTGCTCTTTGATGTGAAGGTCGTGAGTCACGAAGTCTTCAAAGAAAAGGTCGCTTCCCACACAACGGTCCGTGAGTTTCAGGTCGCAGTCAGACACGCTTTTTAAGACGATCGTGCGGTTTGTATTGATCTCCACACCACCGTTGATGCTGGCAAAATGCTCAATCACGAGGGGCGAGTCCCCGTCTTCGATTCGCAGGTCCGGACTGATTTCGCTGTTGTAATCCAACCAGCCACCAAGTCCGATGATCCTGCGAACGGCTCCACGAAGGATCACGGTTTGAGTCAGTCGATAGCTGCCTGGAAGGAAAACAGTTTTTGCTCCCGAATCAATTGCCTTCTGTATGGCGGCTGCAGAATCCATTGATCCCGTTGGATCAGCGCCAAAATTATCCACATTCACCCATTCGGCTACCGGCTGTTGCGGAGTCAACGGTGGTTCCTGGATTTTGAGACGCAGCGAACCCGCCGTTCCTCCGAACGGTGCAGTTGTCGGATGTGAGCAGTATTCCACGACCATCGTTCCGGTGATGCCTGGTTTCTCATTCGCCGATTGCCGCACTGCCGCGAAGAAATCGGGCGACTCCACATCGCCAATCGCGTTGCTGTATCCTGACGTTTCGACATCGCGAAGAAAGATCCGACCGCCATTGTAGTTGATGACAGCCGGGACATTTTCCGCGCCGGACAAACCTGTGAGTTTTGAATCGAGCAGGCAAACAGAACCATAAGTCCGTATTGCGATCACTGAGTTTTCGCTGCTGAGATGGCGAATGCTGAGAGACTGTCCCGCATTTTCCAGCCCAACCTCACGCTGGCCGATCAAAGTGACGTCTTCAAACGTTTGACTGTTCACCGCGCCGCCTGCCGCGATACCTTTCTGAAAACCGACGACTTCGATGTTTTGCACCAACAGTGGGCCGTTCATATCGCGACTCAGGTCTAATCCCACGACGCCACTGCCTTCGCCTGCGATAAACCGGCAATCCCGTACGGCACCAGAATTGTTGGAATAGAACTGCAGAGCTGTCGCTCCCGGGTTATTCTGGCCGACGTCGAAAGTCATGTTTTCGACATAGTTATGGAACCAGTCGGCAGACCCGAATCCTCCGCAGGACATCATCGCCTGCGGTCGAGTCGCGTCAGTGAAAGTACCGTTTTTTAATCGAAGAATGGTCTCTGACTGGTGCTCCCCGCAAATTGTTGTGAAGCCCCAATTCTCCCGTTCGACAACTCGCTTCTTCCACTGCAGAGACCGACTGATCAGATACGTCCCCTTCGGCAGGTACACAAGCATTCGTCGACCAGTGCAGTCATCAATCGCTCGCTGCAGGGCATCAGTCACATCGGTGATACCATCACCTTTGGCAAAGTACGGTGCCTTTGTCACGTCCACGACGGACGGTGTTGGAGGGTAAACGCGAGTTGTGGTGCGATCATGATCGACCAGCCCAGCACATGCGCCGGAGACTGAACCAATGGCCAAAGCGAGAATCAAGAGTATCTCTCTAAGCATTCAGGTACCCCTGTCACTTGACTGGAACGGACATATCCTCGCAGGCACAAGGAAGAATTCACGATACAAGCTGATCAGACATTCAATTGCCAGATAACGAATTGACGCCACGAAAGTAGATGGCGTCGTTTGCGACGGCGGGTGTGGCCCAGAACGTGTCTTCGAATTCGCCCACACCCACACCCACACCCAC
>JANPHT010000537.1:0-6553 GCA_031424595.1 Planctomycetota bacterium
CGGTCAAACAGCGTGACTGCCAACTCCGGGACATTCGTAATCAACGAACCTTTCAGGATTCGGACTCGACGACAATCTCAGCCGTTGATTCCACCACCACTATTCCGGACCGTCGATGAATCTCCGCCGGCCGGGGCTAGCACCCTGAACTACGATCCGAACATGCTGCTACCGCCGAACACGATGGAGGTCATCGTGAACTGTCATCGGGCGGACCACGCCAAAGAGCAGCAAAGAGAGCGGCAATCGGATTCCAAGCCAGTAACTTCGCGAGGATCAGGACCGCTGATTCCTCCAAAGATGATCTGGTAGCGATATGGGGGCATCGTAGGGGTGCGGTGTTCGACGCTAGGCGTTGACGAAGGCCGTGGAGTCTTCTGGCTCCTCCTCCACGGCCTTCGCTCTCGTTATTCTGACTTGATCATTGACGCTGGAATCTCGAATCGGAACTCACCTTCTTCTCCAACGGCGTCGCCCGGCAAGAGTAAGTGGAGTGTCTCAGTGGACTCCACTGGCTCTTCAAACACGATAGCATCCGGGTTCGTCTTGCCTGGATAAATCGAAGCAAAAGTCGTCATCCCCCTCACACGGGTTGTACTTCCAAAGGAAACCATTCGATATTTATTGTCGTGATTATCCGTTAGCTCTGCTCTATCATCAATTATTGAGCTTCGGTTCATCCATCCATGGTATTCAATTTTCTTGTTTTCAGACGTGTTCTTGATTTCAACGTAGACCGTCAGGAGAGCGTCTTTTGATTCATTGTTGTCATTGCCAAAGCTTTCCTTTAATGGGACCTTTCCTTTTACAACTTTTAGAATCTTTAGGCTGATATTGCCGAGTTGCAGGGACTCCGTTGCTGGATGCCATGCCGGTAGTTTTGGCGATGGAGCAGGTGCGGAAGCGGCGGACGAATTTGTGGCTATCGTAGAGGGTTTAACCTCATCTTTGTTTTCCATCGCCTTCGGGTCCGCTGGAATTTTTACCTCACTCTGATCGATTTGAGTGGCGGGGGCAGCTTGCAAACGGCCGGTCAAGCACGACCGACAAGTCTGAAGTTCAACACAGGCTACTACGCCGATGCGGGAATGGGCCTCATCACCTCACAGGGATCGGATGATCCGTCATCATCAGCGGTCAAGGCGTTCGACTTCGACGAGAAGAGCGTCTGGCTCGGCAAGGCCGCGTCGAGTTGGATTCAGTGCCAGTACGCCGACGGCCGGAAATATCGCGCGACCTCGTACACGGTCGTCTGCTCTGACAAGGATCGGTTGCCAGCGACGTTAAAGCTTTCTGGCTCCAACGATGGAATCAGTTGGACGGAACTCGACGCGCAATCGGATCTGGACTTCGACGAGCGAACGCCACGCTGCGAATTCGCTTTGGCGAACACCACCAAATGGAATCGTTACCGGCTCGCGGTGACGGCGAAGGATGGACAGGAAGGCGTTCGGGTCGCCACGGTTGAACTGAACGAGATGATCGACTGTCAGCCCGGGACGGCAGTCACCGAACTGGCTCTCGATCGAGAACAACTCACGCTCTCTGTTCACACTCGTGCGACACTCAATGCCATGCTGTCCCCTCTGAATTCTTTCGAGCGCGAGGTCATCTGGGTCAGTAGCGACCCAGCGGTAGCCGAAGTAAGGAAGATCGGCGAACAAGTCGCCATCGTCGTCGGCAAGAAGCCTGGGAAATGCACGATGACCGCGAATGTGGCCAATGTGAAGCACTTCTGCTCCGTAACGGTAACGACGTCAACGTTGCCGCTCGGCTGGAACTACGACGAGCTCAACACCCCGGCGATTCCCGGCTCGATCGATGTGCGCGATGGCTCGTTCACGCTGACGGGTTGCGGTCACGCGATGACTTCGTGGTGGGAGCGGGTCCGCGATCAAGGCGTGTTCGCCAGTCAGCCCGCGCCGGGCGATTTTGAGTTATCCGCTCGACTGGACAGCCTCTCGCCAAACGTCGGTGGTCCGAACGCTTATCACGCGGACAGTCGGCCGCCATCCGCAACCGGATTGATGATCCGCGAACCCCTGGATGAGAAAGCCAGCCGCTTTTTTCTGGTGCAAGTGGAAGCCACCGGCAACCTCATTTGCCGTTGGCGCGACAAGACCGGCGATCAGGACGACAACCAGTCGCAGGCGTTGGGAAAGATCGCATTGCCGAGCCATTTGCGGCTCGTTCGATCCGGAAGAGTGATTCAAGCTTTCGTGTCGGCCGACGGCAATGACTGGGGGAAGCCGCTCATCACGCACACGGCTTCGTTCGGTGGCGAATCTCGGATTGGCCTTTTCGTTTGTTCTGGAAACACATTCTCCACGGCGACTGCCGTGTACGACAAGGTGACCCCATGAATTCTATCGCTCATCCCCGATTCCATCGCGGCACGTATTGCGGGGGCATTCTGATCCTGATGCTGCTGCTCGGCGGACAATGCCCTGCTGCGGAATCGGCGACTCTGCCGCAGGTCGACCGTGTCGATGCCCAGCCGCTGTTGCTGCTTACCAAGCGTTTGGTTGAAGCGCTCGACACGAACGGCGCTCCGCTTTCAAAGGAGATAAAGGACGCTCTCTCGCTCCTGAGGGACGAACCCGACGATGCCCGTGTGACGGCGACCGTGCAGCGGCTCCTCGACCCGTTGTGCATTGCCGCCGTGGAGATAGCTCAGGACGGAACGACCAAGGCTGTCGCCGGTCGGGCGGTGGAGGTCGAGGAAAACGGCTGGCGAACGGTGCTGGTCAAAGTCTTGAATCGGGCCGGAGTCCAATCTCGTTTGCGCGTCGACAGCCCGCAAGCGCGGCCGATCCCGCATGGGCCGCTCGAAGATGTGCCGAACCGTTGGCTTTCGCTGAATGCTTACGACGGTCGCCCGCTCGATGCGACGTTGAGCGGCCTGGAACTGGAGTACCGGCTCGTGCAGATTTCCTCCACGCGTACCGGCGAGCGAACTGCCCGTTTGGAATTCAACGCGGGAGTCGCCGGAGCGAAGGGATCTCAGACGATTCGGCAGTGGAAGTTCGACAAGGACGCCGATGGTTGGGGACAGCTCAATGATCTGAAGCTCGAAGTTCGCGACAAAGCTCTGCACCTTCAGGCGACCGGCAGCGACCCTTACTTCTCCGCCCCCGTGCAGGCGCGCGGCGGCAAAATGGTACTGCGATTCTGGGGACAGACCGATTCATCAGACATCGGCCAGGTGTACTGGTGGACCGAGCAGTTGCCACAGCCGGATGGCCAGCGGCAAATGAACTTCCAGCTTAACGCGGGCCGAGATCAGGAATACGCCATTGAGTTTCCGGTCGAAGGCGACCTGCGCGGCGTGCGCATCGATCCGCTTCAGGGCGAGGGAAAGTTTCGCATCGAGTGGATCAGTCTCGAGTACGCGGCTGGAGAAAACGGAACCTGGGACGGCGCGGACATCGCCGTTCACACGCTGCCATCGACCAAGGTGACGTTTCAGGTCGTCGATGCCGATGGTTCGCCGTGCATGGGCTGCTTTGAGATTCGAGATGCTCAGGGCCGTGTGTATCCCGCGCAGCCGAAACGACAGGCTCCCGATTTCTTCTTTCAGACGCAGATTTATCGCGAGTCCGGTGAAGCAATTCGACTGCCTCCCGGTGCCTATCAGGTCGTTTGTTCTCACGGACCAGAGAGTGAGTCGGAAACGAAATCGATCACAGTCGGCGATGAACCGCTCACTGTTGACTATCGCGTGCGGCGCTGGATCGACACAGCGAAGCTCGGTTATTGGAGCGGCGATCACCACATTCACGCGGCCGGCTGCCTGCACTACGAGAACCCGACGCAGGGCGTCCATCCGCCCGACATGCTGCGGCACATCATGGGCGAAGATGTAAAAGTCGGCTGCTGCCTGACGTGGGGACCGTGCTTCGACTACCAGAAGCAATTCTTTCGCGGGCAACCCGATGATGTCAGCCGCTATCCCTATCTGTTGCGCTACGACATTGAAGTCAGCGGTTTCGGTTCGCATCAGTCGGGGCATCTCAACTTGCTCAAGCTGAGCGAACAGATTCCGGAAGGCGGCGATTCCAAAACCCACTGGCCCACGCTGGGCCTCAACACGCTGCGCTGGGCCAAGAAGCAGGGCGCGGTGACTGGAACAGCTCACAGTGGTGCGGGACTGGAACGATCCGTCGGGCAAGTCCCCGGCGACGATGGTCCGCACAAGCTGCCAAGTTTCGCGATACCGGCCTTCGACGGCATCGGCGCGAACGAGTTCATCATGCAGGTGACGCATCAGGTTCCCGGGGTTGATGGCAAGCCCGTTCCGGCACTCGACTTCATTGCGACGATGAACACGCCGCGCGAGTTTGAATGGAATATCTGGTACCACGTCCTGAACTGCGGCATCCCCGTCGTCGCCAGCGGGGAGACCGACTTCCCATGCATGACGGGCGAGCGTGTCGGCATCGGTCGCGTCTATGTGAAGCTCGAAGGAAAGCTCGACTACAACGACTGGGCCGAAGCGCTGCGGCGCGGTGAGAGCTACGTCAGCAATGGCAAAAGTCATCTCCTGAACTTCAACAGGCAGGCCGACGGTAGCTTCACTTTGGAAGCCGCAGCGCGACTACCAGAGTCACCAGAAATCGAAGTGGAACTCATCGCCAACGGGTTGCCTGTCGCCGTGCAGAAATTGCGTGCTGACGGCGAGCGGCGGACGCTCAAGTTCGCAGATCTCAAGTTCACGCGCAGCACATGGGTCGCCGCACGGATTTTTCCCTCGGCCCACACCAATCCAATCTGGCTCACGGTCGATGACAAACCGGTCCGCGTGAAATCGAGTGCAGTCTGGTGTCTCGCCGCGCTGGAACAATGCTGGAAAGAGAAACAACGGACCTACGCCGCTGCTGAGAAAGAACAGGCCGAGACCGACTATGAACACGCCCGCCAGACCTATCGGAAGATACTAGATGAATCCTCGCCGTAACGCTGTACTGGCCTTCGCTGTCATGATTGCCGTCGCCGGGGCGATAACCGCTCCGATCATTTACCTGCGGCCGATGACCGTTCCTGTTGTGGATGAATCGATACTCGATGTGAGTGCCGAACCAACGAAGCAGGCCAGACCAGTTCAACCGCCAGCTCCCGTACTGATCAAAGTCGCGATCTCACCAGAAGCTCGCGTGAAGGCTACGGCCACCACAGGCCAGCGCGAACTACGGCAAGGTGAATGGTCCGAGTTCACGATCGTGATCGACAATACTGCCGGAATCACGGCCCCGCTGGTCGTCGAGTCCGAACAACTCTTGACCTCTGAACACGACACTGCACGCGATCACTGGCTGCGCCTCGAATTGCTACCCTCCGGGCCGCTCTCTGGCGAGGCAAGCGAAACTCGAACCCTGCGACTCCTGAGCCGCGACCCCGGCATCCGCACCGCCGTCCTCAACATCAACGCCGGCCAGGGAACTCAGGACCTCGGTTTTCGCAGCGATGTCATCTTGAGCCTCAGGATGACCAAGTCGAAGGGTGCTCTGCGTCGAAAGGTCGGGGGCTAGTGTAGTGTCTCCTAAATTCGTTTAATTATCGAGACCTTTTCCTGGTCGTGTCTTGATTAGCCCAACAGGAGGTTGATCTGATGCGACGGGCGGTGAAGATTGAATTGACTGAGGCAGAACAGGCGACGCGGATGAAGTGGTCGCGTGTATGTTGTCTCAAGGTGTTTTTCGGTCTGTCATGAAAAACGTGTATAAAAACTGAAATGGAGAGATCGCAATATTTCGGTCTGTTGAGATCAGGGAAGGCTTACACATTACTGCTTTGTCTGGATCTGAAGGAACTCAGACACCGATCTGGATAACGACTCTTGGTTTTCAGCCATTCTCCGATGACCCTCGGATTCCGCATTTTGCGTTTCGACGGACAATAGATACTACGATTCCCCAGCAACACGAATTTACTTGGGGATGGGCCGTAGTGGTAGCGACATGCAAAACAGCAGTCGATCTCAACCCGTGCTCGCATCCTGAAAGCTGGGTGCGGGCTCTTCAACGAATGCTCTCGTAACTCTCCTCCCGCTCTGGCCACCGAGTTTGAATCTTCATCAGCGCGCGCCGGTGGTCACGACCGACGCGAGAAAGTGACGTGGTCTCGACTGCTCCGGTCCGACACACGAATGGCACTAGCTTAAGCTTCGGCGTGCAGTCAGCCTTGCTAACTGCGGCATCTTCTTCCGAGTAAAACGGTCCGTCGCCGGAGCGGAGCCGGGCGTTCTGGAAGACTCCCGATGTGTGCTCCATGCCCGGGAGTCAACGGCAACCCATATTGGGCGACGGCAAACGGCTTGGTAAATTCGGCAAACTCCCTGGTAAGTTTTTCAAACAGTCACCGGTCCTGAGCACTCACAGGGTGCATTCCAAACAGGGGCCGGGGCGGCGCGGCCCAGCGATGTGCAGGGCCGGTCGGGAAACAAGCCTGCGATCTAAATCCGTTGTTGCTCGTGATTTGCGGTGTTGGTTGCGTCCTGGACCTCGTGCAGTCGCGACCACGATACGGCCACACGATCAGGTTCCATTTCGTGAGG
>JANPHT010000538.1:0-7627 GCA_031424595.1 Planctomycetota bacterium
GTCAAAGGGGCGACTTTACTGGGCCGTCTCGGAATTCGACCGCATGTGCCAGGACATTTGGGAAGATGAGCAGACTCTTCCGTGGGAGCGGTTGTCCGGGGTCCATAAATTGCCTCGTCGGGAACTGCTCGTCGCTCAGCGTTTGGCACAATGGCGGGAAGAAGAAGCCGCGTTCCGTAACCGACCGGCTCGCAGAGTTCTGCGTGATGACCTGCTGATCGATCTGGCTCGCCGACGTCCAAGGACTGTTCAACAGGCGCTGGCCACTCGGGATCTCAATCGACCCGAGTACCGCAAGCGACTGGAGGAAATCGTTGCGGTGATTGAAGAGGCCTGCCAAATTCCGGATGACAAATTACCTCGCCGTATTCGAACGCGAGACGAAGCGTCCTCGGACGATCAGGTGATTTCCCGCCTGCTGGCGCTGGCTCTTGGAAATGTCTGTGCAGAACTCGATATCGCTCAGGCCTTAGTCGGCACAAATAAGGATCTGACTGAACTGGTGAAGTTTGTTCGCAATGGCGACTCCGCGGAGACTCCCGCACTTCTCAGTGGTTGGCGAGGCGAAGTGTGTGGCGACTTACTTAAGAAAGTTCTTGAAGGCAGAGTTCGATTTCGTGTCGCTCCGGCAAATTCTTCAACGCCGCTGATCTTCGAAGACCAACCAGAGTAGGCACGCGGGGCATAGTTATTTCAGTGTCTCAAGCGTCGCATCTTCAAGAGTCGCATCTTCAAGCGTCGCATCCTTAAGCGAGAAACCTTAAGCTAGAAACCTGCGGAAGACGTTCGCTGTGATTTGCGAGACAAGGCTGTCAACGGGCAATGATGCCACATAGTTGATTGATCCGACGGAAAACACCTGGCCCCCGGAAGGCGTGTCGAAGATAACCATCTCCGCGCCACCTTCGTCGATGTTCAGCCCTCGGGCCAACAGGTGAGCATTCGTCGGAGAACTGGGCGAGCGTTTATCGGTTTCATGTCCCGAAGCCCCGCCCGGGCAGCGACAGTGGAGGCTGATTTCGCCAAAGAGATCACCGTGCTTCAGTCCCGTTCCATCAAACACCCAATGGGAAACATCCAGAGCTTCATAAGGTGCCCCGGTCATGGCACCGGCCGGTGTGAAAACCACGCCAAGCAGACTCGCTTCCGATTCATGACTCACGGCCATGCGGCTGTCGCGACCTCCCATGCCGGAACTCCATAGAGACGTAATGCTGCCGTTCTGCACTGACATGATGTCATTCTGGTGAAGCGTCACTTCACAATTCAGTCCGTTCCCTCCCAGATAGATCAGTCGACCGCCCTCGTCGAAGACCCAACATTTAACGCGATCGTACATGCGTCGCGTCCAGTACTCCGGGTGAACCGCAATCACCAGCACTCGATAGGCAGAGAGGTCAAGCGTTCCATCGTCCAGCTGCGTCTCTGCATAGTAATCGTAGTCGATGTTCTGCTGTTCCAGCCAGCCTGCCAGTCGCCATTCTGCGGGAGCGATATGGCAGGCCTGGCGACCTTCCATGGGATCTGTAATCCGCTCATCGAAATCAATATGACAGAATGGTTCAGGACGTTCGAAGGACAAGGGAGCATAATCTGGGTAGCCCCATGTTCCATGTTCGGCATCAATGTAGCGTCGAAGTTCAACGCGGGAATTCACTGTCGGTGTCGGCGGTAATTGATCGGCGTGGATATAATTGCTGCGCCCGCCGAACGGATTGTAAGCATTCCAGGTAATGTTGGATGCCAGCAAAGCCACTCTCGCGGTTGGCGAGGCTGGAGCCACGATCCACGGGAACGAGAACTGCTTGCCTGACCGTGTGCTGGCTCGAAAGTAATACAGGCCGCTGCGCTCGGGAGCCGTCACAAACTGACGATGAGTTCGACAGACGTAGCCGACCTTATTCCATTCCACTCCTGTCTGAGTGTAATCGCCGTCGGGAGTCACCTGCATCGTGGCACGCGGCCCATGCTCATCATGCCAGCCGAGTTCTCGAACTCGCTCCGGTTGCCAGCCGTACCGCCAGAGCTCAAGTTTGTACTGTTCCACGGAATGCACTCGAAATTCAGACTCCTCTCCGCTGCGGACCCACTTGGGCCATGCATAACCAAGCAAGCCGTCCGAAAGAATTCGAAACTGATGAGGCTCCAGAACAGGAATTGAGACGTTCGAGAACTTTGCGCCGAATCCGGTTTTTTGCAGAATCACCTTGAACTGCCCCGAAGGCAGCTCGACATAGACAGCGCCGCTTGCTCGGGAACGAGCTTCAAAAGATCGGCCATCTTTATCAATGAACTCAAGAATCACATCGGCCTGTGCCACATAGCGCTCATCACTCACATAACCGATCAGCATGCACCTTGCTCCCCTCGTTTTAGAATCCCGGATCTGAAATTGACAGGGACGGACTTTTTTCAGACTCGCAGGTCTTCTGCATCCAGGTTCAGGTCGGCAGAATACTTGCTGCGTACAGGCTCAACGCAATTTGCGATGAACGCATCCACTTGCTCAGGAGCTCGCCCGATATACAGTTTTGCATCCAGCGCACTATCAAGATCGACGGATGAGAATCCGGACTCATTCTTCAGTCGGTCGATCAAGTCATTCGCGCCACCCTGAGATTTCACCTTGTCCGCCGCCGCCTGGCTGTGGACGCGAATCACTTCATGCAGCTCCTGGCGATCGCCTCCCGCCTGAACTCCGGCCATCAGGATTTCTTCGGTTGCCATGAATGGTAATTCTGAATTCAGATTTCGCTCGATGACCTTTGGATAGACAACCATCCCATTGGAAATATTGCGATAAAGGATCAGGCACGCGTCAATCGCAAGAAATGCCTGCGGCATCCCCAGTCGTCGAATTGCGCTGTCATCGAGTGTTCGTTCCATCCATTGCGTTGCCATTGTGTTGTCGATGCCAGCCTGAAGGCTCATCGCAAACCTGGCCAGCGAACACATTCTTTCACTTCGCATGGGGTTGCGTTTGTAGGCCATTGCCGATGAACCAATCTGTTCCTTGCCGAACGGCTCCTCAACTTCTTTGCGATGCTGCAGAATTCGTACGTCAGTCCCTGCTTTGTGGCACGTTTGTGCAATACCGTTCAGGACCGCCATCATCTGCGAATCCACTTTGCGAGAGTAAGTCTGGCCGGTCACCGGATGGAATTCAGCAAATCCCATCCGTTCCGTTACCAGTCGATCCAATTCTTCGACTTTTGCGTGATCCCCTTTGAAGAGCGACAAAAACGTCGCCTGAGTCCCGGTTGTGCCTTTGACACCGCGAAAACGAAGTGTGGACAGGCGGTGTTCAATTTCCTCCAGATCGAGCAGCAGATCCCAGCACCACAGCGTGGCGCGTTTGCCAACAGTGGTTGGCTGAGCGGCCTGAAGGTGAGTAAATCCGAGGCAGGGAAGATCCCGATAACTAGTAGCGAATCGGGCAAGCTGATCGATGACCTGAACCAGTCGACGACGGATCAGAAATAAACTCTCCCGCATCTGAATGAGCTCAGAATTATCAGTCACAAAGCAACTGGTCGCACCCAGATGAATAATCGGCCGGGCTTTCGGGCACTGGTCACCCCAGGCATGCACATGGGCCATCACATCGTGACGAAGTGAACGTTCATACTTCTCCGCTGCGGTAAAGTCGATGGCATCGACCGTTGCCCGCATTTCGATCAACTGCGCGTCCGAAATATTTAACCCAAGCTGCTGCTGACATTCCGCCAGGGCGATCCAAAGCTGACGCCAGGTCGAATGCTTTTTCTGAGCCGACCAGATGCCGGCCATTTCACGGGATGCATAGCGAGTGATTAAAGGATTCTCGTAGATATCGTGCGACACTGTGCGACCTTCAGCAAACTCTTTCAAATCGGGAAATTGCCAGTTTAGCAGGCCTTTAGCTCGCGTTCGTCGCCATCACGACCACTTATCGATTTTCCATTAACCTTGGGAAAAAGTTGGCCGAACGAATTGAGTCCTCTTGAGGGAATCCAGGCTAAACATTCGTGTTGCCCGTTTCACACCAGAATCTCTCGAATCACGTGCCCATGCACATCGGTCAACCGCCGCGCGACTCCGTTGTGGGTGAATGTCAGTCGTGTATGATCCAGCCCCAACAGGTGCAGAATGGTGGCGTTAAGGTCGTGCACCGAGAGAACATTTTCCACGGCCTTGAAGCCCAGTTCGTCGGTCACGCCATGGCTGACGCCACGTTTGACACCCGCACCAGTCAACACCGCGGTAAAGCCGTTTGGATTATGGTCACGACCCTGCGCACCCTTCTGGAACATGGGCATCCGACCGAATTCTGTGCACCAGACGACCAGCGTGTCATCCAGTAAGCCGCGCTGCCGCAGATCGCGAATCAGAGCGGCCGATGGCTGATCCATGATTCGGCCATGGATATCATACTGTTCACGCAGAGCCGAATGACCATCCCAGTTTAATCGACCCGCGCTGGCGTAGGCTCCATTGAAAAGCTGAACGAAGCGGACTCCTTTTTCAATCAGCCGTCTCGCCAGAATGCAGTTTCGGGCGTAACCCATTTTCAACGTGTCGGTCGGATCATCAGCACCATACATTTTCAAAACGTGCTCAGGTTCTGTTGAAAGGTCACTGATCTCCGGCACCGACAATTGCATCTTCGCAGCGAGTTCATAACTGGCAATTCTCGCGGCAAGATCAGAGTCTTCGGGATTGTGTTCCATGTGTTCAATATTAATGCGTTTCAGGAGTTCGCGAGCTGCCATGTCTGCCGTCCGGCTGATCGAACTCGGTGGAGAAAGATTGCGGATGGGCTGACTGGAATTGAATGCCGTGCCCTGAAAAACGGCCGGTAAAAAACCGGGCCCCCAGTTATTGATGCTGGCCTGCGGAATGCCTCGAGGGTCGGGGATTGCTACGAAGGAAGGCAGGTCCTGGTTTTCACTGCCCAGCGCGTACGTCACCCAGGCGCCTATGCTCGGGAATCCATCCTGGACAAAACCGGTGGAGAGGAAATTCTCGGCGGGCCCGTGAGTGTTTGTCTTACTGGTCAGCGTGTGTACAAACGCAAAATCATCCACCTGCTGGGCGAGGTGTGGAATCATGTCGGATACCATCTTGCCCGTTTCGCCATAAGGCCGAAAGTTGTATCGCGGGCGCGCCAGATTGCCGGCTGGTCCCTGAAACGTCACTGCCGGACCGCCGGGCATTGGCTTTCCGTCTTGTTTGATCAACTCGGGTTTGTAATCCCACGTCTCCAATTGACTGCAGGCACCCGCGCAGAAGATGACAAGCACATTTTTGGCCCGCACTGCAAAATGACCTTGCCTTGGGGCGTTAGGTCTGGAAACATCAACTCGCGGCGCGTCGCTTGAATCGCCGGCAAGAAGCCCCTGCTGCGTCAGCAGCTGCGTCAACGCAATGGCGCTCAGTGACGATGCCGTCTGGCCGAAGAAGTTGCGTCGCTGCATCAGATTCAGGCCGGCGGATGTGAGCGACGTGTGAGTGGATCGCATGGGATAACCCAGGAAAACTAATGAAGACAAGAGGTTGAATTGAGCTACGGAATGAATAAAAACTCGTTGGTGTTAAAAAGGACCCGACACAATGTGGACACACCGTGGACATTGACAACCTCTGACGATGCCGCGAGTTCCGATTCTCTCGGTGCGCGGCCCAAAGCCAGTTGAAAGGCTGCGACGACCTGAGCCTCAGTCCTTTCCGGATGAGCAGCCATCACTCGCGCCGCGAACTGGTCGGCTCGATCGGAGACGAAGGGACTATTGAAGAGGTTAAGGGCCTGAATTGCTGTCGTCGAACGGCCTCGGCGAGGCATCGACTGGCCAGCATCCGGACAATCAAACGCGCCGAAGACCGGCACTTGTTCCATTCTCACCTTGTGAGAATAGATCATGCGCCTCATTTCTTCGGCCGTGAACTGTTCGCGTGGCGGGAAGCCATCAAGGCCTCCGCGAGTCTTAAAAAAAGCAAATCCAGGACCTCCCATTTTCAGGTTCAACTCACCACTGACGGCCAGCATACTGTCGCGAATCGCTTCACTTTCCATCCGGCGTGAACTGAATCGCCAAAGCAACGTGTTGTCGCGATCAATCACAGCGGAGGCTTTGTTAATATGACTTGACTGTTGATACGCAGCGGATTGCAGGATCAGCCTGTGCAGATGCTTGATTGACCAGCCACTGCGAATAAATTCGCTGGCAAGCCAGTCGAGTAATTCCGGATGTGATGGGAAACTTCCATTGATGCCAAAATCACTGGGAGTATCGACCAGACCACGCCCAAAATGATTTAACCAGATACGATTGACCATGACACGCGCGGTCAGCGGGTTGGTCGGTGATGCGATCCAATTTGCCAGTTCAAGGCGACGCTGCTGTTCGGGAGTCAAGGTCCCATGAGTGTTCTCTTTTGATGCTGATCCAGACAGGCCTGTTGGTAGAGCCTTAGCAAATAATGCTGGAATGGCAGGGGTCGTTTCTTCCATACGCTGTTCCGGATCGCCGCGCCGAAGCACATACGTCTTATCCGGTTCTCGAAACGTGCCTGCAAAAGCTGTTGTGGGTGTTTCAAGCTTCGCCTTTTCCGCCTTTAAATCCGTGAGTTCGTTCAGCAACGCCGGCAAGTTCAGCGGACTCACATCGGACTTCCGAGCCAGCAACGCCTGGACCGGGTCAAATGGAGTGCCCAGAGGAACGCGATCATCGCTGCGAGCCACAATCGTCCAGTCTTTGCCATCGATCGATGTCGCAAGTTCATATCGAACAGGAAGTCGATCGGGGAACTTTCCATTTCTGTCTCGTCCCCAGACAACTCGATCGATCGTTGTGACGTCTGGAAGCTCAAGCTGAACCCATCCGCCGCCAGCTTCGCTGGAGATCCAACTGTGATCGTTTCCGTAGAGACCATCATTGATGTGCTTAAGCTGATGAATGCCGGTTTCAGAATAGTTGCCGGACGAAGTGGCTTTCACACCCGCAGCCGCGAGCGCCCTGTTCTGGCCGGGTGAGTCGGGTGAAAAGATCTCAAGTTCATCAAGACACGGTTCGTGCTGGTTGTCGTTGAGGGTTGCCAATGTCGTGAAGCGAACAAACTTCGCCGGCCGGGGTTCGAAGCGTTCGATATTCTGCAGCGGACTCACGGGAGCACGAAATGTCGGTTGAGTCGAAGGAAAAGCAGCAGGCTGGTCTCCAGTTTCTCTCGCCGTCGACAGTTCCTGAAGTACGATCACATCCGCCGTAATCCCGGTCCCCGTTTGGCCGCCACGGAGAATAATCCGTGACGAATCGCTAAGTTCGAAGACTCCCACTGGAAGTAGTCCGCTCCAGAGTGGAACCTGCTCGGTCTCGCCTTCCTTAACCCCGGCAAGATAGTACTGATCAACCGTGGCCAACTCCTGTTGATCATTTGTAGTATTAAGAGCACCATCGTGATCCAGCAAATACCGAGCGTCTCGCGTATGTACGCCGCTGCCATGAGCACCCCACGATAGCCACAACTGAAAACGTCCAGTGACACGTGGATTGTATGTCATGATGTCTTCGCCTGGCGCATTATTCCACCACGTGTAATGTCCTCGACTGATATTGCAGAGGCGGTCCGCAGAGCCCGACTCGTCTTTGTA